>DASSTF010000118.1:0-18329 GCA_035708045.1 Rhodanobacteraceae bacterium | reverse complement strand
CGCCATCACCGCGAACATGGAGGAGCACGGGTTCCGCGTGGTCGACGAGCCGTTCGATCTGGGCGAGGTGAGTTTCCATTCCGGCTGGACGTTCCATCGCGCCGGCCCCAACCGTTCCGACTGGCCGCGCGCGGTGATGACGGTGA
Source organism: Rhodanobacteraceae bacterium (assembly GCA_035708045.1). GTDB lineage: Bacteria > Pseudomonadota > Gammaproteobacteria > Xanthomonadales > Rhodanobacteraceae > Oleiagrimonas. The sequence goes on along the minus strand of DASSTF010000118.1, from coordinate 18,183 downwards.
TCTACATGGATCGCGACATGCGCCTGAAGGCGCCGGAAAACCACATGCAGCAGCAGGACTGGGAACGCTGGTGCCCCGGCGCCGAGGTCGGCAAGGTGATCGACACGCCGTGCAATCCCGTGCTGTTCGAGCGCAAAACATGACGTTCGGCGTCGTTTGTTCCGAAGCCATCGTGGCTGATGGCCAGGGACATTTCGAACTCGGCGAGATCGAGGTCGATCCGCCGCGGGCCGGCGAAGTGCGCGTGGCGATCGCCGCCGCAGGCGTCTGCCATACCGATCACGCTTCGCTGCACTGGCCCGGCCCGTTGGTGATGGGGCACGAGGGCGCCGGCCATGTCGAGGCCGTCGGCGAGGGCGTGGAGCTGGAGGTCGGCCAGCCCGTGCTGCTCAACTGGGCCATTCCCTGTGGCGAATGCTTCCAGTGCCGGCAAGGGGCCGAAGCGTTGTGCGAGCGCACCCACGAACTCGATGCGTCGCACGCCGGCAGCAGCCGCGCGCATGCCGGAGCCACGCGCTGGCGCGGGCAGGCCATCGAGCGATCCTTTCACCTGGGCACGTTCGCGCGCCACACCCTGGTGCGCGCCGAAGCCGTCACGCCGCTGCCGTCCGGGCTGTCGCCGCAGTCGGCCTGCATCATCGGTTGCGCGGTCATGACCGGCGTGGGTTCGGCGGTGAACGTGGCGGCGGTGGCGGCCGGCGATACGGTGGCGGTGCTCGGTTGCGGCGGCGTCGGCCTGAACGTGATCCAGGGCGCGCGCATTGCCGGTGCGCGTTCCATCATCGCCATCGATCGCGTGCCGGCGCGGCTGGCGCGCGCCCGCGAGCTGGGCGCCACGCATGTACTGCAGCCGCACGCGAACGACGTCGACCATGCACAACTGGTGGCGGACGTGCACGCGCTCAGCCACGGGCGCGGCGTGGATCACGCCTTCGAAGCCACCGGCGTGCCGGCGCTGGCGTTTTTGCCCTTGAAGCTGGCGCGCAACGGCGGCAATGCGTTGCAGGTCAGCGGCGCCCATGGCCCGGCCACGCTGGAACTCACCGACCTGTTCTGGAACAAGCGTTACCTGGCGCCGCTGTATGGTGGCTGCGTGCCGTCGCGCGATTTTCCGCGCCTGTTCGCATGGGCGGAACAGGGCAAGCTCGAAGTGGCCGGACTGATCAGTCATCACTATCCATTGTCGGCGCTGGATCAGGCCTTCAGCGACATGCTTGAAGGCCGCAGCACCAAAGGCGTTTTGCATATCGCATGAACGAACAAGTCTTTCGCACCATCGAGTGTTCCGATGCCGCGATCAGCGCGGACGGGCTTCGCTTTGTCACCGTCAAGAGCCGCGCGTTGCGGCGTCGCGCCGATGTCACCGTGTTCGTGCCGGAGGCGGCGCGCGGCATGTCCAATCTGCCGATCGTGATGTTGCTGCATGGCGTGTACGGCTCGCATTGGGCCTGGGCGTTGAAAGGGTCGGCGCACCTCACCGCGAATCGCCTGATCGAGACGGACGTGTTGCCGCCCGTGGCCTTGCTGATGCCGTCGGACGGCCTGTGGGGCGACGGATCGGGCTACGTGGCGCACGACGACCATGATGCCGAGCGCTGGATCATCGACGAGGTGCCCGCGTTGGCGCGCGAGGTGATCGCGGAATGTTCCGTGCGTTCTCCGCTGCTGATTGCGGGCCTGAGCATGGGCGGCTTCGGCGCATTGCGTCTGGCCGGCAAATACCCGAGACGCATCTTGGCCGCCGCGGCCATGTCGGCGGTGATCGAAGCGGGTCAATTCGACGCACTGATCGAGGAGTGTCGCGATGCCTGGAGCCGGGAAGCCGGCGACCGCGACGTGCTGGGCGCGCTCATCAACACCACGGCCGTGCTGCCGTCGTTGCGCATCGACTGCGGCCTCGACGATCCGTATCTGGAAAGCAATCGCGAACTGCACCGGAACCTGCAGCATCTCGGCATAGCCCACCAATACGCCGAGCGTCCCGGTGGCCACGAGTGGCCCTATTGGTCGGCCACGCTTGAACACACGCTGCGTTTTTTTGGCGACCTATTGCATTCGACGGAGAACGACGCATGAAACCCGTACGCTCCCTGCTGGCCTGTTTGGCCATCTGTTTGATGACCGGCATCACGGCATGGCCGGCGCATGCCGTAAACACCGCGCCCGGCCCATCGGCGCACCAGGTGTTCTACCAGATCTTTTTCCGCAGCTTCCGCGATTCCGATGGCGACCGCATCGGCGATCTCAAAGGGCTGACTTCCAAGCTCGGCTACATCAAGGAACTGGGCGCGACCACCATCCTGCTGACGCCGTTGCAGCCTTCGCCGTACTACCACAATTATTTCGCCACCAAATTCAAGGCCATCGATCCGGCCTACGGCACGATGGCCGACTACTTCGCCTTCATTCGCGCCGCCCACGCGCTGGGCCTCAAGGTGTATCTCGACCAGGAATTCCAGTACGTCGCCGAGGGCAACCCGTGGTGGAGCACCGCGATCTGCAAGCCGCACGCGAAGTACGCCGACTACCTGCTGTGGAAGGACGCCAGCCATTGCGTGGCCGAGCCGTTCCTGGGCAAGGCCAAGTGGCTCAGCTACACCGGCAAGGCCTACGGCATCGCCATGGTCAACCTCAACAACCCGGGCGTGCGGCACTACTTCCGCGACCTGTTGCTGTTCTGGGCCGATCCGCACGGCGACGGCAGCGGCCGCGATGGCGTGGACGGTTTCCGCATCGACCACATGATGGACGACCTCGACCACAAGGGCCTGGACACGCACCTGTTCAAGAACTTCTGGGCCCCGATCTTCCGCGCGCTCAAACAGCGCCGGCCGCATCTGGGCATTCTTGCCGAGCAGGCCGACTGGGGCTACGGCGCCAAGTGGCTGACCCAGGGCCACGCCGACATGGTGTTCGCTTTCCCGTTGCGCGGCGCCATCCTGTCGCTCAACAAGCCGCAGATCATCGAGAACATTCGTGCCACCGAGGCGATCACGCCGGCCGGCAAGACCCAGCTGATCTTTCTCGAAAACCACGACATCGACCGTTCCATGTCGCTGCTTGGCGGCAACCAGGCCAAGGCCCGCGCCGCCGCCGCCATCGCGCTGATGCTCAAGGGCGATCCGCTGATCTACTACGGCCAGGAACTGGGCATGCGCGGTGAGCAGCCGAAGAATGTCGGCAAGGTCGGCGGCATTCCGTTGACCGACGCCGTCGGCATCCCGGTGCGCGAGGCGTTCCGCTGGCAGGCCGATCTTGACGCTCCCGGCTCGGCCATCTGGTACAAGGGCGACGGCAGCAAGTGGTGGTGGAAGCATCGCTTCAATCGCTCCGATGACGGCGTGTCGCTGCAGAAGGAAAAGGCCGATCCCGATTCGCTCTACCACTGGTACCGGACCCTGCTGGCGTTGCGCCATGCGCGGCCCGAAATCAGCGGCGGCAGCCAGCGCATCCTCTGCGACGACGATTCGGCGGTGCTGTGCATCCTGCGCGAAAAAGATGGTGAGCGCACCCTGCTCATGGTCAACCTCGGCAAGACCGATGCCAGGCCGCGGCTCGATACCGGACTGTCCAACGGCGCGACCTGGACCGACCTGCTCGACAGCGGCAAGTCCGGCCAGGTCGACGCCACCCTGCACCCCATGCAGATACGCATCATGGGCAGCACCACCCCATAATTATTGTTGTAGGAGCCTGCCTGCAGGCGATAGCGCGCAGTTCAATGAGGCCGCGCGCGCCATCGCCTGCAGGCAGGCTCCTACACGAGAGGAGAGGGTGAGCCGTATACAATTGGGCGATTGAGACAACGCGGGCAGTCATCATGACGCTACCCCATTTCGATCGTCCGATTTGCGAGCCGGTGGAACTGCAGCCGGATGCGCCGGTACACGTCGAATACATCCAGCATGATCGCGTAGCCACGCGCACCGAGCCGTTCGTGCATTTCCATGATGCGCTGGAACTGGTGCTGTTCGGCCAGGTGGCCGGGCATTTCGACGTCGATGGTTGCCGCTATGCGCTGGCTCCGCACAGCATCAGCTTCATCCCCTCGATGCATCAGCACGATTTCATGCTTGAAGCCGGCGCGCGCGACTGGGTGCTGGTGCAAATCGAAGGCGCCGTCGGCGCGTCGCTGCTCAACGTTCCGGAACTTGAATGCCTGCGTAAGCCCCTGTGTGCCCAGCCCGATCGGCATCTGCACCGCCATGTGACATCACTCGCCGACTGGCTGCTCGAACTGGAAGCCGACGATCCGCTGGCCTTGCCCATGGTCGGCCTGCTGTTGCGCGCCGTGGTTCGCGCGCCGGCGATCCAGGGCAAACCCTTGCCATCCGACGAACATGGCCTGCAACGTCTGCGCCCAGCCATCGACTGCCTGCGCCAGAACCCGGCGCAGGCACCCGGCGCGGAACAGGCGGCGGCGCTGTGCGCGTTGTCGCCGGCCTACTTCAGCCGTCGTTTCAAGCAACAGGTCGGCATGAGCTGGAGCGACTACGTGCGCACGCACCGCCTGCACCTGGCCAGCCGCCGCCTGCTCGATACCGACCGCAGCATCGCCGCCATCGCCGAAGATCTCGGCTTCGCCACACCCTCGCACTTCGGCGAGTTGTTCCTGCACCGCTTCGGCGTGACCCCCGGAGAATACCGCCGAAAATCCCCGTAGGAGCCTGCCCGCAGGCGATGAAATCATGGTTTCACAGAATTTATTAAGCCTGACACCATTACTGCGCGTAAACGACAAGGTCGCAGCGATGCGGACCTTGTGCTTTTGAGGTATCAGGAAGTGAAATTGGCACCGTTATTTTGTCCCTGTCAAGAACATAACCATAAAAGCGCTAATAAGCGCATTCCGATATTTAAATTCGAGTCACATGCGCTGGATCGGAATATCGTCTTCGCAGATCGTGGCTTTTTCAACGTGCCGTCACCTTTTTTTTGGAGAATGGCAAGCATAACCATACTGTTGCCATGCCCATGTAAAGCGGCACTACGTAAATATCTGGCCGCCTTTTGGTGATCTTCTGCAACACCTAGACCTTTATAATAAATAGTTGCTAGATGACTTGCAACAAACCCGGTTACATCGTATTCGAGCTTTACTTTTCCAAACCAATAAGCTGCAGCACTATAATTCTTACGTATACCATCACCACCCCGAAAGTATATGCTGCCGAGCGCGATCAATGCTGGGCTATCCCCTTGTAATGCGCGTTCACGAAGTTCATCAACGTAAGGTGAAAATTCACCCTTTCTCAAGGCATCAACCAGCGGCGCACGTTGCAAGTGATTATCTGTCATAACTAAAACTGGTCACGGAGAATAACTTCTCCATTATTCGAATGGGCCTCAGGATGCACAACCGGTATGACAGTTGACGGCTTCGGTGGAGGAGGTTCCGGCAACTTTGGCGGTGGCGGTGGTGGCAGCTTCTTCTTTTCGGCTTCCTTCAAGAGCTCCTCAATGCGTTTCTCAATGGTTTTGGTGGCTTCTTTTGCAGCCTCGACTATCTCAGCCGCTCTTTGTCGTGCCGCAGCTGCTTTCATTGCTTCGACAACATCCAAATCCTTGGTGCCTAAAGAGAATGCGAGATAAGTCAATGGAGTGCGCAAGAGAGTGACAGCAGCAGAACCCACCGTGGGAGCTGCCATCACTCCGACACCTCCAAAAGCAACCTTCTCTAATCCATCGGGCGGTGCATTTGGATGAGACAGCCGCCATTCTACATGCGCTTTAAATAACGAACCGCAACCAAAGTCGGTATCGGGGCATCGTCCATCCGGATCAGTAAATTTTATGGGGTTGTTATTGGCGTACGCGTACCGATTGAAGTTGAACACATTCCCTGCCGCAGGCCCAATCGGGTCCGGGCTGATGAAGCGCCCGATATCCGGATCGTAGTAGCGTTGCTGCATGTACACCAGCCCCGTGTTCGGGTCGTTCACATGGCCTGTGTAGCCTGGGCCGGCATTTGTCGGGCCGCTTTGCTGGGTACCGTATGGCCGGTAGGTGTAACGCGCCGTGATGTTTCCTTGCGCGTCCGTGGTCGCCAGCACGTTACCTTGTGCATCGGTCAGAAAGTAGGTAACGGTAGTTTTCGTGTTGCTTTGTTGGGCATAGGCGGCACCCGTCATCAGGTAAGCCACCATGACCAACAAGCTTGCCAGTGTCTTATAACTTACCGTCTTTCGGAGTCGCATAACATGTTCCTTTGTCATTGTGCATGCGGATGAGTTATCCGCTTCGTACCCCAGGACGCGATGGTTCGATGATGGATGCTATGTGTTACGCCCTCGTGCCCCTGCTGCTGTGTCATGCAACACAGATTCAATCCGAGTATCCCGCCGTGGACGGTCGGATGCAACCGTTTGCGTAATCGCCCCGGGATCAACGACCGTTGTCGGTTCGATCGCGGGAAGGCGCAAGCAGGAAAGTCATTGGAATGGCCAGGCGTGCGGCCCAGGAGGTTTCGTTGTGGCTCGCGCCCGGAAATACCCGGCTTTCGAAGTGGCTGCCTGTCCAGCCCTTCGATTGCAGCAAGGCATCGACGCGTTGCTGGATCGGGTCGTAATAGGCATCCAGGGTTTCTGTGCCGTGGTCGAAATAGATCCTGTGCTGTGCCGGTGACGGAAAATGTTTGCGGATGTAATCGATGAAGGCATCGGGCGCGGGATCGTGCGAGCTTGCATTCAACGACAGGTAGGCGCCGGGCCAGTGCGTGGACAGGCAGGCCGCGCCGCTGAATACCTTCGGGTATTCGGACATCGCGTACCAGGCGATCAGGCCGCCCATGCTTGAGCCCATCACGAAGGTGGACGCCGGTCCGGTGGCGACGGCGAAGCGCTTGTCGATGGCGGGCTTCAGTTCCTGTGTGACGAATTTCAGGAAGGCGTCGGAATAGGCGGCCACCGGCAGGATCTGGAAGGTACCCAGGCGACGTTCGAGTTGCCCGCGGCGCTGGGCCGCGGTCATGGCTTGCCAGGGCTTTTGCGGGAAATACTCGCTCATGCGCAGCGTCCCTGCGTGCCAGATGCCGACGATGATGAACGGGCGCGTCTTGCCCGAGGCGATGAGCTTGGCGGCGGTGGCCGCGGCGCGCCAGCTCTTGAGCCCCTGCGTGCGCTGGCCGAACAGGTTCTGGCCGTCGAACATGTAAAGCACGGCATACGGCGCCTGTTTCGGGTAACCGGGAGGCAGCCACACATCGATGTTGTGCGGCGCCACGTATTGTGAAGGAAACCGTTTCAGACGCAGCAGCTTGCCGGCGGGCACTTCCGGCAAGGGTTTGATGCCGTCCGCATGCGCGGGAACGGCGCATGCGGCAAGGCCGAATCCTGCAAACAAAACCATCAGGAACAGGGCGAGCAGTCGACGGGTCGGACGGGCGGGCATGGCGAACCTCGTGGAAGTGAAGTGGCGCGATCAGGCGTCGATGGCGGCGGTACCGATTGGGTCTTTCCCGCATTCGGTCGGCGGTGCTTCCAGGCTGGCGAACAACACGCCGTATCCGGGCAGGTGTACCTGCTGATCGGCGATGTGACCACTCTTCAGACCGTGGTCGTGATGAATCTGCAACCTGTGACCGTCGACCGGAACGGGCAGGCTGATGTCCGCGGCGCCGAGATTGAACAGGGCCAGGATGGCGGTGTCGCCCTGCGTGCGCACGAATGCCAGCAGCGGCTCCGGTGTGTCGAGAAAACGGATGTCGCCGTGTTGCATGGCCGGCTGGCGCCTGCGCCAATGCATGAACTGGCGGAACGCGTTCAACGCCGAATCCGGACGGTTTTCCTGATCGGCCACGTTCAAGGCGAGGTGGCGGCTGTCGAGCGGCAACCAGGGGATGCCGGAAGTGAATCCGCCGTTCGGAGCGTCAAGCCATGGCATTGGAGTGCGGCAACCATCGCGGCCCTTGGCATTGGGCCAGAAGGTGATGCCGTACGGGTCGCGCAGCGATTCGAAAGGGATGTCGGCTTCCGGCAGCCCGAGTTCCTCGCCCTGATAGACGCAAGCTGATCCACGCAGCGAACAGTCCAGGGCGGTAAACAGGCTGGCCGCGTGCTCGGGGGCGTCGGCCGGGGCCCAGCGCGTGCGGACGCGTTCGCAATCGTGGTTGGAAATGGCCCAGCACGGCCAGCCGTGCGGCATCTCGCGCTGCAGGTTTTCCACCGTGGAGCGTATGTACCGAGCCGAGCAGGTGTCGGTCAAAAGCTCGAAGCTGTAACTCATGTGCAGGCGTTCGTCGCAGGTGTATTCGCCCATGGTGGCCAATGAGTTTTCGGAGGAGATTTCGCCGAGCAGGGTGGCATGCGGGTAGCGGTCCAGCAGCTGGCGCAGCCGTTCCAGGAAGGCCAGGTTCTCCGGTTGCGTGTTGTTGAAATCGTGGCGCTGATAGGCGTACGGGCTGTCCACCGAGAAGCCGCGCCCGATGCGTTCGTGGGCCGGCTTCGGCGGGTTGTCGCGCAGCAGCCGGTCGTGAAAGCAGAAGTTGATCGAGTCCAGGCGAAACCCGTCGACGCCACGCTCGAGCCAGAACCGGAGATTGTCCAGCACCGCGTCGGGCACCTCGGGATGGTGAAAATTGAGGTCAGGCTGCGCGGCCAGGAAGTTGTGCAGGTAGTACTGCCCGCGGCGCGGCTCCCATTCCCACGCCGAGCCGCCGAAAATGGACAGCCAGTTGTTCGGCGGCGTGCCGTCGGCGCGCGGATCGGCCCAGACATACCAGTCGGCCTTGGGGTTGGTGCGATCCTGGCGGCTTTGCTCGAACCATGGATGTGCGTTGGAGGTATGGCTGGGCACCTGGTCGATCATCACCTTCAGGCCCAGGCCGTGGGCCTTGTGCAACAGCCTGTCGAAATCCTGCAGCGTGCCGAACACTGGATCGACGTCACGGAAGTCGGCAATGTCGTAACCGAAATCGGCCATGGGCGACGTGAAGAACGGCGAGATCCAGATGGCGTCCACGCCGAGGCCGGCGACGTAATCCAGACGTTCGGTGATGCCGGGCAGGTCGCCGGTGCCGTCGCCGTTGCTGTCCTGAAAACTGCGTGGGTAGATCTGGTAGATGATCGCGCCTTGCCACCATGGCGTGTCTTTCATGTGTCCTCCGATCGCGTACGCATGGCGGGTTGGCCACGCGTGCATCGTTCAATGAATGGTTCGTGTCGATCCCAGACTACGGTGTTCGAAAACCGAAATGGGCGACCGCAAACGTATTCATTCGGACACGTTGCCATGCGGTGTGCGGCTGCTGATTCGCACGACGGAAATGTGGTTTGCAAAAACGTGTTTGCCACGTGTTGCCGCATTTTTCACATACGTATTCATCCATCGCATACGTATGTGGGCGTTGTTTGTCACGAAAACCCCTGTCTACTATCGGATCATGGGCTCCATGGCGTGATGCACGGTCGTGCCGACGGCAGGGAGTGACGACATAAGACTCATTGACGTTTTTTACGGGAGGGTGGGGAATCATGAATTTCAAGCGCAACATGCTTGTTCTGGCCTTGGTTGCAGTGGGTATGGGCTCGTGCTTCGAAGTGCAGGCCATGGACAACGGGGCAGGGTCGACGAAACCGACGGCCAGCCAGGTTTCCGCGTCGACGCCCCAGGCAAACGATCAATCCGCATCGGCTGACGATCAATCCACTGACAAGAACAAAAAGAAAAACAAAACCAGTAAAAACGACAAACTGGTACAAACCCTCAAGGGCATGACCGTTACCGGTTTTACCCGCAGCGTGATGACGTCGCTGGAATATCAGCGTTATTCGGACAAAATCGAAAATGTGGTGACCGCGGCCGATATTGGCGGCTTGCCGGATCAATCGATCGCCGATGCCCTGACCCGGTTGCCGGGCGTTTCCGCGCAGCGCATTGGCGGGCAGGCATCGCAGATCAACATGCGCGGCCTGAGCGGCAATTTCATCCAGACGACCTTGAATGGCCGCGTGCAGCCGTCGACCAGCGGCAGCAATTACATCGAATTCGACGATTATCCGTCCGAGCTGATTCATCAGGTCTCGGTCTACAAATCGTCACAGGCCGACATCATCGAAGGTGGCATCGGCGGCACGATCGCGATGCGCACCGCCAATCCGCTGGAAAATTCCAAGCAGCACGAGCTGGATGTGAATGTTCGCGGCAGTTACAACTCGCGCGCCAACCATGTCCATGGCGACAGCGCGCGCGCATTCCGCATCAGCGCAGCCTACCAGGGCAAGTTTTTCGACGACACGATCGGCGTCGGCCTCGGTTTTGCCGACATGTATCAGCCGCATGTGGCCGAGCAGTTCGTCAACGAATCGTATTCCAACACGCCGTTGACCCTGGGCGGCAAGCAGGTCTACGTCAATACGGGCATCCAGATCAATCAGGATGGCGGCTCGGAACGCCGCCGCGGTTACATGGGCACCGTGGTCTGGCAGCCGAACCAGCATTTCACCCTGACCGGCACGGGGTTCTATTCGAAGTTTCATGACGGTTCGTTCCAGCGCGGCATGCGCGCCCAGTTGTTCACCAACGGCGTGGCAGTCATCACCAACCCGGTGGTGTCTTCCAGCGGCGCCCTGATCGGCGGCGACGTGAGCGGCATTCCGGGCGGCTATTTCGGCATTCCGGGCCTGCAGGCGTTTTCGGTGCAGACCACCGACAACAACCAGTCCAGACAGTCGAGCGTGTTTTCCGGCGGCCTGAATGCCAAGTGGATGGACGGTCCGTGGGTGGTGACCACGGACTTCTCGGCTTCGCGCGCGACCAGCCATACGGTCGGTTCGGACGTGACGGCGGATGCCTACGACGACCTGGCTTCGGGCAATCCGCGCATTGCCGACCAAGCGGTGTCGTTCCGTCTGCATGGTCTGGACGTGGGCGATTTTTCCGTCGCCAACCCGGGCATGTATACCGACCTGGGTCGCGTGGCGCTGTCCAGCTACGGCGTCTATCCGACCACCTACCACGACCGCATGAAGACATTCCGCACCACGGTCAAATACTTCCTGGGCGTCGACTCCCCGTTCAATGCCATCGAAGGCGGTGTCTACCTCAGCAATCACACCTATGCGGCCGATCGTGCCGTGTGGATGTATGGCACGACCTGGGGCCAGTACTGGCTCAGCAATCCGGGCCAGCCGCCGCTGGCGCTGGATGCGGCGACCGCGGTCAAGACCTGCTGGAAAGGTGGCGAGTTCGGCAACTTCCCGTGTTTTCTCGCGCTTGATGGCGACGCGATTCTGGCCGCGCACGGCATCACGCCCGATCCGCAGAAGGACTGGTCGCAGAACTGGACCGAAACCCAGAGCGGTCGGGTCGACGTCAAGGTCAGGGACGCCTTCGTCCAGGCCGATCTCGACACCATGCTGTTCAATCGCCCCCTGACCGGCAACATCGGCGTGCGCATCGTGCACACCTCGCAATATAGTCCCGGCCTGCAGCAGGTGGGCGGCGGCAAGGGCGAGCCGATCACCGATGGGCGCGGCGTGGTCAGCACCGACTACATCCGCGTCAATCCCGGCCAGACCTACACCGACATCCTGCCGTCGCTGAACCTCAACCTGCAGTTGAACGACAACGACCAGTTGCGCTTCGCGGCGGCCAAGGTGATGTCGCGCCCGCCGATCAACCTGCTCAAGTCCGGTACCGCCTCGTACATCAGCAATGGCCGTTTCAACCTGGCCAGCGGCACCAATCCGCTGCTCGATCCCATGTACGCGACGCAGTACGACCTGGTCTTCGCGCACTACTTCCCGAATGCCAGCGGCGCCTTCGTGGCCGATGTCTTCTACAAGCACATCGATTCGTTCGTGCAGTCGATCACCAACGAGAACTACGATTTCGCCAAAGCCGGCTACACGGTGCCGATCGATCCGATCACCGGCAAGCCGTATCTGAACGGTTCGTTCCAGACCGCCTACAACAACACCGAAGGCGGCTACGTGCGCGGCATCGAGCTGCAGTTCATGAAGACGCATTTCCTGCCCGGCATCTGGTCGGGGCTGGGTGTGGCCTTGAATTACGCCTATACCGAAAGCGGCACCAAGGTGAAATCGGATCTGGGCGGTTTCCCGCAGGAGCAGGGCCTGCCCGGCCTGTCGAAGAACGTGGCCAGCGCAGCGGTGTTCTTCGATCACGACAAGTTCTCGACCCGCCTTGCGGCCAATTACCGCTCGCCCTTCGTGTCCGCCGCCCAGGTCGCGTTCGATTTCCAGACCGTGTACTTCGCTTCGGAAACCGTGGTCGATTACCAGGCCGCCTACCACTTCAACAAGCACCTCAGCGCCATGTTCCAGGTGCTCAACCTGACCGATCAGCCGACGCGGACCTATTTCGGCAATCCGACCCAGACCAGCACCATCCAGTACTTCGGGCGGACGTACTATCTGGGCTTCGGGTTGAAGTTCTGATCCGGGTGCCGGGCAGATCGGGGAGACGTTCGTGATGCGCAGATTTCGTCATCGGTGGATCGTTTCGGGCGTGCTGGCATTGTCGTTGGCTGCATGGCATGCGCATGCAGCCACGACGGCCGTGAAGCCGGTCAGGGTGCAGGTGGACGCGCAGGCGCAGGGCACGCCTTTCCCGCATTTCTGGGAAAAGATGTTCGGCTCCGGGCATGCGCTGCTGGCCCTGCGCGCCGACTATCGACGCGACCTCGGCATGGTCAAGCGTGCGACCGGCTTCACCTATGTGCGCGCGCACGGCATCCTCGATGGCGAAGTGGGCGTGTTCCATCTCGACAAGCACGGCAAGCCGGTCTACAACTTTTCCTATGTCGACCAGATCTATGACGGTCTGCTGGCGCGAGGCGTCAAGCCTTTCGTCGAGCTGAGCTTCATGCCGCCGGACCTGGACAGCAAGCCGGATGCGGCGAAGCCGTTTTTCTACCATTTCCGCGCTTCGCCGCCCAAGAGCTACGCCTTGTGGGACGGCCTGATCAAGACGTTCGCAAGGCACCTGATCGATCGTTACGGCATCCACGAAGTGTCGAGCTGGTATTTCGAAGTCTGGAACGAGCCGAACATCGCGTTCTGGAACGGCACGCCGGCACAGGCCACCTATTTCAAGCTGTACGACCATACGGCGCGGGCGCTGAAGTCGGTCAGTCCGTTGCTGAGGGTGGGCGGCCCGGCGACCGCGGCGGCGGCCTGGGTGCCCGAGTTTCTCAAGCACACGCATGCCGGGCATGTGCCGGTGGATTTCGTCAGCACGCACGCCTACGGCAATCCGTGCACGGCGGTGAAGGACGTGCACAAGCAGATCGCGGCATCGCCGTATCCGCACATGCCGTTCTTCCTCACCGAGTTCAACGCCACGATCTACACCGTGCCCAACATGCTCGATTCGGTCTACATGGGGCCGTGGCTGGCGCGCATCGTGCATGACTGCGCTGGCAACGTCGACATGATGAGCTACTGGACGTTTTCCGACGTGTTCGAAGAACAGGGCGTCGTCGCGTCACCGTTCTACGGGGGCTACGGGCTGATCGCCGAGCGCGGCATTCCGAAGCCGGTGTTCAATGCCTTCGCCATGCTGCACAAGCTGGGCAGGACGCGCCTGCCGGCCGGCAACGGTCCGGTGCTGGTCACGCGTCGCGATGACGGCAGCCTGGTGCTGGCGTTGTGGAATTATGCCGATCCGGCGAGCTATAAAACCACCTACATCGACAAACCGCCGCAGGGCGCCACGCGGCGCTTCGACATCGACATCTCCCATCTTGCAGGCGTCGATCACGCCGAAGTGTGGCGGCTGGACGAGCACCACGGCAATGTCATCCCGACGTTCGACGCCATGGGCCGACCGGCCTATCCGAGCAAGCGGCAGATCCGCAAGTTGCGACGCGCGGCGCGCATGGCGCCGGTCGAGGACGTGGCGGTGCACGACGGCAAGCTCAGCATCGAGGTGCCGCCGCAAGGTCTGGTCGTGGTGCGCTTGCCCTGAAAGCCCGAGGCTTTTTCAGTCGCTGGCCAGCATGCTTGAACCACGCACGGTCAGGCGTGTGGCAAGGCGCGTGCTCTGCGCGGGGTTGCCTTCGATCTGGTTGATGAGGGCTTCCACCAGCAGCCTGCCCGCGCGGCGGGTGTCCTGCGTCACCGTGGTCAGGGGCGGGGTGACGTTGCTGGCCATGGGAATGTCGTCGAAACCGGCCACGGCGACATCCTCGGGAATGCGCAGGCCGTGTTTGCCCAGGGCGCGCATGGCGCCGATGGCGATCAGGTCGCTGACGCCGAATACGGCATCGAATGCCTGGCCGCTCTCGATCAGGCTGAGCATGGCGTCATGCCCGGATTGTTCGCTGGTGATGGCGTCGATGCGCAAGGCCGGGTCGATGTCGATGCCGGCGGCGCGCAGGGCGGCTTCGTAGCCGCGATAGCGTTCCAGCACTTCCGGCGAATGCTCAGGCACGCCGAGAAAGGCGATGCGGCGGCGACCCTGGGCGATGAGATGCTCGGTGACCATGCGCCCGCCCTGCAGGTTGTCGCTGCTGATCGAAATGCCGGGATGATCCTGCAGGGACGTGCCCCAGCGCACGAAGCGCGTGCCTGACTGCGACAGCGCATCGAGCTTGCCGCGGTAGGTCAGGAAGTCGCCGTAACCGAGCAGGATCAGGCCGTCGGCCTTGCGGCTGTCGGTGTACTCGGCGTGCCAGTCGTGCGACATCTGCTGAAACGACACCAGCAGGTCGTAGCCGCGTTCGGAACACACGCGCGTGATCCAGCTTTGCATCGACAGGAAAAACGGGTTGATGTTGGATTCGTCCGAGGTCGGATCCTCGAAAAACAGCAGCGCCAGCGTGTGCGATTGCTTGGAACGCAGGTTGGAGGCGTTCTTGTCGACCGTGTAGCCGACCTGGTGGGCGATCTTGCGGATGCGCTCGCGGGTCTTCTTGCTCACCATCGGGTCGTCGCGCAGGGCGCGCGACACCGTGGATTGCGAGACGCCGGCCAGTTCGGCGATGTCGAGTGAAGTTGGCATGGGTCGTGTCCACCGTGTCTGTCTTGCATCGACAGACGATGCGACGAGTGTAGCCATGACCTCGCGGACGCGGTAGGCCACAAGGTTTGCTTCAGCATGAGGTTAACATCACAGATGCTTGCCGGCATCCATGCGTTGGATGAAGCGGTAGCGGGCGGCATTGCGATCCATGCGGGTGTGCGTGTCGGCACCGATCACCTGGCGCGGCAGGCCGTGGCGGTTCGGCGTGGCCACGGGCCAGGACGGCAGACCCGTTCCATTGGGATTGCCGGTCTTGATGAAATGGGCGAAGTAGCCCTGCATGATGGCCGACACCTTGCGGTCGGCAGGCGTCCACGCATACACGTGATTGCCGGCAAGATTGCCCAGTGCGTATTCGATTTCGCCGCTGTGCACGGCGCCGGTGCCGGGACCGGCGCTGCCGTCGCGTGCGACCGGGCGCGGCTGGGTGAAATAGTAGTAATACACCGCGGCCTTGCCGGTCTGGCGCTGCCATTGCATCCAGCGCCAGGTGGCGAAGGCGATGAAACGGTCGCCGGAAAGCGCGGTGCCGGAAGCCTTCACTTCGGCTTCGTCGCGACCAGGATAAAGCGTCAACGCCTCGTCCGCGTGCGCGCCGAACAGTTGCTTCACCGCGGCGCGGTAATGGGCCGGTGTCGGCGTGGCGTGATTCAGCAGATAGGTGTAATAGCCTTCGTGCGAATTCGAGCCGACCAGCAGCGGAACGTGCGCCTGCTGGCCGGCCCGGTAGATGGCTTCCGGCGCGCGCGGCAGGAAATAGCCGTCGATGTCGGGCATGAAGCGCGCCACGCCCTTGTCGCCTGCGGCAGCCAGCAGGGTGGTGGCCGGCAGGGCGCGCAGTTCGGCCAGCGTATGCGCGCCGACGCGACGGCGGAACGCCCCGCCCTGTTTTTCGGCCAGGGCGCGCGGACGCGGCGTGAGGTTGCCGAGCATCGAACCGCTTTCACCGATGGCGCCCTGCATCAGGTTTTTCGACAGCGGCGAGGCCATCAAGGCCGACACCGACATCGAGCCCGCCGATTCGCCGCCGATGGTGATCCGCTGCGGATCGCCGCCGAAAGCCGCGATGTTGCGCCTGACCCAGCGCAGCGCGGCCACCTGGTCGAGCAATCCGTAATTGCCGGTGGCGTGATGGGGCGACTCCTTCGCCAGTGCCGGCAGGGCGAGAAAACCGAACACGCCCAGGCGGTAATTCACCGTGACCGTGACGATGCCGCGCCGGGCCAGGCTGGCGCCGTCGTAGCGGGGTTCCGATCCGTCGCCGGCCACGAAACCGCCGCCGTAGAAATACACCAGCACCGGCAGCTTCTTGCCCGCATGCGCGGCGGGTGTCCAGACATTGAGGTAGAGGCAATCCTCGCTCATGCCGTCGGAGCGGAACACCATGTCGCCGAACAGCGGACGCTGCATGCAGCGCGGCCCGAAACGATCCGCCTTGCGCACGCCCTGCCACGCCGCGACCGGCCGGGGCGGTTTCCAGCGCCGCTGGCCGACCGGCGGCGCGGCATAGGGCATGCCCTTGAACTCGTTCAGCCCCGTTGCGGCGTCGTGGATGCCGGACACGATGCCGGCTTCGACATGTGCCGTGGGCGGCGTTGAAGGACTGGCTGCGATGGCCGGGGCCGCGAAACAGATGAACGCCCATCCGGCGAGCGCATGGCGCAGGTGGAAAAGGGTCATGTGCGAATGGCGCTCCGCCGTTCGTCCTGAGCGTAGGCCGCAGGCCGAAGTCGAAGGACTTGCCGGTGACTTGCCGGATGCGCTTCGACTTTGCCCGCTACGCGGGCCTTGGCCTGTCCCGAATTTGCCGAAGGGCTCGGCGCGAACGGTTTGAGAGCGACTGCATGCTTGAGTAAGTGCCATTCGATTATGTGCATTCTTGGGTGTGTGTCAGCAGGATCATCGGCGCAGGCTGGAAGCGCGGATCATCAGCTTCGCCGGCAGCTTGATGTTTTCGGTGGTTTCGCCGGCCACCTGGGCCAGCAGACGGTCCACCAGCATGGCGCCGGCGCCGCTGGTGTCCTGGTGGGCCGTGGTCAGGGGCGGGTGCACGAAGCTGGCCAGCGGAATGTCGTCGAAGCCGGCCACGGCGACGTCTTTCGGCACGGCAAGGCCGTGGTCGGCCAGCGCGTGCATCGCGCCCACGGCAATCAAATCGCTGGCGGCGAACACGGCGTCGAGCGGTGCCTTGCGCGACAGCAATGCCTGCATGGCGTCGTAGCCGGATTGACGAGTGCTTTCGGCGGCTTCAAGCAAGTTTCGGTCGGCCTGCAGGTCGGCGTCGCGCAGGGCTTCGCAGTGTCCGTGGTAGCGATCCAGGAACTCCGGATAATGCTCCGTGGCTTCGCCCAGAAAGGCGATGCGCCGGCAGCCTTGCGCAAGCAGGTGGCGGGTGACGTCGAAACCGCCCTGAAAATTGTCGCAGCCGATCGACAGGCCCGGCTGGCCGTCCAGCACCGCGCCCCAGCGCACGAAGTGGGTGCCCTGTTCGATCAGCGTATCGAGCTTGTCGCGCCAGGCCACATAATCGCCATAGCCGAGCAGGATGATGCCGTCGGCCTTGCGGGTGTCGGCGTAGTCCGAATGCCAGTCGTCGGACAACTGCTGAAAGGACACCAGCAAATCGTAACCGCGCTGGGCGCAGGCGCGGGTGATCGAACCCAGCATGGCCAGGAAGAACGGGTTGATGTGCGACTCGTCGGCGGTCGGATCCTCGAACAGCAGCAGCGCCAGCGTGCCCGAGTGCTGGGTGCGCAGGTTCGATGCGTTCTTGTCGACCTTGTAATGGAGTTCCCGCGCCGCCTGGCGCACGCGCTGCCGGGTTTCCTCGCTGACCAGCGTGCTGCCGCGCAAGGCGCGCGACACCGTCGATTGCGACACGCCGGCGCGATGGGCGATATCCAGCGAAGTGATTTTTCCCTTGGTCGACACGATAGGGCGCCTGTACGCGGATCGGGTCGGCCGGTGCGGCGGCGCGACCCGTGATCAGTGTCTGCATCCTAGCGGGTTTTTGAAAGCTAAATGCGGATGCCGGCCAGCTTGTCCAGTGCCTCCGCATAGCGGGCGGCCGAGCCGTCGATGACTTCGCGCGGCAGCTTCGGGCCGGGCGCGCGCTTGTTCCAGTCCAGCGTTTCCAGATAATCGCGCACGAACTGCTTGTCGAAACTGGGCGGGCTGATGCCGACCTCGTACTGGTCG
>DASSTF010000117.1:0-10251 GCA_035708045.1 Rhodanobacteraceae bacterium | reverse complement strand
GGATCGGCCCAGTTTCGACCGAGCTTCGGATGCAGCTCGTCTTCGATTCTACGTTCTTCTTCAAAGTCTTCTGGTACTTCCTGCCGCCCATCCGGGTCGATATTTACGATGGGGTTGTTATTGGCATAAGCGTAGCGATTGAAGTTGTAGATGTTGCCAGGTGTGGGTCTGATCGGATCCGGACTGATAAAGCGGCCATCGGGATCGTAGTATCGCTGCTGCATATACACCAGCCCCGTATCCGGATCGTTCACGTGGCCCGTGTAGCCCGGACCCTTGTTGGTCGGGCCGCTCTGCTGCATGCCATATGGCCGGTAGGTGTAGCGTGCCAGCACGTTGCCATGAACATCCGTCGTCATCAGTACGTTGCCCTGAGCATCAGTCATAATCAGGGTGACTTTGGTGACTGTATTGCTTTGCTGGGCATAAGTAGCACCTGTCAACAGGTATGCCACCATGACCAACAAGCTTGCCAACACCTTGTAATTTATCGTCTCTCGGAATCGCATAACATGTTCCTTTGTCATTGTGCGTGCAGATGAGTTATCCGCTTCGTGCCCCAGGACGCGATGGTTCGATGATAGATATGTGGTGCTACGCCCCTTTACTCTATTGCTGCGCCATGCAGCACAGGTTCAATCCGAGTATCTCGCTGTGTGTGATCGGATGCAACCGCTTGCACGGGTCTATGATTTGTATCCACAGCAGGCTCTACGTTGTTGCACCTGTGGGCAGGATGCTGTGCTGTGAGAGCACCTGTACGCGAATAACGGGTTCAACTACTTACAGGCACGAAAAGGGGTGGAAAAGGGATCAGTGAAAAATTAGCACCCCAAGGAGGCTTTGGGATCAGATTCAATCATTCCAAGTCGCTCGCTCTTGCAGCCCACGAAGGCATCGAAAATCCGGCGGTGGGCGTGATACGACCACTGATCGTTTCGCTCGTAGTAGTCCGCCACCCATGCCTGCAAGTTCTGGAGCATGGCGTCCTGGGCTTCTTTTGATGCGTATTTGTGGGGTTCCCACGGGCGCTGGCGGTTGTGCTCCAGGCAGGTTTCCAGGCCTGGGTTGAGGAAGATCAGCTCTGTGCATTGGCTGGATGCGGCTTCGACGAGTTCGCCGTAGCAGCCTTCGATGATCCAGTGGTCGTGTTCGGCGAGGAATGCTTCGAGGGCTGCGGCAATGGCTTCCGGGGAGCGTTGGACTGCGATCTTGTTCGGTTCCCAGACGATGGCGTCGAGGTCGAGGTGGACCAGCCCATGCTCCTGCGACAGTTGTCTGGCCAGGGTGCTCTTGCCGGAGCCGGAGTTGCCGAAGATGAGGATTCTCATGGTGGTTCGGTGCCTGGATGAAGTGTCGGGCAGGATACTGCGAGACGCTTGGAATGGAGAGCTGTGGGTAGTGGCTTTTCTTCGCCCCAGCCTATTCCCCAACCGTTCGCGCTGAGCGTAGTCCGCGTAGCGGGCGGAGTCGAAGCGCTGCTCGCAAGATCGAGGCATGTCCTTCGACTTCGGCCTGCAGCCTACGCTCAGGACGAACGGGTGATAAATAGCGGCATTCCTCTCTGACACCCTTCCGTACAACCGTTCGCACTGAGCGTAGCCTGCGCAGCGGGCGGAGTCGAAGTGCTGCTCGCAAGATCGGGGCATGTCCTTCGACTTCGGCCTGCGGCCTACGCTCAGGACGAACGGAGGGGCGGGAGTTGGCGCCATCTCTCCGGCTCCGTTCGTAGAATCGTGCGCACCGAGTTCTTCGACAGGCTCAGGATGAACGGGAGGAGGCAAACCGGCTACGATGCAGATACTTTACATACCTTGTACTGCAATGTATAACAGCACAAGGTAAGCTATCGCCGTGTGTGGCGAGCGGAGGCAAAGCACCATGAATACCACTATCGGCAATGTCGTCATGCGCAACATCGTGTTCGCGTGGATCGCGTTGGGGACCTGTCTCGTGTTGCTGGTTCCCTTGCTGGCGATGCAGTTCACCGCAGAGGTGAACTGGGACCTCACGGACTTCGTCGTCATGGGCGTCCTCGTGTTCGGCACGGGCAGCTTGTTCGTGCTGGCGGCAAGGAAGGTGCCGCGCAAGTATTGGCTGGCTCTCGGCGCCGTGTTCGCGGTGGGATTCCTTTACGTATGGGCGGAGCTTGCGGTTGGCATCTTCACTCATCTGGGAAGCTGACCGGAATCGAGCCATGGACATCAACAAGGATCTGATTGCCGCTTCCTCCACGCCGATCGTGCTGGCGATTCTGGCCGATGGCGACAGTTACGGTTATGCCATCCTGAAACGCGTCCGCGAGTTGTCTTCGGGGCGCATGACGTGGACGGACGGGATGCTCTATCCCGTGCTGCACCGGCTCGAACGGCAGGGCCACGTCAAGGCGACGTGGCGCGTGGCCGACAGCGGTCGCCGGCGCAAGTATTACCGGATCACTCCCGCCGGTCGCGACCAGCTCGTCCAGGAGCGTCGCCAGTGGCAGGCGGTCGACGCGACGTTGCGCGGCATCTGGAAATCGCTCGCCCTGCCCGACGCTCCGGCGCCGGGGATCATGCTGCCGCAAGGAACCTGAGCCATGCCGCTGTCGGAACCCACGAGCATCGTCGAGCAGCAGATCGACCAATGGCGCGGCTATCTGCGCCGCCGGCAGGCCATCCACGCGGTCGATATCGCGGAACTGGAAGATCATCTTCGCGAGCAGATCGCGGCGTTGGCGGAGGCGGGCCTCGCCGATGACGAAGCGTTTCTGGTGGCGGTGAAGCGCATGGGCGACCTGGATGCGCTGTCGCGCGAATTCGCGCACGAGCATGCGGAACGGCTGTGGAAACAGCTCGTCGTCGTTTCCGGCGATGTCGCGGAATCGTCGGTGCGGATCCGAATGGATGCCATCGTCGCGTTCGGCCTTGCCGTGGCGGCGGCCGTGGCCATCAAGGCGCCGGTCTTTTTCGGCATGCCTTTCGACGACGCGGGCGCCGGCTTCTACGCCCGCAACCTGAGCCTGTTCGTCCTGCCCTTCCTGACCGGCTATTTCGTCTGGAAGCGGCGACTCGACGTGCGCACGCTGGGCGGACTGGCGGCGGCCTTAGTCGCGGCAGCCGTCATCGTCAATGTCTGGCCGTTTGCGCCGCCCGGCAAAACCGGAGGGCTGGCCGATACCGAAACGCTCACGGTTCTGCACTTGCCGATCGCGCTCTGGCTGATCGTCGGCGTGGCCTACGCCGGCGGCCGCTGGCGGCAGGTCGCGGGGCGCATGGACTTCATCCGGTTCACGGGCGAGCTGGTCATCTACTATGTGCTGATCGCGCTTGGCGGCGGCGTTCTCACGGCACTGACGGCGCTGATCTTCCAGGCCATCGGCATCGACGTCGAACCCTTCCTGTCGTGGCTGATCCCCTGCGGCGCGGCGGGCGCGGTTCTGGTCGCCTCATGGCTGGTGGAAGCCAAGCAGAACGTGATCGAGAACATGGCGCCGGTACTGACGCGCCTGTTCACGCCGCTGTTCGCCGCATTGCTGATAGCGTTTCTGGCGGCACTGGTCGGCACCGGGCACGGCATCGACATCGCGCGCAACGTGTTGATCGCCTTCGACCTGGTGCTGGTGGTCGTGCTCGGGCTGCTGCTGTATGCGATTTCCGCCCGCGATCCGTCGTCGCCTCCCGGCCTTTTCGACGTGTTGCAGGTGGTGCTGGTGATCAGCGCCCTGCTGGCGGACGCGGTCGCGTTGTGGGCCATTGCCGCGCGCATTTCGGAATTCGGCTTCACGCCGAACCGGGTGGCCGCCCTCGGCGAGAACGTGATCCTGCTGGTCAACCTGCTCTGGTCCGCCGTGGTCTACGTGCGCTTTCTGCGCGGGCGCGGATCGTTCGCCAGCCTCGAACGCTGGCAGACGGATTATCTGTACGTCTACGCCGGATGGGCCACCCTGGTCGTGGTCGCCTTTCCACCGGCGTTCGGATACATCTGACACGAGCGCCCAACGGCGGGCCGGGGATTGACGCATCCCGGCCCGCCACTTTTCAAGGCGGCTACAGACCGAAGCGATAGCTGAACTTCACCAGCAACTGCTCGTCCTGACGCAGACCGAGGGCGCGGCTCAGGAGATCGGTGCTGTTGCGCGCCATGGGTTCCTCGACGTAGCCGCCGCGACCGTAGACCACGTACAGCCACGACAGCGGCGCGAGTTGGTAGCGATAACGCAACTGGACGCCGAGGTTGCGCACGCTGAAATCGTCCACCGGCTGGTTGCTGGGCACGGCGCGACCGTTGTCGGCGACCAGGTAGGCGCCGCGCAGGCGGGCGTCCAGGCCGATGGCCTGCAGTTTCAGGCGCAGTTCCTGGCGGGCGTCGATGGTCCAGTCGAAGCCGGCATCCAGCTCGATCTGGTGCTGCTCGAAACGACCGATGAGGTTGTCGTGCTGCCACACCAGCCAGTCCGGCATGTGCTGGTAGGACAGCCCCGCGTGCACGCGCAGGGCGTCGCTGATGAAGTAGGTGGGCACGAAGCTCAAGGCCCAGCCGGGTTCGCGGTTGCCGGACAGGCCGTCGGTCATGACGTCGGCCTCGCTGTCGAACGACCAATGGCCGTGCCGCGGGGTTTCGTACTCGTAACTCAGCTGCATGGATGGCGGCAGGAACAGTGCGCCATGGCCGCGTGTGAGCAGGTCGTCCCAGCCCGCGCTGTTGACGTTGAGCAGGATGTTTTCGCTGCCGCCGTTGCGCAGTTGGCTGCTGCGCCCGATGCGCAACTGGCGACGCAGGTGCAGGTGCTCGTCGTCGTTGTCCACCGCGTCGATGCGGAATTGCCAGTCGTGCGAGCTGTAACGGGAATCGGTCGGCAGGTCGGTGATGCGCTTGCGCACTTCCCAGTGCACGTAGTCGAAGTTGTTGCGCTCCAGGTAACCGAAGTCGTTGATCTGGAGCCGGTCGTCGAAATGCATGGCGATCCATTGCTGGCGCCAGCCGTCGTCCATGGTGTAGTCGGCAATGAAGGTCGCTCCTGATCCTCGCGTACTTTGGCCTTGCTGGACGATGTCGCTGCCGACCAGGTTGGTCCACAGGGTCAGGTTGTCCGTCGGCTGCCAATGATGGTCGATGCCGAGCACGTTGGCGGTGCGGTCGAGAAAGGGGCGCTCGACACGGGTCGCCAGCACGCCGAGACTCTGCTTGCCGAAATCGTGCGTGATGCGCGCGGCGGCGAAGGTGCGGCCGTCCGCCCCGCGCTCGTCGGCGGCGAGCACGCCGTAGTCGGTGGTGCCGACGCTGCCGTTGAGCTTGACGGCGGCATTGATGTCGCTGACGCCCTGGCCATCGTCGGACGGGCCGCCCACGCGGCGCGTGTAGACGAGCGCGCTGTTGTCGTCCAGCAGGCTGAAATTGAAGATGCCCTGGTTTTCGGTGAAGAACGGCCGCTTGTCGCTGAAATAGGATTCGGTGGCGCTGAAATTGACCACCAGATCGTCGCTTTCGACCTGGCCGAAATCGGGATTCAAGGTCGCCGTCAACTGGAACTGGCCGTTCGGCTTCCAGAAAATGTCCATGCCTTCGCGCATGTGGCTGCGCTTGCGCACGTTGTCGTAAAGACCGGACACATAGGGCGTGATCGCAAACTGCGACTGGCTGTAGGCCGGCACCTCGATGCGCTTGAAGTCGGACAGGAAGCGCGGGCGCTGGAAACTGGCATCCGGCCAGGCATCGCGTTCGCCGGTAGAACCGACCACGCGGTCGAGATAGATGCCGATGCTGCGCTTGCCGCCCGTCACCTTGTGCATGGGCGCGATCGACCACGGAATCAGGAATTCCGATGTCCAGCCCTCGGCATCCTGGCTTGCCGCGTGCTGCCACAGCCCGTCCCAGTCGTCGTCGAACCGGGTCTGCTGGGTTATCACCGCATCGTAGATGCCGCCGGTGGAGCTGATGGTGAAGTTGTAGCCGACATGGCCGTCGCCATTGAAATCGATCTCCACGTTGTTCCGATCCACCTGGTCGTCGAAATCGCGCTGCACCTGCTGCATCGTGCGCGGCACGCCGGGCGGCTGAGTGTTGCGGAAGGCCACGGCCAGCCCCTCGGGCGTGGCCAGAATCCAGGCCTCGGTACGCCACGTGGCCGGCTTGCCGGTCATGGGTTGAGTCTGCACAAAATCGGTGACATGGCGCGCGCCCTTCCATTCGCCGGGCTCGATGTGGCCGTCGATATGGACGGTGGCCAGCGCGCAGGCCGGCAACAGCAGTGATGCCAGGAAAACAATCAAACAGAGGCGCATTCGGAATCCTTGGGGGAGGCACAAATCGGGGGACGGCACATCATGCGGCAAGCGCAGGACGCGCACACCTGCTGAGATGCACAGGCCGCCTGGAATGTTTAACGTGACCTATGGCACAGACAAAGCGCCGCCCACGCCCGATTGTCCTAAAATGGCCTGCATCGAGATGGCGGGAGCAGGCATTCGTCATCGAGAGGATTCATGCCGGATGTCGAATGCACAGGATTCGACAGGCCGGTAGAACATCATTCATGGTTTTGCTCCTAGGGGGAAAGCAATGCCACATGCCAGATCACGCGGTCGGGACTGACCGTGAAACAGGGGGTTTTGCATCAGCCGCGGCACGCCATCCGCTGGGCAGTCGTTGTGCTGTCCTTGTGCCTGCCGGCCCTGTGCCTGCTTTTCCCGGTCGCGGCCCGGGCCGACAGCCTGCACGTCAAGCATCTCGGCATCGTCCAGGGCCTGGCGCAAAGCTCGGGGAGCGCGGTCGCGCAAGGTCCGAACGGGTTGCTGTGGCTGGGCACGCAGTCGGGGCTGCAACGCTACGACGGTTACAGCTTCATCTATTACCACCACATTCCGGGCGATGCCGCGTCGCTTTCGCAGGACGACGTCCGCGCCATCGTCGTGGGCGTTGACCGTTCGGTCTGGGTCGCCACCGGCCATGGCGGCCTGAATCGCCTGAAGCCCGATCACAGCGGTTTTCAGCATTTCATCCACAATCCCGACGACCCGAACAGTCTTGCCAGCGAGCAGCTTTATGCCTTGCTGCTGGATCACCAGGGCCGGTTGTGGGTGGCCGGCGACGAGGGCGTCGACCGGCTGCTCTCCCATGGCGGCTTCCGCCACTACGGCGTGGGCGATGCGCATGCCAAGAACAGGCAAAGCTACGCCCTCATGCAGGACAGCCGCGGCCGCCTGTGGGCGGGTACGCACGCGGGCCTGCTGTACCTCGACCAGACAGGCGACGCCTTGCGGCGTTTCCAGCCAGGCAAGGGCAGCGATCCGGCTGCGGTGAAAGCACTCGGCAACAGCGTGGTGAACTGCCTGATCGAAAGCCGCGATGGCCGCTTGTGGATCGGCACCACCGACGGCTTGTTCGTGCTGTCGTTCGATCGCCACCGTCACATCGAAGCCTGGCTTCACCATGACGACGCCGACCCCGGCAGCCTCGCCGGCAACCGCGTGCGCGCCCTGGTCGAGGATCACAACGGCGCCATCTGGGTGGGGACCTTCGGCAACGGTCTGGATCGCCTCGATCCGACGCGGCGCGGCTGGACTTTCGATCACTTCCGCCACGACGCGGCCCATCCGGACGGTCTGTCCAACAACACTGTGCAGACCCTGTTCACCGACGCCACCGGTCTGGTCTGGATCGGCACGTACGGCGGCGGTTTCGACATCTACAACCCGCGCTCGAGCGCGTTCGGAGCCATCCGCCACAGCAAGGACGACCCGCACAGCCTGCTCGACGACATCGTCTGGGCCATTTACCGCGACGATGCCGGCAACACATGGGTGGGAACCCGATCCGGCCTGACGCGTTTCGGCAAGCATGCGCATGACGTCAGCCGGCGCGTTTTCGGCGATTCGGTGCCGGTGTACGTCCTGCACGGAAGCCACGATGGCCGATTGTGGGTCGGCACCGACGCGGGGCTGTATCGCAACGACGGAACGGGCACGCCTTTCCACAAAATGTCACTGGCCGCATCGGGCGACGGCAAGGACGCATCGCACATCAGCCAGATTCTCGGCGACCGCCAGGGACGCCTGTGGGTGGCCACCGCGACCGCACTGTTGCGTCTGGATCCGGCAAGCGGCCGCGTGCTGCAGCGTTTTCAGTCAAGCCATGGCGTCCATGGCCTCCCCACCTCCGTCACCACCATGTGCCAAACCAGCGACGGAACGCTGTGGCTCGGCACCCAGCACGGCCTGCGCCGTTTCGACGGCGTGCACCCGCGTTTCACGACGCCGCCGATCAAGTCGGGACACGTGGAAGCACTCGCGAACAGCGACATCCTGTCGTGCCTTGCCACGCCGGACGGCAATCTTTGGGTGGGCACCGCCGACGGCCTGATCCGGTACCAGCCGACAACCGGGACCGAGCGTGTCTACGACATCATCGACGGTCTGCCCAGCGCCACCATCTACGCCTTGCTGCGCGACGCCTCCGGAAAGATCTGGGCGAGCACCAGCCGCGGCCTGGTGCGCATCGATCCAGCCAACGGACAGATGCGCAGCTACGGGCAATCCGACGGCCTGTCCAACGAGGAATTCAATCAACTGGCATCCTTCCGGCATGACGGCACGCTCTACTTCGGCGGCATTCACGGCGTGACCATGGTGTACCCGGCACGCCTGAAGCTCGACATGCCCAAGGCGCGGGTGGGCATCACCGGCTACATCCTGAGCGGGCATGACACGAAGCAGGTTCACCTGGCGCCGCCGAACGGGCCGCTCACGATCAAGTACTGGCAAAACACCCTCACCTTCAACCTGGCCGTGTTCGACTACAGCTCGCCCGGCAACAACAGTTTTCGTTACCGCCTGGAAGGTTTCGACACCACCTGGCACAGCCTGCACGACCACCACTCCGTCACCTACACCAACCTCGATCCGGGCCAGTACACGTTGCTCGTGAAAGGCGTCGACAGCAACGGCCTGCCCACGGCCAACCTGGCTTCGCTGGATTTTCACGTGCAGCCGCCGCCCTGGCTCAGCCCATGGGCGTGGCTGCTCTACGTGGCCTCCGGCCTGCTGCTGGTGGCCCTGGGCCTGCGCGTCTTTGCCACCTGGATTCACCGGCGCCGCGATCTGGCCAGCGAACAGCAGCGCCGCCGCTGGGCCGAGTTGCTGCATGAACTGGTGCACGCCACTTCACAGCTGAGCGACGAGTACGCCATCGCCACCGAACTGGTGCAGCGTCTCCCCGGGCTCATCCCGCACCAGTATTCGGCCTTCTACGCCGGCAGCATCGACGCCATGGAGCTGGTCACGATGCGTGGCTTTGCCGAAGCCGATCTGGTGCAGCTGCAGACCTGGATCAAGCAACACCCCGGACGGATGGCCGAGCTCTGCCGGCAGGGACAACCCAGATCCCTGGACGACATCGATCCGCGCATGCGCAGCGCCACGAGAATCCGCCGGTACATGGCCCTGCCCCTCAATGCGGCCAGCGGCCAATACCACATCCTCCTGATCGGGCGTGACGACACGGTATTCAGCGAAGTCGAAATGGAGCTGGCCAACGTGCTGGCGCGGCAGGTCCGCGTGGTGCTGGACAAGGCCGGGCTGATCCGGCAGTTGGCGACGCTGGCGCACACCGACAGCCTCACCGGCGTCAGCAACCGCGGCTGGTTCGTGAAGCAGGCCGACATCGAGCTGCAGCGTTGCCGACGCTACGCGCATCCGCTGTCCGCACTGCTGGTGGACGTGGATCATTTCAAGCAGGTCAACGACACCCACGGGCATGCCGCGGGAGACACCGTGCTGGCCACGATGGTCAAGCATTGCCGCAAACAGCTTCGCACGAACGACATCATCGGGCGCTACGGCGGCGAGGAGTTCGCCATCTGCCTGCCCGAAACCTCGCTGGAATCGGCCATGGCCCTGGCCGAACGCCTGCGTCAGGACATCGCGGCCACGGAAGTGGTCACGCCCGTCGGCTCGGTGCGGATCACCGTCAGCATCGGCGTGGCCAGCCTGTCGCCCACGTCGGGCGACAGCCTGGATATCCTGATCGCCCGGGCCGACAAGGCGCTGTATGTCGCCAAGGAAGCGGGACGCAACTGCGTGCGCGCAAGCGTGCACGCCGCAAGCGACCCGGCCTGAGGTTTCAACGCATTCGGGACTTAGAACTTGTCCGTAAATAACGAAAACCGTTCGTGTTGAGCGTAGCGAAGCGAAGTCGAAACACCGGAATTCCGCGTTGTATGGCACTTCGACTTCGCGCCTTCGGCGCTACGCTCAGTGCGAACGGTTATTTACG
>DASSTF010000116.1:0-10463 GCA_035708045.1 Rhodanobacteraceae bacterium | reverse complement strand
GTCGCCGGGTTGCCAGTCGACCGGAATCGACACGCCCTGCTTGTCCGATTGCTGCAGCGCGTCCAGCGCACGCAGGATCTCGTCCACGTTGCGGCCGATCGACGGCGGATAGGTGAGGATGATGCGCACCTTGTTGTCCGGGTCGATCAGGAACACCGAGCGCACGGTGACCAGGGCGTCGGCCTCGGGATGGAACATGCCGTACTGCTTGGCCACCGCGAGATCCGGATCGGCCAGGATCGGGAACGGCACTTCCGTGCCCGCGACCTTGGCGATGTCCCTGGCCCAGCCGTGGTGATCGTCGACCGAATCAACGGACAGGCCGATCAGCTGCGCGTTGCGCCGCTCGAATTCCTTGTTGCGACGGGCGAACTGCGCAAACTCCGTGGTGCAGATGGGGGTGAAATCCTTCGGGTGCGAAAACAGCACCTTCCACTTGCCGGGAGCGTAGTCGTGAAAGGAGATTTTGCCCTGGGTCGAATCCAGGGTGAAGGCGGGGGCGGTTTGTCCGAGTTGCAGGCTCATGTCGAAAACCTCTTTATGCGGTTTGATGTGTGAAGTGATGAAAGCGACAGGTGGATCAGGCGGCGGAAGCCAGTGCCTCACCGCCATGGATACATCGGCCATACCAGGCCAGCCGGGGCGCCAGCGCGGCCACTTCGCCCACGATCAGCAGGGCCGGTGCGCGAATGCGGTGTTGCCGCGCCAGTGCGGTCAATTGTTCCAGCCGACCGGTGAGCAGACGCTGATCGTCATGGGCGCCGTTTTCCACCAGGGCGAAAGGCGTACCCGGCGCCCGGCCGTGAGCGATGAGCTGGCGTGGCAATTCGTCCAGCTGCGACACGACCATGTAGATGGCCAGCGTCTGTCGCTTGCGGGCCAGTGCGCGCCAGGCATCGGCGTCCAGCGCGTCGGTGCGATGGGTCGTGGTGACGAGAAGGGACGAGGCGAGGCCGCGATGCGTCAACGGCACGCCGGCATGCGCGGCGCAGGCGATGGCGGCGGTGATGCCGGGCACGACCTCGTAGGCGATGCCGTGCGCGTGCAGAAATTCCAACTCCTCGCCGCCGCGGCCGAACACCAGCGGATCGCCGCCCTTGAGCCTGACCACGCGGCGTCCGGCCCGGGCGTGCTCCAGCAGCAATTGGTGGATGCGCTGCTGCGTGGCTTCGTGATCGCCGCCCGTGCGCTTGCCGACGTCCACGCGCACGGCATCGCGACGGGCCCGATCCAGAATGGCTGGGCCGACCAGCCGGTCGTGCACGATGACGTCTGCGCGTTGCAGGGCGCGCAGAGCCTTGATGGTCAGAAGATCCGGATCGCCAGGGCCCGCGCCGACCAGCGCCACGCTGCCCGCCGCCGGAGTTTCCGGTGCGGCAAGCCGGTCAAGCAGGAGGCGTTCGGCCTGTGCCGGGCGCGCCTGGCGCAGCGCCCTGCCTACCGGGCCGTCGACCAGGTCGTCGTAGAAGCGGCGTCGCGCGTCGACATCGGGAAAGGCGCGGCGGATGCGGGCGCGATGCCGCGCGGTGAGTTCGGCGAGGGCTCCCAGCGAGCCGTCGAGTGCGGCTTCCAGCTCGGCGCGCAGACGCCGGGACAAGGCCGGCGCCGCACCGCCGGATGAAATGGCCAACGTCAGCGGGCCGCGCGTCAGACGGGCGGGGACATGGAATTGCGACAGTTCGGCGTCGTCGACCACGTTGACCAAAATGCGCCGGGCCTCGGCGTGGCGCGCGACTTGTGCATTGACGGAAGCATCGCCGGTCGCGGCGATGACCAGCCAGGCGTCGTCCAGCCACGAAGCACGGAAATCCCCGTCGATGTGGCGAATACGCCGCTGTTGCACAAGCCGCAGCAGCGAAGCCGTCAGCATCGGCGCTGCCACGTTCACGCGCGCGCCGGCCTCGAGCAGGCCCGCCACCTTGCGCGCCGCCACGGCGCCGCCGCCCACCACCAGCACGGTGCGCCCGTTCAAATTGGCAAACAGCGGATACAGCGACATGGGCATCGGACCGGCGACGAAAGGGAATGCCGCCTGAATGCGGCGACACATCGCCACCTTAGGTGTTTGCCTTGCGCACGGGAAATGATGCGTGGCTTTTCCCATATGCCCTTGCGGCATGGGTGTTTGCGGATTTCCATCCGTGCAAGTGTTTGGACGGCTAGATGGCCAAAGAAAATGCTAGACCATGATCGTGAATGCTGTTATGTTCGGGTTGCATAACCGGCATGTCGCCGGTTTTCGACGAGGAGAAAACCCATGAAACGCATTACCACCAACGTATTCACGCTTATGTCCAATTATTGCTGGCCCATTTCCGCACGCGCGAGCCACCACAGCCAACAACCACCCGGGGAACGGACATCATGACTCTGACACAATTACGCTACATCGTTGCCATCGCCGATTCCGGCCTCAACATCACTCTCGCCGCCGAACGCATCCACGCCACGCAACCTGGCGTCAGCAAGCAGCTCAAGCAACTGGAAGGCGAGCTTGGTTTCCAACTTTTTGCGCGCAAGGGCAAGAGCCTCAGCTCGATCACGCCCGCCGGACAGCAGGTCGTCACCCGCGCCCGCGCCATTCTCGAACAGTCGCGCTCCATCCGTTCGCTTGCCGCCAACCTGCGCGGCGACGTGCACGGTGAACTCACTCTTCTGACCACCCACACCCAGGCGCGCTTCGTGCTGCCCGCGGCCATTGCCACGTTCCGGCAGCGGCATCCGCTGGTCAGCCTGCATCTGCGTCCGCACGGCGATGCCCAGGTGCAGAGCCTGTTTGCCGGGGGACAGGCGGATCTGGCCATCATCAGCAGCAGCGGTCGCGTGCCGCTGGGTGGGCTGGCCGTGCCGCTGTACCACTGGCGGCGCACCGTGGTGGTGCCGCGCAAGCATCCGCTGGCGGGGCTCAACCGGCGCCTGCGCCTGGGCGATCTGGCCGGGCAGCCGCTGGTCAGCTACGACTCCTCGCTGCGGCCCGAGTCCTCGCTGCGCCAGGCCTTCCTCAACGCCGGCCTGCACCCGCGTTTCGCCTGCACCTCCAGTGACGCCGACCTCATCAAGACCTATGTGCGCGCCGGCCTCGGCGTCGGCATCCTCGCCGAAATGGCCATGCGCTCCGAAGACAGCCGCGACCTCGTGGTGCTCGACGCCAGCCATCTGCTGCCCAATTGCACGACCTGGCTGGTGCTGCGTCGCGACCGCGTGCTGCGCAGCTATGTGCTGGATCTGGTGGAGCAGTTCGCGCCGCATCTGGATCGCCGCGACCTCCAGGCCGCGCTCAACGGCGACGCCGATCCGGACTGGCCCGAACCGCCGGCCTGGCATGCGCTGAAAACGGACATTCCGACCTCCGTCGCGGCTTGACGAGGAAAGATGTTTCGCATCCGATGCCCCGTCCACCATTTCGGTGGGCGGGGCATTTGTTTTCGAATCAACCGACATTTGCGGACGTCACCCCGCTTTTCGTAGGAGCGCGCCTGCGCGCGATCAATTCCACGAGTATTTGAACAAAACCCGCTCGCCCTCATGCTTCGGCAAGCTCAGCGCAGGGTACGCTTCGCGTATCGAAGGGTAGTCCCGAGGTTTCCCGCGCCGTTCATGGTTCGATACCTCACCACGAATGGTGGGAGGTAGAGGCAGGGCAATGGTATGTGGATCAAAGCAGCTGAAACGGGAAAAGCTCCGCCTGCGCCACATACTCCTCGGCATCCACGAAACCGGACAAACCCACGCCGACCAGGCGGTAGCGGGTGGTTTCCGGACGCGCGACGCGCTGGCGCAAAGTGCAGGCGATGTCGGCCAGTTCGGTGGCGTCGGCGGGGCTGGCGGTCAGGGTCAGGCTGCGCGTCAGGGTGTGGAAATCGGCGGTCTTGAGTTTCAGCGTCACCGTGAGCGCCACCCGCCCGGCCTCACGCTTGTGGTGAGCCCAGGTCTTTTCGGCCAGGCGGCGGATGTGCGGCTCCAGCTCGTCGAGCGTCAGGTCGTTCTCGAATGTGTCCTCCGATGACACCTGCAGGGTTTCGCGATGTGGCTCCACGCTACGCTCGTCGATGCCGCGAGCCAGCTGGTACAGGCGCGCGCCCCAGCGTCCGAAACGTTGCTCCAGCGCCTCGCGCGAGTGGGTGCGCAAGTCGCCGACGGTGTGGATGCCGAGCGTAGCCAGCTTGCCTTGCATCACCTTGCCCACGCCGGGAATGCGCTTGACTTCCAAAGGCGTGAGAAAGGCTTCGACCTGATGCGGACGGATCACGCAAAGCCCGTCGGGCTTGTTCCAGTCCGAGGCGATCTTGGCCAGAAACTTGTTCGGCGCGACGCCCGCCGAGGCGGTCAGCTGGGTGGTTTCGCGGATGCGCGCGCGAATGGCCTTGGCGATGGCCGTCGCCGAATGGCCGTGCGCGGCTTCGGTCACGTCCAGATAGGCCTCGTCCAGCGACAGCGGTTCGATCAGCTCGGTGTGTTCGGCGAACACGGCATGGATCTGCCGCGACACGGCCTTGTAGCGCACGAAATCCGGCGGCACGAAGACGGCATCGGGACACAACCGCTCGGCGCGCACCGCCGGCATCGCCGAATGCACGCCGAATTTGCGCGCCTCGTAACTGGCCGCGCACACCACCGAGCGCGCGCC
Organism: Rhodanobacteraceae bacterium; assembly: GCA_035708045.1. GTDB lineage: Bacteria > Pseudomonadota > Gammaproteobacteria > Xanthomonadales > Rhodanobacteraceae > Oleiagrimonas. Next base: position 5,836 of record DASSTF010000116.1, on the reverse strand, counting down.
GCGCCAGGCCACCACCACGGGCTTGCCGCGCAAGGCCGGATCGTCGCGCTGCTCCACCGATGCGTAGAACGCGTCCATGTCGACGTGGATGATCTTGCGCTGGAGAGGCATGGCGAACGACGGGGAAGGACTCACCCTATTGTACGCAGCCGTCAGCGCCAGAACGGGATGATCCAGGCCTTGGTCTTGTCGCGCTTGCCGAACAGGTCGGGCGGCAACGGCGGGCGGGCCACGCGCAACTCATGCCTGCCGAGGGCCAGGCTGCGCACGTCGATCATGGCCTGCAATGCCGGGCGCTCGGTGCGCGGGTCGCTGGCAACGTCGTAATGCAACGATGTCAAACTTTTGCCATCGAGCGACACGGCATGCAGCGCCGTCAGGCAGCCGAGCAAGGCATTGGCGCGCGTATCGGCCGTGCGTGCGGCGGTTGCCGTACGGCATGTCTTGCGCAAAGGCGGCGCATCCTGTTTTGGAAAATACGGAACGGTCAACTGTAGATAAGGCCCGGTAACGACCTCGCTTTGGATGTAAGGCTCGGCAGGATCGCGCTCGGCATCGCGTTGGTCGTCGTAGTGCGCGGCGGCAACGACGCCGGCATGGGGCTCGGCAAATTGCGGAAACCAGTCGTAGTTGCCGATATGCATGTCGCCATGCCAAGCGTACATGCTCATGAACACGCCCATGGTCACCGGCAGAATCACGCCGATGGAAACCCACTGAAAACGGCGCGTGCCGATGCGGCTTTCCAGAATGCGCGAGACGGAATGGCTGGGCAACATGCCAAGACGTCGGTAGATCGCGAACAGGCCGGCGATCAGGCGTCGAAACCAGGTATTCGGGCGCGGGCGACAGCCGAGCCAGAAATCCAGCCCCATGCCAAGTACCAGCGGCAGAAAGATCAGCGTGACCAGGCCAGCAAGCAGATAAAGCGGGTCGATGTGCAGGTGCGTGGCATGATTGAAGACGACCGTGGCGACAAAGGCCAGGCAGGCGGCCAGGCCCAGCCACAGCAACGTCATGGACATCATGACGCCGCAGGCGAATATCACGGTGGCGCGATTGTCGGCGCGCTCGATGGCGATGGCCGCGCCGTTGTCGTGTTGCCGAAGGAAATCGTGCAGGATGCGGCCTGTGCGAATTTTCTCCCAGCGCACCCCGTCGGGGAACACCGAGCGCATGCCCACCAGCGCAATCCACTGCGCGCGCAGCAGCAGATGTAACGCGAACGTGATGGCCAGGATGACGGCGGCACTGGTGAGGTAGGCGTATATCAGAGTCAGGATGACCCAGGCGCCTTGGGCAAAGCGCGGCAACAGCGACAGGATGTGGTCTCCCAGCCAGCCCGGCAACTGCAGCATGGCGAACACGGCGGCGCCGGAAATCAGCATCTCCACTTCCCAAGTGGGCGTGGTGTGCCGCGGCAACTGTTCCGCGTCGGCGGCGGGCGATGGCGGAGTTTCCGAGTCGGTCATGGCAGTGGCTCCTGGTTGCCGTGATGTTACCGGGCTTGCAGGCGCTGCGCTCGTGCACGTTCGTTCGTGGCAAGACTGGCCTGCTATAGTGTTTTTTTACATATCGATTGCCTGGGGCCGCATGAAACCTTGCTTGCTGGTTGGCACGTTTGTCATCCTGTTTCCGCTGGCCGTGGGGATGCCACAGTCGGCATTGGCGGATACCGGCCCCGACCAGGCCATCGCCGCGCGTTGTCCTGCCGCCATGACCTGGCACAAAGCACATGCACAAGAACACAAACCGCCAGCGGTGGCCAAGCCCACCGATCCGGCTTTGCGCAAGCAACTGCTGGCGATGGTCAAGGTAGATCAGGGTGTGCGCCAGGCATGGGCGAAAGCGGGAGTGCAGGATCCCCACAATCCCGTGATACCACGCATGCTGGCGGTCGACGCTGCCAACCTGAAGGAACTCAAGCCCATCATTGCCGCCCACGGGTTCCCGACGCCGGCCATGGTCGGCAATGATGGCGTGGAGGCGGCTTTCCTGCTGGTGCAGCACGCCGACAGTGACCCGGCGTTCCAGGCCAGCGTGTTGCCAAAGCTGGCGGCACTGCAGAAAAAGGGCATGGTGTCCGGCCAGGACTTCGCCCTGTTGACCGACCGCGTGCTGCGGGCGCAAGGCAAGCCACAGCGTTATGGCACGCAGTTCGCGCCGGATCATGATCGTCCCGGTACGTTTGCCGCAGAGCCGATGGTCGATCCTACGCACATCGATACACGCCGTGCCAGCGTCGGTTTGATGCCGTTGGCCGATTACGCTTGCGTGCTGTCGGTGGTCTACAAGACGCCGGTCAGCGCCAAGCCTTCGGCAGGTGCCACCGGTATGTCGCACTGACAACAGGCTGTATCGCGATCAACTTCGGAGAGTCCGCTGTCGCCGGTGCGCGTTTTCGGCCAGCACCTTGGCGCGATTCAGCGACTGCAGCCACAGGGCGTTGTGCTCGGCATCGCTCTCATGGGCGAGGTCGGGAATGTGGCTGAAGGGAATGCGCATGGGCGCGGCCTCGTGTTCGAGGGCGGTCTGCATGCTGCCGAAGTAGACCTTGTTGTGGCCGTATTTGGCGTTGATGCGGTCGATCACCGTATCGAGTTGGCGTGCTCCACCGTCCGGTGCGAACAGCGAACCACTGCTTTGCGCGCGCTCGACCAGACGGTGCAGCGTCACGCTGACCGACAGCGGCACGGCGCGCGGCGGGCCCGGCAATTCGCGACCGCGGTTGCGCCTGCCATCCAGCATGTTCGAGAGCAGGTGCAGCAGTTCGCGGCTGTCGTCGGTGGGATCGAAGGCGATATTGTCCTTCCAGCGTTCGTCGTGGCCGAGGTAGCGGATGCGTACCGCCAGCGCGCCGGCCAGCATCTGCTCGCGGCGCAGGCGCATCGCTGCCTTCGCCAGAAGCTTGACCAGCACCGAGCGCGCCGCCACGGCGTTGCGCAGCTCGGGACCGAGCACGTGCGAGTGGCCGATGGAACCGCGTGTGGTTTCGGCTTGCGGCAGCCACTGGCCGCGTAGCAGACCCCACATGCGCTCGCCTTCGATGCTGCCCCAGGCATGCCGCAGCAGATGTTTCGACGCGGCGGTGAGCTGCGCCACGGTGTGGATGCCATGGGCTTCGAGACGCCGATGCATCGACGGGCCGATGCCGCACAGGTCGCGCAATTCCAGCCGGTGCAGCACGTGCGGCAGGTCAGCCGGCTCGATCACGGTCAGGCCGTCGGGCTTTTGCATGTCCGACGCGGTCTTGGCCAGCCAGGCATTGGGCGCGATGCCGATCGAGCAGCGGATTGCACCGCCCGGCGCGGCGGCGGCGATTTCCGCCTTGACCTGTCGCGCCACCTGTTCAGCCACATCGCGGCGGCACTGGCGACCCACCAGTTCGCAGGCCACTTCGTCGATCGAACCCACGTGCCCGAGCGGGATGGCACGGTCGATGGCCTGCATCAGGCGATGGTGCCAGCGCACATAAAGCTCGGGTCGCGCCAGGCGGATCACGATGTCCGGGCACAGGCGCCTGGCCTCGCGCACCAGGGTGCCGGTTCTCACGCCGAAAGCCTTGGCCTCGTAGCTGGCGGCGATGCAGCAGGTGGTCTCGGCATCGACCGGCACCACCGCCACCGGTCGCCCGCGCAGGGCCGGCGTCTCGTGCTGTTCCACCGAGGCGAAATAGCTGTTGAAGTCGACGAACAGGCTGCGCAGGGGCATGAGGGAAGACGAAGACGACCGGATGGCATGTTGTAGCCGGTTTGCGTCTCACGATGGACGACACCGACGGAAAGCCGGATCGTGTAGGTCTTTTCACTCTACGGTGACAACCGCGCCAGACGGGCATGCCGACGAGGGTGGCGCACCAGCATGCATCCCATGGCCAGCGCAGCGGTACCGATGCCGGCCAGCAACGGCACGGTGAAATCGCCCGTGCGTTCGGCCAGCCAGGCCGCGGTCACGGGGCCGGCGGCCTGGCCGATGCCGAAGGTGGTGGTGAGCGCGGCAATCAGGCGCACGGGGTTGTGTGGTGCGAGCAGGCGCGCCTCGCGCATGGTGTACATCACCACCGGCATGGTGGCGCTGCCGACCAGCAGCGTGGCCAGCACCAGCACGACCACGTTGTGACCGACGATGCACAAGACCATGCCGGTGATCATCGAAACACTGCAGGCGGCCAGCACGCTGCGGTTGTCCACGCGTGCCGGCAACCAGCGCAGCGCCAGCGTGGCTACGGTCATGGCCGTGCCGTACAGCGGCCAGAACCATTCGCGCAGTGCCGGCAGGTGCAACTGTCGCTCGGCGATCAACGGCAGGAACGCGGCGGGAATCATGTAGGCGAAACCCAGCAGGCCGTACATCAGCACCAGCGTCCATGCCGGTCCGGACGGCAGCATGGCGCAGGATGGTGTGGTGTTCGTGGAGGCGGCATCGCCATGTTCGCCCAGATGCCGCCACATTCCGATGAAAAGCACCGCCGTCATGAGGCCGAATCCAACCCAGAGACTGGCCGAGGTCGCACCCAGAGGGCGCAGCCCCGCCACCAGCAATCCACTGCCCACGATGCCGACGCCGGTGCCGCTGAACATCACGTGCTCCAGCACCGGTCGCCCGGCGGCGCGCAGTCGGGCCATGCTCCAGGCGATGCCGTGCACCACCAGCGCGGCCGAGGCCACACCGGCCAAAAAACGCCATGCCAGCCACGCATCCAGGGCGCCCACGCCCATGCCGAGAGTGGCCAGCGTCACCACGACGGCGCCGACGCGCAGGCTGGTGCGTGGCGGCAACGCCCACAGCGCGCACAGCAATGCACCGAGCAGATAGCCGATCATGTTGATGGAAGCCAGCCAGCCGCCGGCAACCAGACTCAGGTGGTTGTCGGCCTGCATCAACGGCAGCAGCGGCGTCAGCACGAAACGGCCGATGCCGAGTGCCAGCGCCAGGGTGGTCATGCCGATGAGGGAGGTACGCCATTCGCGGTTCATGGGGGTGCCGGGTTGCGGGGTGGAAGCATGCTAGGCTTGCCAATACATCAGGTAAAGCGAATAATTCGATCGTTAATCATCGAAATATACGATTATGGAATTACGCGAACTGGAAACCTTCCGCGCCGTCGTGGAAAGCGGCGGCATGAGTCACGCGGCGGCGCGCCTGAATCGTGCGCAATCGAGCATCACCGCGCGCATACGTCAGTTGGAAGCCTCGCTGGGAGTGCCGCTGTTCGAGCGCGAGGGGCGACGTTTGCGTTTGACCGCGGCAGGCGATGCGCTGGTCGGTTACACCGATCGCCTGCTGGATCTGGCTGACGAGGCGCGCGCGGCGGTGCGTCGCGACAGCGTGTGCGGGCGTCTTCGCCTGGGAGCGATGGAAAGCGTGGCGGCCAGCCGTTTGCCGCGCCCCCTGGCCGAGTTCCATCGGCGTCATCCGGATGTGTCGGTGGAGTTGCAGACGGCGCCGTCGCGGGAGTTGCTGCAGCTACTGCAGACCGGCGCGCTGGATGCCGCCATCGTTGGCGACGAAGTGGATGGCGAGCGTTTCGCCAGCACGCCGTGGTATGTCGAGGAACTGGTGTTGGTGACCGCCGCGGGCGAGACGATGCGCGATCCCAGACGCATGGCCGGCAGCACGCTGCTGGTGTTTCGCGGCAACGGCTGCGCCTACCGGCGACGCTTCGAGCAATGGCTGCAATCCTTGCGCGTGGTGCCTGCGCGGGTGCTGGAGTTCGCGTCCTATCACGCCATCATGGCCGCGGCGGCCGCTGGCGTCGGCATCAGCCTGGTGCCGCTCGCGGTGCTGGATATCTATCCGCAACGCGATGCGATATCGGTGCACAAGGTGCCGGCGC
>DASSTF010000115.1:0-12907 GCA_035708045.1 Rhodanobacteraceae bacterium | reverse complement strand
GCGCTTCATCGAACTGCACAAAAAGAACTTCTGGCTGTCGCTCTACCCGATGGAACGCCACGCCTTCGAGCACCCCGATTCCTGGTACGACGAATACCGCCGCGTGCACGAACTGTTCACGCGCTTCGTCAAGAACCGCTACACCACCGGCGTACCGGTGGCGAAGGAACAGGCGAAGCACTGAGGAAAAACAGGTTGCAGGAAAGCTGGAAAGCCCGACACGATCTTGCTCGAGCATTACCCATGCAGCGAGATGCGGTCGAGCTTTCCAGCCAACCGACAAGCACCTTGCACGCGGAGACCCCATGATCGAAGGCATCAACCATCTCACTTTGTCGGTGAGCGACCTGGACAGAGCCTTCGCCTTCTACACCGGCGTGCTCGACTGTCGCCCCTTGGCCCGCTGGCATCATGGCGCCTATCTGCTCGCAGGCGAAACCACCTGGATATGCCTGACCCTGGACGCACACGTCCGCACCGCGCCGTTGCCGGAATACACGCACATCGCCTTCTCCATCACGCAGGATGCATTCGCCGAAGCCGTCCGCCACCTGCGAGCCAGCGGGGCACGAAGCTGGAAGGAAAACGCCAGCGAAGGCGACTCGGTCTATTTCCTCGACCCCGACGGCCACAAACTCGAACTGCACGTCGGCGACTGGCGCTCACGGATGCAAGCCTGCCGCGAGCAACCCTACGACGACATGATCTTTTTCTGATTCCATTCATCGCTATCCTGGAAATCGGCAACACCCTCCCACGCACCAATTTGCAAAGCCATCAGTGCGGGCAGATACTCCAACCCTGCCATAAGCCAAAGCTTCAAGTGGTCATGGTCAGTCATGCTTTTCAAGCATCAACCGAATGCCGAATACTACAGGTGCAATGTGGTGTGTTTCAGATGGATGCCGAACGTCGCATAACGGTAATATGCGATCATGCAAGCCATTTGTTTCAAACCGAACAAAGGGCATGAAAGTTCTTCCACTCCTTTCAATCACGCTTGCTCTGGCGGCATGCGCGGTCGCTCCGAGCAAGCTCAGCGGCTTGACCTCCCCCGCAGAGGCAGTCCAAGCTGCAAACGGAAATCCAAACGGTGGTGCACGCGGCACTTTTGCCTTGACAGTCAACGAAATTGGCGTCACCGGCAAGCGCATTTTCCTTGACTCTGCCGCAAACTATCACGACCACGACAACCTGGCTATCACCATGAGCCATCAAATGGCACGGCAAGTTGCAAATTGCCTGGGTATGTCCATAGCCAATCTTAAATACCGACGTATTGTGGTTCATGGCGTCGCAAAGCGTGTCCGCATCTACTTCGTCCGCGGCGGCAAGTACACCGGCAAGTATTATTACCAGACATGGGTTCGCGTGACTTCGCCTACCCAGATCAGCTTTGCGAAGCGAATGCCAACCGTTCGCTGCAGCTGACCGGATAGTTCCTACGGTTTAGTGGACACCTGGCTGCTCAGGCATCACGTGGTTCCCATAATCAACATCAAGCCGCGTCGACCGGGCAGACGTTGACCAGTGTCGAAATGCCCAAGGCCCAGGTCTTGACCCGGATGTGTTTGACCGGATGACCGTCGTAGGCGTTGACCAGACGCCACTGCCCCGGCCCCAGCCGTTGGAGATTGACCTGGCATTCGTCGTAATGCCGGAAGACGCCATTGGTCAGGTACTTGATGACCAGCGAGCCGTTGCCGGTTCCGATCCGGCCGCGCAGCAGAATCGCCTTCACGCCTTTGCCCTGACCCAGCACCACGCCTTTGCGGCTTTCGATGCTGTCGAGCCAGTACACCTGGCCCTTGGCCTGGGCCGGGTCGGCCTGGGCGCTGGTGCGGGTTTCGATGTAGATGCCGCGAACGATGGCCTGGTCGTCCAGCATCAATTCGATCTTGCTGATGCTGGTGTCGCGGTCGTTGGTGATGGCGGCGAGAGGGACGGCGACCATGCCCACCGGCAACGACGGCGCGGCGGCCAGCACGGTCGTGGAGGCGAAAAGGGCAAGGGCGAAGATGGACGAAAGCAAAGTGAATTTCATGAAGCTGGAATACCTGCGGGACGCATGGAAAACGAAGCAAGGAGGTCTTCGAAAGTGACCGGATGTGAACACCACGCATCGGTGGTGGAGCGATCCGATGCCGTTGAAATGCCACGCCCGCGGCGGGCCATGGCCATTCGAAAGAGGGGATGAACCATCGTTTCCGCACGCGACATCGCACGCAAGGCGGCCCGCCGTGACCGGCGGGTCGTGCCTGGAAACAAAGGATCAGGTTGAGGGCCCGAGAACATGCGGCAACGTGTCATGCCTGACAAAACGTCGAGCCGCAAAGGGCGTTGTGCGATGGGTCACGCTCCAGCGCGAAAAACGCGCGAGCTGATTCAAAGTACAAACGGAATGCTTATCATATAACCAGTTTGAGTACAAAGCAAGCGCCGCCCAACCCATCCCTTCAGGAGATGCAGTGCGCCACGTCGGTAAAAGATCCACCAGACGCATTTCATGCAGCCGCCGAGACGCCGCCGGATTCGGACGGGTCATCGCAAAAAGGTGACCTGAGGCGGGTTCGCGCGCATTTCGTGTCGCCATGCTGGCGAAACAGCCCCGCCCTCGTTTAACCTTGCCTGCTGATGAACACTTCCCATGCCCCTCGTGCCCGCCATCGCGACTGGTGGCGGCCTGTGCGTTATCTGTACCGGATTCCGCTGCTGTTCGTGCATTTTGTGCTGGGTCTGCTCATGTGCGTGCTGATCGTCGGCCCGAGACGGGAGGCGGCGGCGCGTGACGGACGCGAACCTTTGGCGCATCGGTTGACGCGCTGGTGGTCGAAAGGGCTGATGCGCATTTTCGGTTTTCGTACGCGACAGGTGGGACAACCCCTGCCGGATGCCGCCATGTTCGTATGCAACCACGTGACCTGGCTGGACATCGAGCTGGTGCACAGTCAGCGGGCGGCGTGTTTCGTGGCCAAGGCGGAGATTGCGCGCTGGCCGGTGGTGGGCTGGCTGGCGGCGTGCGGCGGCACGATTTTCCACAAGCGCGGCTCCAACCATTCGCTGAGCGCGGTGATGCAGGTCATGGTCGAACGCATGCGCGAGGGGCGTTCGGTGGCGGTTTTTCCCGAGGGCGGCACAAGTCACAATGGTGAACTGCGGGTTTTCCATGCGCGCATTTTTCAGGCAGCGTTGGATGCCGAAGTGCCGGTGCAACCGGTGGCTTTGCGCTACACCCGGCATGGCCAGCGCTGGCTGGATGTGGCGTTTCGTCCGGGCGAGAGTTTCGCGGCCAATATCGTGCGCATTCTGGGCGAGCCGGCCTGCGATGCCGAGGTGCATTTTCTGCCGGTGGTGCCGCCCAGCAGCGAAGGCCGCCGGCGCATGGCCGAGCAGGCGCGTGCGCGCATCGAGCGGGCTTTGAACGGAGATACGGACGCATCCTCATGAGTTCGTCGGCTTTCATGGATACGGCAGGTGCGACCCCACCCCTGCCGCTTGGCAAGGATTTCACGCCGCATGGCCTGCTTGGCAACGGCCACGTGCAGACCATGCTTTCGTCCAGCAGTTTCCGGCGCGCGGCCCAGCGCAACCTGCGCCGTTCGCTGGCGATCAATGCCGAGCCGGTATTGCTGGAGGTGGACGGCGGGGTGCGCCTGTCCGGCCTGTTCACGCCGCAGCGTGCGCGCGAAAAGGCGCGCGGTCTGGCGATTCTTTTCCACGGCTGGGAGGGCAGCACGGACTCCAGTTACGTGGTGCAGATCGGCAGCCGCCTGCTCGCCGATGGCTGGAACGTGTTCCGCCTCAATTTTCGTGACCATGGCGATTCGCACCATCTCAACACCGAACTGTTCCATTCGTGCATGCTCGACGAGGTGGTGGCGGCCACGGTCGAGATCGAGAAGCACTGGCACCAGCCCGGCACGCCGCAGGTGCTGGCCGGGTTTTCACTGGGCGGCAATTTCGCCTTGCGCGTGGCGCTGGCTGCGCCTGCCGCGGGGCTGACGCTGGATCGTGTGGTGTCGGTATGCCCCGTGATCGATCCGGGCGCGGGACTGTTTTCGCTGGAGCATGCGCCGTGGGTCTACCACTGGTATTTCATGCACAAGTGGCGGCAGTCGCTCAAGCGCAAGCAGCGTCTGTTTCCCGAGGAGCTTTTCTTCAAGCCGCGCGAATTGCGCCAGGGGCTGCGCGAACTCACGCGCACGCTGATCGAGCGGCGCACCGACTACGGTACGCTGGACAAGTATCTGGACGGCTATTCGGTGGCCGATGACCGCATGGCGGGCATGCAGGTGCCGACGACCATCCTCACCGCGCGCAACGATCCGGTGATTCCCGTTTCCGATTTCGAGAAGTTGACCTTGTCGCCTGCGGTGGAGCTGGACATTGCCGAGCATGGTGGGCATTGCGGCTTTCTGAGGGATTGGCATTTCCGCAGTTTTACCGACGATTACATTGCCGCGCGGTTCAATGTGCTGGCGCCTTGATTCATCCGCGTGGTGATTTTGGAAAACCCGACGAGCGACGAAGTACGCGATTACCCGAGCGTCCAAGCGAAGCCCGTTCGCCCTGAGGTATCGAAGGGCAGCCCCCAAATTCCCCGCACCGTTCATGGTTCGATACCTCACCACGAACGGTGGTGGGTTACGGTAATCGTGGATTGACGCCGCGGCTTGATGCCGCCTGCAAGCCACCATCGTCCAGAGTAATCTGGACATCCCGGGTCGACGGAGAACCGCCATGCGTCTCGTGCTGTTTTCAGCGCTTGCCCTCCTGTCCGCCGTGGCATGCGCTTTTACACGGGCTCGATGTTTCCTGCGCGCTATCACGGCGCGATCTTCATCGCCGAACACGGCTCATGGAACCGTTCAAGCAAGGTCGGCTACCGTGTCATGGCAGTGCGTGTGAAGGGCGACAAGGTGCTCGGCTACAAGCCTTCCACCGGCCTCCTGCAGGGCCAGCAGTCCCGGGGCCGCCCGGTGGACGTGCAGTCGGCAGTCTGCTGGTCAGCGACGATCAGGCTGGCGCCGTTTATCGGGTAACGTACTCCAGGCCTTGAAGCCGAGAACGCGCGGCGTTGTCCTTGCAAAAGCCATCAAGCATCCCGTCATTCCGGCGAAATGGTGGTTTACGTTTTCCCAAGTCCCGATCCAAAGGAGAATCCCATGCAACTACGCAGCGACAGCTTCGCCAACGGCGCGCCGATTCCGGCCGAATTCGCGTTCGGCAAGCCCGATGATCCGGTGGCGCTGTCGGACAACCGCAATCCACACCTTGCCTGGCGCGACATTCCCGACGGCACGCGCTCGTTCGTGTTGACGTGCGTGGACCCGGATGCGCCCAGCAAGCCCGACGACGTGAACCAGCAAGGCCGTACGGTGCCGATCGATCTGCCGCGTGTGCAGTTCACGCACTGGCTGATGGTGGACATTCCGCCCGAATGCGGCGAGCTGGCCGCGGGCAGTTGCAGCGACGGCATCGTCGCGCACGGCAAATCCGATCCGGTCGGGCCGCCCGGTTGCCACCAGGGGCTCAACGATTACACCAGCTGGTTTGCCGGCGACGACGACATGCGCGGCGAGTATTTCGGCTATGACGGCCCCTGCCCGCCGTGGAACGACAGCCTGATCCACCACTACCACTTCCGCATCCATGCGCTGGACGTGGCCACGCTCAACCTGACCGGCCCGTTCGGGCTGGACGATGTGCGCCGCGCGATGGAAGGCCACGTGCTGGCCAGCGCCGAATGGGTCGGCACCTATGCGATTTATCCGCAGGCGAAAGAGCGTTGACGACGTGACGGGACGCGGTGGCAATACACGAACATGAACGCCACCAGTCGCAAAAGCGTCCCGATCCCGCGCGTTCAGCCTGGACTTCAACCCGCCATGGCATCAATGACAGCGTAGCCGGCTCGGAATCCGTTCGCGCCGGCTGCCTTCCTCCGACACAAGGTTAAGGAGAGGCAACATGCTGTCTTACGCCATCGGGTTTCTGATCGTGGCCATCATTGCCGGCATCCTCGGGTTTGGCGTCATTGCCGGGACGGCGGCTTTCATCGCCAAGATTCTGTTTGTCATCTTTCTGGTTTTGTTCATCGTGTCGCTGTTCACGGGTCGACGGCGCATGTGACAGTGCGCCGACGGACTTCCCCCCGCCTGCTTTCGCAAGATAGGTAACGTCATGGTCAGCAATCCTCCCGAAAACCCGAAACAAAGCACGTCCGAACGCATCGACAAGGGCGCCGAACATTTCAAGGAAGCCACCACCAGAGCCGTCGACCGCACGCATGAAAAGCTGGATCGCGCCGCCGACAAGGTGGAAGACAGCATGCATCGCGGCACCGACAAGGTGGCCGATGCCGCCGAGCATGCGGCCGATCGCGCCGCACGGGCGGTCGAGCACGGGCGCGAATCGCTGGACGAGGCCATGGCGTACGCCGGCGACTGGGTCGACAAGATGCGCGATTACGTGCGCGAAAAACCGACCCAGTCCGTGGTGATGGCGCTGGCCGCCGGCTGGCTGCTCAGCCGCCTGATGCGTCATTGAGGAAACGGACACCTGGCGTGACTGAGGAAAGCACACAGGGGACGGGCAACCGCGACCTGGAGCGTACGCTGGCATTCTGGTTGCGCCAATTGGGCGCGGCCGTTTCGGCCCTGCAGACCCTGGCGCAAGCGCAATGGCAACTGGTGGTTGCCGAGTGGCGCCTCACACGCAGCGCCGCCGCCATGGCGTTGCTTGCGGTCTTCCTCGGCGGCCTGTTTGCCTTGACATTGGGGCTGACGCTTCTCGCCCTGGCCAGTTGGCTGCTCGCGGACTGGCTGGGATCGTGGCTGCTGGCGCTGGCGATCCTGAGCGCGATACTCGCCCTGTGCCTGCTCGGTTCGATCCTGCTGATGCGCCGTTGCCTGTACTGGATGAGCCTGCCGCAAACACGCGCCCGATGGCGCATGCTGACGCACGATCTGGCGCGTCCGAAACCGCAACGTCGTCAGACGCCGGAGCAAGGCGAAGAAACATGAAACTGTACCGTCGTCTCGTCGAAGTGCGTATCGCGCAGCAGCGCGTGGCGGATGCGCGCCTGCACTCGGCGGCATGCTCGGCGCGCCTGCATCACCACGTGAACACACACCCGCTGACCAGTGTGGGCATTGCCGCAAGCGGCGGAATGCTGATCGGGCTGGTCACGAGGCGACACGTGGGCGGCTTGATCGAACTCTGGTACGACCCGGCCTTGCGCTGGCTGCTCCACCTGCTGCTCGTGTCCGTCGAGAGTCGGTGAACCAGCTGCCGCCTGTCTCCGATCGTGAACGGCGTGCCGGGGTTTCACGGGTCGCCGTCGGTTCGATCCGCCTGCGCCGTTTCACCCGGCATCTGCTGGGCGTGCGCGTGGTGCTCAATGCCCTGCTGGTGCTGGCGGTGCTGTACACGCTGGTGCTGGCGCATGGCCTGGCCATTCCGCTGGTGCTGGCGGCCTTCATCGGACTGGGCCTCAATCCGCTGGTGGCGACCGCTGCCCGCTGGCACATTCCGCGCGCACTGGCGGCGCTGGTGCTGATGCTGGCGTTGACGGGATGCATCGGCGCCGGCGTCACCTTGCTGGCGCAGCCGGCGGCGACCTGGCTGCAACGCGCGCCAACCGCATTGCGCCACGTGGCGCCCAAGCTCAAGCCGCTGACCGAACGGCTCAATGCGGCCACGCAAGCCACGCAATCGCTGGTTGGCAGTTCGCGCACCGAGCGCCGCAGTGGCTCGTCAGCGCATGCCGCGATGTTCACCGCCTGGGATCTGCTGCAGATGACGCCGCGGGTGCTGGCCTACGTGCTGACGGTGTTGCTGCTGGTGTTCTTTTTCCTGATCTACGGCGACAGCCTGTTGCGGCGGCTGGTCGAGATATCGCCCACCTTCCGCAACAAGCGCATCAACGTCACCCTGGTGCGGGACATCCAGACGCAGGTGTCGCGCTACCTGCTCACCGCGACCTCGATCAATGTCTCCCTGGGGCTGCTGACGGCCGCCTGGCTGTGGTGGCTGGATGTGCCCGATCCTCTTTTGTGGGGCAGCCTGACGACGTTGTTCAACTTCATTCCCTACGTCGGCGGCATCACCACCACGCTGCTGCTGGCCGTGGTGGGTTTGCTGCAATTCCCGAATCCCTGGCACGGCCTGATACCGGCACTGGGCTTTGCCTGCCTGAGTTTCACCGAAGGCAATTTCATCACGCCGCTGGTCATGGGCCAGAGCATGCGCCTGTCGCCGGTGGCGATCCTGATCTGGCTGCTGATCTGGGGCTGGATGTGGGGCATCCCCGGCGCGCTGCTGGCGGTGCCGATGCTGACCTGCGTGAAGCTGGCCACCGAGCATCTGCCCGGCTGGCGATGGTTTGCGCAGATCGTCGGTCGTTAGGCGCGGCCTTACCTGCTCCTCCCGATGATCAGTCGGGGATGATCGCAAAACGGTCATCGAGATATAAGGGCGGGCAGTGCCCGCCCTACCCGTTCTGTTTCGGATTGCGGTCAGGCGCCGGCGGGAATCAGCAGCAGCAACGCCACGCCCAGCACGATGCGGTAGATCGCGAACGGCGTGAAGGTGTGCGTGCGGATGTAGCCGAGCAGCCACTTGACCGCGATGAAGGCGGTGATGAGCGATACCACGAAACCCACGCCCAGCGCCGTCCAGTTCTCGTGGATGGCATGGCCGCCGTGCAGCACTTTCAACAGCTCGTAGCCGGTGGCGGCATACATGGTCGGGATGCCGACCAGGAACGCGAATTCCGTGGCCGCCGGACGGTTGGACGTGCCGAACAGCATGGCCGCGAAAATGGTCGAGGCCGAACGCGAGGTGCCGGGAAAGATGCCGGCGACCATCTGCGCGATGCCGACCAGGATGGCCACCGTCCAGGTGATTTCGCGCCGGTCCGGCTGACGTGCGGCGAGCTGTTCGGCGCCGATCATCCAGATGCCGCCGATGATCAGGGCCCAGGCCACCGGCGTCACTTCCGTGGGCAGCTCGAAGCCCATCTTCACCGCGACCAGGCCGAGTACCGCGGTGATCAGGAAAGCCACCGCGAGTTTCAGCAGATAGTCGCGGTTGGCCGGATCGCGCCAGCGGGTCAAAAGCTCGTAGATGCGCCGCCAGTAGATCAGCGTGATGGCCAGAATCGCGCCGGCCTGGATGCCCACGTTGAACAGATCCGAGCGTTGCCCCAGCCAGTGTTCGGCGATCAGCAGGTGGCCGGTCGAGGAGATCGGCAGGAACTCCGTGATGCCTTCGATGATGCCGAGGATGATGGTCTGGATCAGGTCGTGCATGCGCGTGCGTCCGGCGGGCGTGAAGCGGCGAGTGTATCGGATGGCTTGGCCTCGCGGCGCATGGCCGGTACGTCTGTCGCATTGCACCAACTTGGAGCAAGTCATGGCGGCACATGCACCATAATGACGCCTTTGCATTGCCGGCAACCGCCGTCGCTCATGTTAAATCATTGAAACAGAAAGCATTTGGTATCTGGCATGTAAGCTGCTAAGTCTTTGCTGCCTTTTTCCCTCCCACCGCCGAGGCTTTACCCATGTCCGCCGAATCCGTACTCAAGCTGATCGCCGACGAACACATCGATTTCATCGACCTGCGTTTTACCGACCTGCTGGGCAAGCAGCACCACCTCACCTACCCCGCGCACAGCGTCGACGAGAGCCTGTTCGAGGACGGCAAGATGTTCGACGGCTCGTCCATCACCGGCTGGAAGGGCATCAACGAGTCGGACATGGTGCTGTTGCCGGATCCGGAAACCGCTTTCGTCGACCCGTTCAGCGCGCACAAGCAGCTGGTGATGATCTGCGACGTGCTGGAGCCGTCGACCATGCAGGCCTACGGCCGCGATCCGCGCTCCATCGCCCGCCGCGGCGAGGCCTGGCTCAAGACCAGCGGCGTCGCCGACACCGCGTTCTTCGGGCCCGAACCCGAATTCTTCATCTTCGACGCGATCCGCTGGCGCAACGACATGGGCCGCGTGTTCTACGAAATCGAATCCAGCGAGGCGGCCTGGAGCTCCAGCAACGATTACGAGGAAGGCAACCACGGCCATCGCCCCGGCGTGAAGGGCGGCTACCTGCCGCTCGGCCCCAGCGATTCGCTGGCCGACATCCGCGCCGAAATGTGCCAGGTGCTGGAACAACTGGGTCAGGTGGTCGAGGTGCACCATCACGAGGTGGCCAACGCCGGCCAGTGCGAGATCGGCGTGCGCTTCAATACGCTGCTGAAAAAGGCCGACGAGTTGATGACGATGAAGTACGTCGTGCGCAACGTGGCCCATGCCCACGGCAAGACCGCCACCTTCATGCCCAAGCCGGTGGTCGGCGACAACGGCAGCGGCATGCACGTGCACCAGTCGCTCAGCAAGAACGGCGAGAACCTGTTCGCCGGCGACCAGTACGGCGGCCTCTCGCAGACCGCGCTGTGGTACATCGGTGGCATCTTCAAGCACGCGCGCGCGCTCAACGCCTTCACCAACTCCACCACCAACAGCTACAAGCGCCTGGTGCCGGGCTTCGAGGCGCCGGTGATGCTGGCCTACTCGGCCCGCAACCGCTCGGCCAGCTGCCGCATCCCGCACGTGTCCAACCCCAAGGGCCGGCGCGTGGAACTGCGCTTCCCCGACCCGATGCAGTCGGGCTACCTCACCTTCACCGCGCTGATGATGGCGGGCCTGGACGGTATCGCCAACAAGATCGATCCCGGCGCGCCGGCCGACAAGGACCTCTACGACCTGCCGCCCGAGGAAGAGCGCAACATCCCGCAGGTGTGTTCCAGCCTCGACCTGGCTCTGGAAGCGCTGGACAAGGATCGCGACTTCCTCAAGGCTGGCGGCGTATTCAACGACGACGTCATCGACGCCTACATCAAGGTCAAGATGCGCGAAGTGACCGACTACCGCGCCAGCACGCATCCGCTGGAGTTCCAGATGTACTACGGCCTGTAACCTGAAACCGGCGATGCTCTCCGACATCGCCATTCGCGCGGCCACGGCGGACGACGCCGTGGCCGTCGCGCGCATCTACAACCACTACGTCGCCGGCAGTTGCGCCACCTTCGAGACTGAAGCGGTGGGCGTGCCAACGATGGCGGCGCGCATCGCGGAAACCGCCGAGGCATCGCTGCCCTGGCTGGTCGCCGACACGCCGGATGGCGTCGTCGGCTACGCATACGCCTCGCGCTGGAAAAGCCGATGCGCCTATCGCCACAGCGTCGAAACTTCGGTTTACCTGGATCCGGAACAAACCGGGCGGGGCATCGGCGGGCGCCTCTACGCGGCGTTGCTCGATGCCGTGCGTGCGCTCGGCATGCACGCCGTCATCGGCGGCGTGGCATTGCCCAACGCCGCCAGCGTGGCGCTGCACGAGCGCCTCGGTTTCCACAAGGTGGCCCACTTCGAACAGGTCGGCTACAAGCAGGATCGGTGGATCGACGTGGCGTACTGGCAGCGCTTGCTGTGAGGTTGATGCGGCCACCATCTTGCACACACCGAAAATGCGGCGCATAGTCGCGGCCATCGCTCGTGAACTTTCATCGACTGTCGACCTGGGGAGAGACGACCATGAAAGGGTTCGTGTTGGCATTGGGGCTCATGGCTTCATGCGCGGCGATGGCCGCCGCACCCGGAACTGCGGACAAGCATGCCGTTGAACGCGGCAAGTTCCTTGTCGGCTACGGCGGTTGCAACGACTGCCATACGCCGGGCTGGGCCGAACATGGCGGGCATGCACCGAAAAACATGCTGCTGATCGGCGGCGGCATGAATTTCAAGGGGCCGTGGGGCACCACCTATGCGCCCAACCTGCGTCTGCTGACGCGCAAATACACCGTCAAGCAATGGATCGCCCATTTGCGGTCGCTGAAAACACGTCCGGCGATGCCGTGGTGGACGTTCCGCTATCTCAGCGACAAGGACCTGGCCGACATGTACGTCTACATCCGTTCGCTGGGATCGGCGGGCAAACCGGCACACGCCTACGTACCGCCGGGGCAGGCCTCGCCGCCACCGTATTTCGAACTCAAGCTGCCGCCCAAAGCCAAGTAGGACGGACATTGCCCACGCCGCCAGCGTGACGCTGCACGAACGCCTCGGTTTCCACCAGACAGCCCACGTCGAACAGGCCGGCTGCATACGGGATCGATGGGTCGACGTGGCGTACTGGCGGTTGGTACTGTGAGGCGCAGCGGCACGGCAGTATGACGCACACGCATGGCCCACACGGCGCCGATGTTTTCGGTATGCTGCCTCGACCTCGCCTTTCCTGTTTCAAAAAAAGCCTGCTGATGCATATCGTCCGGCGCACTACGGCCTTCGCCCCATGCCACTGCCTTGCCATCACAAGGCATTTGGCATCGTAACGCGCTGCCGCCATGGTTCGCGCCGCGGACGAATGTCGGTGGCGTGGCGATGATGTCGATCGATGTCTTGTGGCCATTGCTGGCCGTATTGTTCGTCGCCACCTTCATCCGTTCGGCCTTTGGCTTCGGCGAGGCCCTGGTGGCGGTGCCGTTGCTGGCGCTGTTCATGCCGGTGGAAGTGGCCGCACCGGTGGCCGTGCTGGTGTCGATGACCGTGGCGACAGTCGTGCTGGTGCAAGACTGGCGGCACGCCGATTTGCGCAGCGCCGGTCGCCTGTTTCTGGCGACCCTTCCGGGCTTGCCGCTGGGTCTGTGGCTGCTGACCCACGTGAGCAGTACTTGGGTGAAGGCACTTCTTGGCGCGATCATCATCGGATTTTCCGGCTACGTGCTCGCCGCCCGCCGCCCGCCGCTGCTGAAAAACGACCGGCACGCCTGGCTGTTCGGATTCGGCGGCGGGATCCTGGGCGGCGCCTATGGCATGAACGGGCCGCCGCTGGTGCTGTACGGCACCTTG
>DASSTF010000114.1:0-14516 GCA_035708045.1 Rhodanobacteraceae bacterium | reverse complement strand
GACGACGCCACGCATCCACCTGTCGGCATGGGTGGGCGGTCTGGCATTGCTGTTGCTGGCGGCGCCTTTCGTCGGCCTGCTGCTGGCCACGGATTGGCGGCATTTCGGCTTCGCTGCCGGCGATGGCGGCGCCGTGGCCGTCTCGCTCGGCTACAGCCTGTTGGCGCTGGTGCCGATCATCGGCCTGGGCACGCCGCTGGCCTGGTGGTTGGCGCGTCATCGCGTACGCGGGCAGTGGCTGATCGATACACTGCTGTTGCTGGCCTTGCTCACACCGCCGCTGGCCATGGGTTTGCTGTTGGCCACCATGTACGGCCCCTACGGACCGGCCGGCAGCCTTTTGCAACGTGTCGGATTGTTGCTGACCAACTCGCCGCCGGCCTTCGTGATGGCGCAGTTCTACGCCGCATTGCCGTATTACGTGATCGCCGCACGCGCCGCTTTCGAGGGCGTGCCGCGCCATCTGGAACAGATCGCGCTGACTCTCGGCCACTCGCCCACGCGCGCTTTCTTCAGTGTCAGCTTGCCGCTGGCCAAACTGGGGCTGGCCGCCGCCGTGGCGCTGGCCTGGGTGCGTGCACTGGGCGAGTTCGGCGTGGTGCTGATCGTGGCCTATTACCCGCAAGGCATCCCGGTGAAGCTGTGGGTCAACCTGCAGGACATCGGCCTGGATGCCGTGTATCCGCTGCTGTGGGTGTTCTTTCTGGTGTCCTTGCCCTTGCCGCTGGTTCTTGGCCTGGCCGTGCGCAGGCGGTTCGCCTGATGCGCATCGACTACCGCGTCGAGTATCCGGTGGCTCTTTCCGCCCGTTTCGAGGTGGAAGGTTTCACCGTGCTGTTGGGCGCCAGCGGCGAAGGCAAGTCCCTGCTGCTGCGCGCCATCGCGGGCCTGCTGCCGGCGCGCGGCGAACCTTTCGACGGGCTGCCCGCGCAACGTCGCGCGGTGGGTTACCTGCCGCAGGGTTACGGATTGTTTCCGCATCTGAGTGCATGGCGCAACGTGGCCTTCGCATTGCGCGGTCAGAATCGTCGCGAGCAGGCCATGTCATGGCTGGAACGCGTGCACATGACAGCCCATGCGGAACGCCGGCCTGCGCAACTTTCCGGTGGCCAGCAGCAACGCGTGGCATTGGCCCGCGCACTGGCACGACGACCGCGCCTGCTGTTGCTGGACGAACCGACCTCGGCGCTGGATCCGGCCACCCGGGAAGACGTGATCGCCGAACTGATTGCCGAAGTCCACGATGCCGGCATTCCGGCCCTGGCCGCCAGCCATGATCCTGCATTGGCGGCCGTCGCCGACCAATTGGTGCTGATGCACGGGCGTCGCATCATGCAGACCGGCACGCCCGCCGAAGTGCATGCACGTCCTGTCAATGGCGCCGTGGCGCACCTGCTGGGGCATCGCAACGTGCATCGCGGCACCGTCGTCGACGGTCGTATCCGTTGGAACGCAGCGGGCGTATCGCTGCCGTTGCCGGTCGTCATGGAAGAGGGCACTTGCGTGGATTGGCACATCGCGCCGACCGACGTGGTGGTTCATGACGCGGCCACGGCTCCACCGGGCGCTTTGCCGGCCGTGTGCGAAGTAAGTCAGGTTGCGGCCGATGCGCGGCAGTTCGGGATGCGTTGCGGAAACGGACGGCTTTGGGTCCAGTTGCCGCCGGGCGTTTCGCTGCCCGACAGACCCGCGCTGCACCTGCCTGTCACAGCCATCCGTTGCTGGTCGGGGGAAGCATAGGCGCTTTTCCTGGCAACGGGATGCGGCTCAGCGGGAATCGCCGCCCAGATCGTCCGAATATCCCGCCTTCAGGCGAGGCCATTGGGCGGTCGGACGGCCATCGGTACGCCAGGCCTTTTCACTCTGGTTGTAGCCGTCGCTTTGCGGCCAGCCGGCCGGAGAATCCTCCCAGCTTTCCTGCCGGCCGTACACGGTCATGTCGAGCAGGCCTAGGGTGGGCGCCATCGGTTCGAAGCCGCGACCGGTGGTCCAGTACGTTTCGAATACCCGTTTGCCCTGGCGCAGGTAACACACCAGATGGGCCATGCCGACCCGGCGTCCGAGCAGCAGGGTTTCGGCCGATGCCTGCGCCGAATACCAGGGTACGTCCCAGCCCATGAAATCGCGATAGCGCACGCTTTGTTCGTAGGGTCCCTGGCAGAACGTGGCATAGGTAATGCCGCGTGCGTGCAGATAGGACAGCTCGCGTACCTGGCTGTTGAAGAACGTGCAGCCCTCGCACTGGTTTTCGGCCGGCCGATCCGCGTGCCACATGTGGTAGTAGGCGACCAGTTGCTGTCGGCCCTCGAACGTGTCGAGCAAGGTGACGGGGCCGTCCCGCCCGATCAGCGGCGTCGCAGCATCCACTTCGACCATGGGCAGGCGACGTCGGCTGGCCGCAATGGCGTCACCTTCCCGGGTGTGAGCCTTCTCGCGGATGCGCAAGGCTGCCAGTTCCGTCTGAAAGGTATCCCGGTCGACGACCTCGGGCATGGTTTCTTTCATGATGTTCTCCGGATGCTCAGTCCCGGTCGGGCGCCCCGGGCGGGAACAGTTTTCGGTAGGGGCGAGCTTCGTCCACGGCGCGGGCGACCGACGGGCGCGCCAGCAGGCGCTGTCGGTAGGCGCGCACGTGCGTGAATGATGCGTCGATCCCGTGGACCCAATCGGCGTAGAACAACGCCGGAGCCGCGGCACAATCGGCCAGACCGAAAGCGTCTCGAACCGCCCATGTGCGCCCAGCCATGGCGCCGTCGAGCCAGCGGTAGGCGGTATCCAGCATGGCGTGCGCCTTGGCGACGCCCACGGGATCGTGATCGTCCTGCGCGCGCATGCTGTCGTCCACGATCTTCTGCACCGGCGTCATCACGTAATTGTCGAAGAAACGGTCCATCATCCTCGCTTCGAGCGCATGTCGCGGGTCTTCGGGAATCAGGCGCGTCGTGCCGGGATGGGAGAGATCGAGGTGTTCGATGATGATGCTGGATTCCACCACGGTGCGCTCGTCATCCACCAGCACCGGCATGCGCTTTAGCGGCCACAAGCGGGCCCACTCGGTCATCGTCGGCTGGTCGTCGGCATCGAGCAACCGCAGATCGAATGGCACGTCGTGCTCGTATAGCGCAATCGTGACTTTCTGGCAGTAGGCCGAAAACGGGTGGGCATAGAGTTTCAGGGCCATGACAGTTTCCAGCTTTCGCAATGAATAAAGATCAGCCGTCTTTTTCGCAATTGACCATCCACTGCACGCCGAACTTATCCACCAGCATGCCGAAAGCGGCGGCGAAGAAAGTCTTGTCCAGCGGCATGTGCACCTGGCCGCCATCGGACAGTGCCTTGAATACGCGTTCGGCTTCGTCCACGTTGTCGACGCCGAGCGCCACGCTGAAGCCCTTCGGTGTCTGGAACGGCTCCGGGCTCATCCAGTCACTGGCCATGAGCAGGCTGCCGCCGAGATCGATGCAGGCATGCATGATCTTGTCGGAAGATCCGGGCTGTCCGGCACAACCGGTTTGTGCATCATCCGATGCCGCATCGGCGGGCATGTCGCTGGAGGACATCATGGCCTTGATGTCGGTACCCAGACATTGCGCGTAGAACTCGAAGGCTTCGCGGCAATTGCCGTCGAAGAACAGGTAGGGATTGATTTGCATGGGACTCTCCTTTGGTTTTCATTCGGGATGCCGGCGTATTGATTCATCCGGCGGCGGCGCGGCGCAGGGCCGCAAGGTCGATCTTTTTCATGGACAGCATGGCTTTCATGACACGTTGCGCACGGGCCGGATCGTCGTCGGCATAGAACGCGTCGATGCCTTCCGGCACGATCTGCCAGCTCAGGCCGAATTTGTCGCCGAGCCAGCCGCATTGCTGCGCGGACGGATCGCCGCCATCGGACAGGGCGTCCCAGTAACGATCGATTTCCTGCTGGTCGCGACAGTACACCTGTAATGAGACGGCCGGCGTGAAATGGAATTCCGGTCCGCCGTTGAGCGCGGTGAATCCGTGTCCGGCAAGCTCGAAATCGACCACCATCACGGCACCCGGAGTGCGACCGACGTCCTTTCCGGCTTCGGGATAACGGGCAATCCGGTGGATTTTCGATTGCGGAAATACCGATACGTAGAAATTCGCCGCTGCTTCGGCTTCGGTGTCGAACCACAGGCAGGGAGTGATGGTATGGACTTGGGGCATGACGGACCTCCGACGGTTTCAGGCCACGGCCTGCACCTCGGGATAGGGTTCGCGCCAGGCATCGAGCTCGCACAGGCGTTCGTGCCAGCGGGCGATGGCGGGAAATTCGTGCAGCGGAATATGTGACGTTTCGGCGAAGGGCAGGGGCGAGGCCACGGCGAAGTCGGCAATGGTGAGCGTGTCGCCGACCAGCCAGCGGCGTTGCGCGAGGTGCGCGTCGAGCACGGCGGCAAAGGTGCGGAAGTGTTTCGTGGCCTGTTCGACGGCCTGCTCGTCGAGTTTGCCGAGGTGGTAGCGTGGTTTGATGACGTATTCGAAATACAGTGTGCTGCCATGCCGGTAGAAATGCTGCAGGTTCCAGCTCAGCCAGCGCACCACCTCGATCTGGCGACCATCCTGCGGCCACAGGTCGGAATCGGCGCGGGCGGCCAGGTGCGCCATGATGGCGTCGGCCTCCCACAGCACGCGTGTGCCATCGACCAGGGTCGGCACTTTGCCGTTCGGGTTGAGCGCGAGGTATTCGGGTGTCTTGTGTTCGCCCTTCCCAAGTTCGATGTGGACAAATTCGACCGGTGACTGCAGGTAACGCGCCACGGCACAAGCACGGCGCGGGGAAAGGACATCATCGTAATAGAGCTTCATGGGGGTGGACTCCTGTTTTACGCGGATGCATCGGGGGACGGGTCGGGAAGAGGCATGACGCAGGGGCCGCCGGCCAGTCGCCGCAGACCTTCCGCAGCCGACTCGCCCAAGGCGTCGGTGAGTTCGGTTTGCACCTTGCGCCAGGTCGGCATGGCTTCCTGCAGCAAGGCTTCCCCCTCGGGGGAGATGGTGGCGACACGCGAGCGGGCATCGGTTTCGTCCGCGCGCACCGTTGCCAGGCCGCGTTTTTCCACCAGGGCGAGATTGCGGGTCATGGTGGTGCGGTCGGCGGCCAGCAAATCGGCCAGAGCGCCGATGGTCAGAGGGCCGGCGAGATTCAGGGCGGCGAGCAGGGTGAACTGGGTGGCACGCAAATCATGCGCACGCAAGGCCTGATCGAATTCGCGCGTGATCGTGCGTGAGGCCCTTCTTGCCGCAAGGCAGAGGCAGCGCGTGGTTTGCAGAACCGTGGTATCCATGGCCGTAGACAAGTGAAAATTTCTTCTAGACAGCGGCCGGGTGGCCGGCATAAACCGCATATTGGGCATCGAAAGCGCGTTGATAAGCGGGTCGCGCTTCGCCGCGGGCGACATAGGCGGCAAGGTTCGGATACGCATCCAGGATGCCCGACGGTTTCAGCCGGAGCAGTACCGACACCATCATCAAGTCGCCCGCGCTGAACGCGCCATCGAGCCAGTCGGCATTGCCGAGGCGAGCAGACAGTTGATCCAGACGATGCCGGATACGCGCCTCCACCAGTGGCAGGCGCTCCTTGCTCCAGGGCTTGTCGCCTTCCAGAAACTTGACAGTGACAAGCTCGAGGATCGGCGGTTCCACCGTATTGATCGCGGCAAACATCCACGTCAGCGCACGCGCTCGGGCATGGGCGTCATCCGGCAGCAATCCCGCATGACATTCCGCGAGGTGGAGCACGATCGCTCCGCTCTCGAACAGGGTCAGATCGCCTTCCTCGTACGTCGGAATCTGGCCGAAAGGATGCAGCGACAGATGCGCCGGCTGCTTCATCGCAGCGAACGACAGAAGGCGAACCTCGTATGGCTGGCCCACTTCCTCAAGCGCCCAGCGCACGCGCATGTCACGCGCCAGTCCCTTGCCGCCATCGGGTGAGTGTTCAAACGCGGTAATGGTGATGGTCATCGAAAGGCTCCGGTTGACGACGTGACGCCCACATGCATGAGCATGATAAGTGTATATACACATATTTTGGCCGTGTCAAGCGGTCAATGATTAGACAGAAGGGGAACAGGTGGTGGGAATAAGCCGGTCAGTGGCGTTCGAGCCGGAAAACGTTGGCATGCAGCGAGGTCAGGCCCGCACGCTGAAACCCTGGCTGCGACGCCAGGATGTCGCTTCGATCCAGCACCTCGACCTGCCAGTTCCGGGCAAGCAACCGGTTCACATTGTCGACATCGACCGAGAACGGCGGGCCGTCCATTTCAGCCTGCGGATATTCCAGCGTGAGCATCAAGGTTCGGCAGCCGGGACGCAGACGGCCATAGACGGTTTCGGCATAGTGTTCGCGCATGGCCGGCGGCAAGGCGATGATGGCGGCGCGATCGTAGACCGCGTCGCAGCTGAGCAGGGTAGTCTCATCCAGCATGGTCGCGTCGCCCTGGATGACTTCGATGTTTCCGGCGACGTGGTGTATGCCGAGCGCCGATTCGTGTTTTTCCGGCTTCAACCCCTGCTCGTCGAAAAACTGCCCGATGGCCAGCGGCGACAATTCCACGCCAAGCACCCGGTAACCCTGTTCGGCCAGCCATGGCATGTCGAGCGCCTTGCCGCACAAGGGCACCAGCACGCGACTGCCCCGTGGCAGTTCCAGCGCCGGCCAATGCTGCACCAGCAGCGGCATGGGAGCATCGCGATGAAAGCCGATACGGCCCTCGCGCCAACGTTGCAGCCAGAATTCCGCTTGCATGGGATGCGCTTCAGCAGGAGTGGATGACCGGACAAGACTCGCGCTGCCGCCCCTTCAGGTCAAGCCTGTCTGGTTGCCTCGGCGGTCACCCGATGCGGGCAGCCCCCTGCGGACGAGGCTTTTGAATCAATGGGCAACGCCGGCCAGCGTCAGCCCCAATCCGACGCAGGCGCCGAGGCAGGTCATCACCAGAACCGCACGAAAAGCGAGCAGCAGCCACCCACGCCCGGCCCCGCGCACGCCGCATAGAAATGCGACCAGCGAAGCCACGAACAACACCGTGCCGACAGCCACCCATGCCATCGAAGTCCACAACGTCCCGAAAATCACGCCGACGTTGCCGAGATTGAACAGCACCCACTCTCCGATGCGCCACCGCGTCGATGGCAGACGTGCCGGCAACAACGCCTGGCCCAGTCCCAACACGCCTTGTGCCACGCCGGCGACCAGCACCAGATAAGCCACCATCCACACCAGCGAACGCGTCGGCGCATGCGCCACTGCAGCGGCCGTGAATCCCGCGACCAGCAACGCCGCCAAAGCGGCAACCAGAAAAAGGCGCGTCGCCATCAGACGTTCGCGCAGGGCAGGGGAAACGGCAGACGCATCCCCGCGATGCGTGGCATGGGGCATGTTCATGTCGTCATGGTAATCGCCCACGGCAACGTTGACCTGACAAGGATCAAATGCGGATCATGACGCGCATGATGACGACGCGACGATCGCAATCCCGGCTCGGCAGCCTGGCGCTGGCCGGCATCCTCGTTTTCGCGCTGGCCTGCGTGCTGACACAGATCCTGCGTCGCGACCTCGACTGGGTCGACGTACCGTTGAGCTTCTACCTTCTCGGCCCCGGTGGCATGTGGCTGCGCGCGGCCTATTTCGTGATGGCGGCATCCCTGGTCCTGCTCGGCATCGGCCTGTACCAGGCGCTTGCCGCCCCGGCGCGAAGCACGGCTCCGTTGCTGCTTTTCATCATCTCGGCGGCAGCCCTGTGCATCACCGCCGTGGAAGAAACCAATACCTGGGCCCATCCCGCCACCTTTCACGGCTTCATTCACGGCGTGGCCGCGCAAACCACCTTCCTGTGCGTCACCATGGCCATGCTGCTGCAGTCGCTGTGCATGCGCCTGGACGCCCGCTGGCGTCCGTGGGCGAGGTGGGCGCTCCTGGGCGCACTGGCGTGTTTCGTGAGCTTGTGGGTGCAGGCGCTTTGGCGCGATCTTCCTCGTGGAGCGAGCCAAAAAGTGCTGGTGCTGATGATTGTGCTCTGGCTGGCCGCCGCGGCCTGGACGCTGTGGAAGAAGGAAGGCACGATCTTCGAAAAATCGGCAACGAACGAGGCGCCCTGACTCGGTCCAACATTCCCGTGTCACGCATGATCCGACGAAGGGGAGAAAGCAGGCCCGGAATCACCTTTTCGCGCCAGCAGACACGCCACCTGCCCATGCCAGCGATCGATGGCCTGTTCGTCCTCGTCGTCCACCTCGATGAGGTCGAACCACGACCTGGCGCCGCTGGCGCGCAACCAGTCGTCCAGCTTGTGCCCGAAGCCGCAAAACTGGTCATACGCACGATCGCCCAACGCCAACACGCCATATTGGAGATGCGTCAGCGTGGCCGGATGCTGCATCGCGCTCCGGAAAAACGCCTCGCCCATGTCCGGAGGATCGCCGTCGAACGTGGTGCTGACCACGAACAGGACCTGGCTGGAGCGTTCCAGCAAAGCCAGGTTCAAGTCGTGGAAGTCGACCATGTGCGCATAAATGCCCGCCATCTCCAACTGCTCGCGAGTGGCCTCGGCAATGCTCTCGGCGGCGCCCGTCTGGGTGGCGCAAGCCAGCAACATCGATGAAGCGGCAAATCCGGCAACCGGCGCCGCCACGGCGCGGCCACTTCCGGCGGAGGCGGGGGGATCGAGAAACAAATCGCGAAACCAGGTGGATCGGATCATGCCCATGTCGCCATGGTAGACAGCCTGCCGCGATGAGCGTCTGACATGGATCAAATGTTGGCGCCGTGCCTTGAGGCGAATCGATGATTCCGCCGTCTCGACCATCCGTGAACAGACAAATACGGCGACGACTGCGCTGAGTTGATCAGAGCCGCCTGAGCGTCACATCAGAAGCTCCAACGCAGCGAAGCGCCACCGCCGACGTCCGGGCTGCCGTCACTGAAACCGGTCAGGGCATACATCTGCAGGCGCAGGCGCTTGTTGATGTCATGGTTCCAGTAGGCCGTCAGCTCTTTCTGCGCATAGCCGGAGTCGGAGATGCGCTCGCGGTAGTAGTAGTACGCGCCGAGCGTATTGTGGTCGCTGAAGCGATAGCTGGCGCCGACATTGGCGTTGGCGCCGTTGTCCAGTTGGATGTATTGCGAGCTGCCGTACGTCATGTAGCCGACGCCTCCGAACAACGTCCAGTTGCCGATGCCTTTGTAGGCGTCCAGGTTCAGGCCGTAATCGTTCTGGCCGGTACCCAGGCCCTTGTTTTCGTCGGCAGTGCCGAATTTCACCTTGGCGCCGAGATCCATGCCGAAACGGCTGGATTTGTCGTAGAACAGGTTGTAACTGGCCTGGGCGACGACATCGCCGAGGCCCGAGGCGCTGCTGCTGCCGGTCTGGGTCGTCCCCGTGCCGCTGCCGCCGTTGCCCGGCGCAAGCAGGCCGCGACCATGGCCAAGGCCCAGCGGATTGCGGTTGTCGACGCGACCCACGCCGGGCACGACATTGCCGTTGCCGGAAATGCGGATGTACGGCACCGTCACCTTAAAGCGCCACTTGCCGGTGTTGTAACCGACCGAAAGCGGCACGTACCAGATGTCGGTGGTGGTATCGGTGCCGTATTTGCCGGAGCTGTAATTGACGCCGGTTGATACGGTCGTGGTGCCCGCCATCGCCGGCGCGGCCACGACCGTTGCCAGCAGGGCAAGGACAAGCACCCGCTTGCGAATCATCATGGAATTTCCTTGTGCAAGGTCGGCCGGATGCGGGACATCCGGCCGACAAACATCAAAAGTCGAACCGAGGCGGTCAACCGCCTACGTGCCCGCCGGCGTGAACCGGGAGATCCGGGCGCTGCGGAACACTTGGATGATCCGGGATGCTTGGGCGATCCGGATGATCCGGGTGCGTCGGCAAATCCGGATGCGCCGGAAGGTCGACCTTGGCCGCACCACCGGCCTGGGTGACAACCTGCGCACCGGCCCGGGCATGGTCGACGGCAGCCTGTGTCCTGGCCTGCGCATCGCTGGCGACCTGGGCGCCAACACGGGCATGGTCGCTGCCCACCTGCGCGTCGGCGCCGGCTTGGCCGGAAGCATGCGCATCACCGTGGGTCATGCCGGCCTGGCTGTTGGCGGTGTGCGAGGCGGACACCACGGCGCCGAGATGCACGCCCAGCGTTTGCGCGATCTGGCCCCAGCCTTGTCCGGAGGCGCGCAGCGCCAGCACGCCCTGCATGTCCGTGGTGGTGCCGTCGGCCAGAGTGATGGTGCCGCCATTCAGCGCCGCCTCGATCTGCTCGGCCGTGGGCTCAGTGATGCCGGCGGCAGCCAGGCTCTCCTTGGCCAGCGACAGGCTGGTATTGACTTCGCCATAGCCCATGGCGTCGGTGGCTGGCGTGAACGTGGTGTCGACGGACTGCGAGGTGCCATCGGCCGCCTCGGTGACCGTGCTCAGATCGACTTCGTTGCCGCTGTGCAGGCCGTCGATCAATGCCTGAGCATTGGCATCGGAACCCGCGAACGCGGAATAGCGATCGACAAGTTGCGTGCTGCCGGTGGTACTGGCGGCCGTCGTGCTGTCGGTGCTGGTGGCGGTCTGAGGGGCGGCAAAGGCTGCGCCGCTGGCCAGCAGCGCGCCAAGCGCCACGACCAGCGCCCTGGTTTTTGGCTTCCTGGAATACATGGTACGAATACCTCGCTCAATCATGGGGCCATTCCTGTGGCTACGGACTTGCCCCTGCGCAAGCAATCCTGTGCAGAGGTCTATCAGCATCTACCCAAACGTCACCTGACTGAATAGAAGAAAACGCCACACTGCGTGACCGGCTTCACATCGCGCCGTATGAACCGGCTGTTCAGGCATGTGAAATTCTGCTGTGCAGACGGTCCGATGGAGCAGCGCCACTCCACGACCCCCATGCGTTGCGGGCGATTACAATGCACGCATCCGCCTATTTCACGGAATGCAATCCGTACGGGTTGCCGTGCGCATTACAAGCGAGGAATTCATGAACAACAAGCCAGGTATTGTCGTTTCGTCGCGGGACATGGATCGGCTGGAAGCGCTTCTGGATTCGCTTCCCGACCCATCCAGCCCCAGCGTGAAAGCTCTCCGCGACGAACTGGATCGCGCCGAGGTCGTCGAGCCCGCCGACGTACCGCCGACACTCGTGACGATGAACTCCACGGTGCGTTTTCGCATGGCCTCGTCCGAAAAGGATTTCAGCTTGACCCTCGTCTATCCAAGGGATGTCGACGGTTCCGCCGGCAAGCTTTCCATTCTGGCTCCGGTCGGCAGCGCGCTGCTCGGACTGTCCGTCGGCGATGAAATCGAATGGCCGCGTCCGGGCGGCGGCAGCATGAAGCTCACCATCGCCGAGGTTCTGTATCAGCCCGAGCGCGAAGGGAATTTGCACCCCCGTCGCTGAATGCCGCAACGCCCTTGGGTCAAGTGCGGATTCTTGCTGACATCCGTTCGCCCTGATGCTTCGGCAGGCTCAGCACAGGGTACGCTTCGCGTATCGAAGGGCGCCCCCAAGGCTTGTTCGGAACTCTCTTGATAACCCTCGGCTCGCCTTGATGTTGATCATCACGACATCTAGCACAAGGCTGCATCCACGATGGCCATGATCCCACTCTCCATCCTCGACCTGTCCCCCATCAACGAAGGCGGTTCGGCGGCCGAATCCATCGCCAACACGGTCGACATCGCTCAGCACGCCGACCGCTGGGGCTTCACGCGCTACTGGATGGCCGAACACCACGGCATGCCCGGCATCGCCAGCGCGGCGACCTCGGTGCTGATCGGCCACGTGGCCGGCGCGACCTCGCGCATCCGGGTGGGGGCGGGTGGCATCATGCTGCCCAATCATTCGCCGCTGGTGATCGCCGAACAATTCGGCACGCTCGATGCCATGTATCCCGGGCGCATCGACCTCGGCCTGGGCCGCGCGCCCGGTTCGGATCAATTGACGGCCATGGCATTGCGTCGCAACCTGACCGCGGATCCGGACGCGTTCCCGCGCGATGTCATGGAACTGGTGTCGTATTTCGAAGGCAAGGCGCGCATACATGCCGTGCCGGGGGAAGGGCAGCAGGTGCCGATCTGGATACTCGGCTCCAGCCTGTTCGGCGCCCAACTTGCGGCGGCGCTGGGCCGCCCGTACGCCTTCGCCTCGCATTTCGCGCCGATGCAGATGATGGACGCCATCGCGGTCTACCGTTCGCGCTTCCAGCCCTCGCGTTACCTGGACAAACCCTACGTCATGCTCGGCTTCAACGTGGCCGCCGCCGACACCGACGAGGAGGCGCGTTACCGCGCGTCATCCTGGCAGCAATCCTTCGTCAACCTGCGCTCGGGACACCCCGGACGTCTGCCGCCTCCGGTGGAAAACTACGTCGAATCGCTGTCGCCCCAGAACCGCAGGGTGCTCGACCAGGTACTGTCATGCTCCGCGATCGGATCGCCGGGCGTGGTCGCCGAAGGCATCCGCGCGTTCGTCGAGCAGACCGGCGCCGACGAGCTGATGTTGAACAGCAACATGTACGACCACGCGGCCCGCCTGCATTCCTACGAACTCGTGGCAGATCTGATCGAAGCTGCCTGATATCCGGCTCAAAACCAGATCAGGTTCTTGAATCAACCTGGCCTCTTTTGATTGTCACGTCTCGCTGTCCGCCGTTTCATCATCCTGCAACGACGGCGCAGCTGGTGCCGACGACTCCCGGGGTTCGGGAGCAGGATCGATCTGCAAACGGAACTCGCTGGCCGGTTCGGCTTCTTCGTCGCGGACCTCCGGCTCTTTCTCGTGCAATTCGAGGGTCATGCCGTTGGATGCGTCGGGTTCGCTGCGCTTGGCTTTGAGCTTGATCTGCAGCCGCAGTTCGTTGGCCGAATCGGCGTTGCGGATGGCTTCGTCGTAACCGATGTGACCGGCGACGTAAAGATCGAACAGCGCCTGGTCGAAGGTCTGCATGCCCAACTCGCGCGACTTGGTCATGACTTCCTTCAACTGGTGGAACTGGCCCTTGTGGATCGCCTCGCTGATGGTCGGCGTATTCAGCATGATTTCGATGGCGGCCTTGCGACCCTTGCCGTCCTCGGTACGCACCAGACGCTGCGAGATGATCGCGCGCAGATTCGAGGACAGGTCCATCAGCAATTGGTTGCGACGTTCCTCGGGAAAGAAATTGATGATGCGATCCAGTGCCTGGTTGGCATTGTTGGCGTGCAGCGTGCCCAGGCACAAATGGCCGGTCTCGGCGAAGGCGATGGCGTGCTCCATCGTCTCGGTGTCGCGAATCTCGCCGATCAGGATCACGTCGGGCGCCTGGCGCAGCGTGTTCTTCAGCGCGTTGTGCCAGGACTGCGTGTCCACGCCCACCTCGCGGTGGGTGATCAGGCAGTTCTTGTTCTTGTGCACGTACTCCACCGGATCTTCCACGGTGATGATATGGCCGGCGGAGTGGCTGTTGCGGTGGTCGATCATCGCCGCCAGCGTGGTGGACTTGCCCGAGCCGGTGCCACCGACCACCAGCACCAGACCGCGCTTGGTCATGATGACGTCCTTCAGCACCGACGGCAGATCCAGCTCGTCCAGCGTCGGAATTTCCGAGGCGATGGTGCGGATCACCATGCCGACCTGCTGCTGTTGCATGAACACGTTGACGCGGAAGCGGCAAACGCCGGGCAGGGCGATGGCGAAGTTGCATTCGAACTCGCCCTCGAACTCCAGCCGCTGCTTCTCGTTCATCAGCGACAGCGCCAGCTTCTTGGTGAGTTCGCCGGTCAGCTTCTGCTTGCTGAGCGGCCGCATCTGCCCCTGCAGCTTGATGCTGGCCGGAAAATCGGCGGAGATGAAAAGGTCCGAACCACCGGCTTGATGCATCACCTTCAGAACCTGGAGCATGTAATTGTGCGCTTCTTCGATGCTGAAGTTGGATGACATGGTTGCCTATTGCGTGTGCATGAAAAGCAACCAGTATCCCCGGAGACGCTCTCAAATGCGAGTGCGAATGTCGCAGAACCGGCGATTGGGAAGAGCGTCAGAACCTGAGATTTCCTTTACGGCATGCAAATCAGTGGGCGGTTTCAAGGTTCACGTGCAACAGTCAATGCATGGTTCCGGTTTTGGCTACGGCCAAATCCAGTAACTCGTTGTACACCTCCAACGGTGTTCGGAAACCGTGGCGCTTGCGCGGACGCGTGTTGAGGCTCAAGGCGATGTCATCGAGCTCTTTCTGGCTGTACACCGACAGGTCCGTTCCCTTGGGTAAGTACTGGCGCAGCAGGCCATTGGTGTTCTCGTTGCTGCCGCGCTGCCACGGGCTGTGCGGATCGGCAAAGTACACCTTGACGCCCGTACGCAGGGTGAGCGCATCGTGATAGGTCATTTCCTTGCCCTGGTCGTAGGTCAGCGTCTTGCGCAGCGCCTCGGGGATGCGCTTGAGCGCCTTGTCGAAGCTTTCCAGCGCGTCGGCGGCGCTGGCGCTGCTCAGCTTGGCCAGCACCACAAAG
>DASSTF010000113.1:0-6518 GCA_035708045.1 Rhodanobacteraceae bacterium | reverse complement strand
AAGTGCTGACTGTTGGTGAAAAAATCCGTTGTGATTTAAAGTTACGCCCTGGTCGCGGAGCAAATTTGTGCTGTCGCGCCTTGTCTGTTGTCTGGGGGATGTCCCGATGAATCGTTCCTTGAAGCTGTCGGCACTGGTGGCACTGGCGCTTGCCAGCAGCCAGGCCATGGCATTGGATCTTGGCCAGATTCAGGTCAAGTCGGCGCTGGATCGGCCGCTGGTGGCCGAGATACCACTGCATCCGGATTACCCCGGCGAAGCCGATCACGTCCAGGTGAGCCTGGCGTCGGCGGCGGCATTTGCCAGTGCCGGCATCAGCCGCGCCGACCTCAAGGTGCCGCTGACCTTCACGGTGGTCACCCATGACGACGGGCAGAAGTTCATCCGTGTGACCAGCACGCAGCCGGTACGCGAGCCGTACCTGGACTTCCTGATCCAGGTGACATGGCCCAAGGGCAAGATGCTGCGTGAATACACCGTGCTGCTCGATCCTCTGAGCAGCAGCCCGACCTTCTCGGCGCCCACACCGGCCACCACGAACACGAAGACGGCGCCGGCTCCGACCCCGACCCCGGCACCAGCGCCAGCGCCAGCGCCAGCGCCAGCGCCAGCGCCGAAACCCGCCAAGCCGGCGGCCCCGGCTGCCGCACCGGCGGCCAGCCAATCTGCGCCATCGTCGCCCGCCAAGCCAAGAGCCGAGATATACGGCCCGGTCAAACATGGCGATACGCTGTCGCACATTGCACGCGCCAGCGCCATCGATGGCGTCGGCTACATGCAGATGCTGGTGGCGCTCAAGGCGGCCAATCCGGACGCCTTCTTCCAGGACAACGTGAATGCGCTCAAGGCCGGCGCCATATTGCGCATCCCCACGCGGCAGGAGGCGTTGGCCGTTTCGCGCAGGGCGGCCATTGCCGCCGTGCGTCGGCAGAACCAGGCCTGGCAGAGCGAACACGCCACATCGCCTACCCTGGTGGCCAGCAGCGGCGGTTCCTCGGCACCGGTGGTTGGCGCGGGCGCCGGTGAGTCCGGCGGCGATCATCTGGCCCTGGTGCCGCCAGAGGCCAAAAATGGTGGCGCCACGGGCGGCGGTACGGCTTCGGGTAGCGAGTTGCGCCAGGAGCTGGCGCGCAGCCAGGAGGCTTTGTCCAGCCAGAAGCAGGCCGCCGCGGATCTCACGTCGCGCGTGTCCGCCCTGGAGCAGCTGCAGGACAAGAACAAGCGCCTGCTCAACCTGAAGAACGCCGAAATCGCTTCCCTGCAGGACAAGCTGTCCGATGCCCGCAAGACGGCCCGTTTGCCGGCGCTGCCGGCATCCACGACCCAGGCGGGCTCGATAACTGTCGCTCCGGCATCGAACGCCAGCGTTGCCGGAACCATGCCGGCGGCGACATCGTCGACCACCGGCACGACAACTGTCGCGGCTGCCGGTTCCGTGCAGCAGAAAGCCACGAAGCCGGCGCCAGCCGTCAAGCATCAGACTCATCCGGCATCCGCGGCGGCGTCGGAGGAAACGTCCGTGCCATGGTACGAGCGGATGTGGGTGCGCATCGGTCTGGCCGTCCTCATCGTGCTGTTGATCGTCTGGGCCTTCCTGCGCCGGCGCAAGCCGAAGCGCCGGCACGGCAAGCCTTCCGTGGCCGACCATTTCAGCGATTCGCCGCTGGGTCCCACGGCTGGCGGCGCCGCCGAACCGGGTGACGAGGGCGATGCCGCCTACGTTCCCGAAACGGATGAAGACGGCGAGCACGAGCTGCTGGCGCAACTGGCCGAGCATCCCGACGACGTGGGGTTGCACCTGGAGCTGGTCAGCCTGTACTACGCACGCGGCGATGCCGACCAGTTCGAAGCCGCCGCCGAAGCCATGCACGCCTATGTGGACGACGAGACCCAGCCCGAATGGCAGGAAGTGTTGGCCATGGGGCGCGAGCTGACGCCGGATCATCCCCTGTTCGCCACTTCGACCATCGAGGAGATGGCTCCCGAAGCGTCCGATGATTTCCTCGACACGCCACGCGGCGACACCTTCGCCACCGCCGAGGATACGCATGCCCCGGCGCCTGCCGATGCTGCATCCGAATCCCGGAGCAGTGGCTACAGCTTCGATTTCGACCTGGGAGCGGGGGCGTCTGCCAAGGATGAGACGGATGCCGCCGGACACCATGAGGCGGACACGTCGGATGCCCTGACCAGCGGCATGCCCGACGAATCCGAGTTCGATGCCTTGCCGCCGTTGTCTTCCAATGCCGACGAATCCCTGTCGCGCGACGAGGGCTTCGAGATGGCGGAGTCGGCGTCGACGTCGCACGGTCTTGCCGATGAACTGTCCACGGACGCGGCGGACGATTTCGCCAAACCCGGCTTTTCCGACGATCCCGTGGACACCAAGCTGGATCTGGCGCGCGCCTACATCGACATGGGCGACCACGAAGGAGCGCGGGCCATGCTGCACGAAGCCATCCACGAAGGTTCGCAGATGCAGAAGGAAGCCGCGCAAAAACTGCTCGACGAACTGGACTGAACGAGACATCGGGCAGGTGGGCCCAGGCCCACCATGACCGATCCGATGGTCTTGCTGGCTCGATCTGGATTCGGAGCGATTGAGCTCCGAATCCGCCTTGGTTTTTGCATCCACACGATTTCGCATCATGCGTCTCGCCCTGGGCATCGAATACGACGGCACCGACTTCCTCGGCTGGCAGCGCCTCAGCCACGGTCCGAGCGTGCAGGCGGCGGTCGAGAAGGCGCTGTCGTTCGTGGCCAACGAGCCGATCGACGTGACCTGTGCGGGGCGTACCGATTCGGGCGTGCATGCCCATTGCCAGGTCGTGCATTTCGATACCGACGCGCAGCGTTCGCCGCGCGCCTGGACTCTGGGCGCCTGCTCCAACCTGCCGCGCGAAGTGGCGGTGTTGTGGGCGCAGGTGGTGGCCGACGATTTCCATGCGCGTTTCGACGCATGTGCCCGGCGCTACCGCTACACCATCCTCAACCGTCCCATCCGCGCCGCCCTGGAAGCGCGCTACGTGACCTGGGAGCGTCTGCCGCTGGACGCCGAAGCCATGCACGAAGCCGCGCAGGCACTGGTCGGGGAACATGATTTTTCCGCCTTCCGCGCGATCTCCTGCCAGGCGCGGCATGCACGTCGCAACGTTTATGCCATTCATGTGTGGCGTGAGGGCGAGCGGGTCATGGTCGAGGTGGAAGCCAACGCCTTCCTGCATCACATGGTGCGCAACATCGTCGGTTCGTTGCTGCCGATTGGCCGGGGCGAAAAGCCGCGCGAATGGATGGCCGAATTGCTGGCCGGCCGCAACCGCGAAGTGGCCGGGCCCACGGCGCTGGCCTCGGGGCTGGCCTTTGTCGGGCCGAGTTACCCGCGTGGTTGCGGCTTGCCCGAAAGCGTCAGCATGTGAGCCCGCCGCATTTCCCAAGCGCGGCCATTTGTGGCATCAATAGGAGATGAACCGCACCCGCATCAAATTCTGCGGCATGACCCGCATCGAGGACGCCGTATTGGGCGCACGTTTCGGCGTGGACGCCATCGGCCTGGTATTCACGCGCCGCAGCCCGCGTTTCGTCGAGCTGGCCCAGGCTCGCGCCATCGTTGCCGCATTGCCGCCATGGACCAACGTGGTCGCATTGTTCATGGATGACACGGCCGACTGGATACGCGAGGTCGAACAGGCGATCCGGCCACACTTCCTGCAGTTTCACGGCAGCGAAGACGATGCCTTCTGCAGCGGTTTCGATACGCCGCACATGAAAGCCATCGCCATGGGTTCGGAGAGTGACGTGCATGCCCGCCTGTCCGCCCATCCCCATGCCCGCGGATTCCTGCTGGACGGCCATGCGGTCGGCACGCAAGGTGGGCGAGGGCAGGGCTTCGATTGGTCGCGCATTCCGCACGACGTGGAGCATCCATTGATTCTTGCCGGAGGCATCACTTCGGGCAACGTGGCGACGGCCATCGCGCGGGTACGGCCCTGGGCGGTCGATGTATCCAGCAGCATCGAATCGGCTCCCGGCGTGAAGGACGCCGAGAAGATGGCGGTTTTTGTCGCTGCGGTACGTCGGGCCGACGCGGAACTGGCATGAACCGCGCCGCCAGCGTCGCCGCCATCGAAGAATGCACCAGCGGCCCTGGTCGATTCGATCCGGCGGTGCTGGTCG
Source organism: Rhodanobacteraceae bacterium (assembly GCA_035708045.1). Taxonomy (GTDB): domain Bacteria; phylum Pseudomonadota; class Gammaproteobacteria; order Xanthomonadales; family Rhodanobacteraceae; genus Oleiagrimonas. The sequence continues at coordinate 2,345 of DASSTF010000113.1, read as the reverse complement.
CGCGCGACCGACCGCTGGTCATTCGTGGATTGGTTCGCGAATGGCCGTTGGTGCGTCACGCGCTTGAATCGGCCACCGCTTTTGCCAAGGCGCTGGCGGCCATGGACAGCGGCGTCGACGTGGATACGTTGCGGTTGCCACCAGAAGCCGACGGTCATATCGGTTACACGCCGACGATGGATGGCTTCAACTACCGGCATTTCCGTGTGCCGTTGACGCAGGGCTTGCAGCGCCTGGCCGGTTACAGTCAGCTTGAGCGCCCGCCCGGCTTGGCCATCCAGAGCGTAGCCATCGACGCCTGCATTCCGGCCTTCCGTCAGGATCATGCGCTGGACTTCCTGGATGCGTCCGTGCAGCCGCGCCTGTGGGTGGGCAATCGCGTGACCACGCCCACGCACTTCGATGCGCAGCACAACATCGCATGCGTGGTTTGCGGACGGCGGCGTTTCACGCTGTTTCCGCCGGAGCAGTTGCCCAACCTCTACATCGGTCCGCTCGATTACGCACCGACCGGCGCCGCCATCAGTCTGGCGCGGCTGGATCAGGCGGACGATCCGCGCTTTCCGCGCCTGCGCACCGCGCTCGCCGCCGCAAAGGTGGCCACTCTCGAACCCGGCGATGCCATCTACATGCCGCCCCTGTGGTGGCACAACGTTGCCTCGCTTGAGCAACTCAATGCACTGGTGAATTACTGGTGGCCCAGCCTGTCCGGCGACGGACGCGATCAAGGCGATTCGCTGGATGCGCTGTTCCACTGCATTCTGGCGTTTCGCGGACTGCCGGCCGGGGAACGGGCACATTGGCGAGGCCTGCTCGATCACCATGTTTTTGGTGAGGCCGATCCCGTGGCTCACGTTCCCGAACATCGCCGCGGCGTGCTGGGCAAATCGCTCACGCCTGAACAGCTGGCGTGGCTGCGCAAGGCTGCTGGCCGGCATCTGTAAGCGGGGCAGCCGCGAGTTGCATCTTGTTCCCTTCTTCTCTCCGGGAGAGGGATAGGCGAGTCAAGCAAGCTTCAATTGCCCGCCAGTTCACGGCCCAGCCAGTCAGTCAAAGCCATCAGATGCGGGGTCTCCCTGGATTGCGGAGCACCCAAAACCCAGCGCGCCCGCGTGGCACGAAATCCCCAAGGGGCGACCAGACGGCCGGCAGCCAGATCATCAGCCACCAGCGCATGCGGAGCGATGGCCACGCCAAGCCCGGCCACGGCGGCCTCCAGCAGGTAATACAGATGCTCGAACGACTGGCCGAGATGCAAGTCATCAACGGCGATGCCTTCGGCGCGAGCCCACGCCGGCCACGCCTGCGGGCGCGAGATGGTGTGCAGCAGCGCTTCCTTGCGCAGCACGGATGGTTCGCCTGCACGGAGGATGTCATGTCGCGGGTGACGTGGACTGAAGACGGGACCGATGTGTTCGGTGGCCAGTTCGCGTACCTGCCATGACGCCGGCCATGGCGGTTCGGCGATCAGCAACGCGGCGTCCAGGCCCGGCATGGCGGGCGCGGGCGGTTCTTCCATTGCGGCCAGATGCAGCTTCACGTCTGGCAGATCGCGTTGCAGTTTTTCCAGGCGCGGAATGATCCAGCGCGCCAGCACGCTGCTGGAGCAGCCCAGAACGAGCGGCGCCTGGGCGGATGTCTGCCGCAGTTGCTGACAGCATCGGCGCAGCCGGTCGAAGGCGTCGGTTGTCCCATCGCGCAGGCGTCGGCCCGCCGGCGTCAGTGACAATCCGCGCCCTTCGCGGACGGTGAGGGCCATGCCGAGTTCAGCTTCCAGTGCGCGAATCTGACGGCTCACCGCTCCGTGCGTCACATGCAGCTCGTCGCCGGCACGGCTGACACTCTCCAGACGGGCCACGGCTTCAAAGGCACGCAAGGCATTCAGCGAGGGCAGGTCACGGGACATGGCATATGTGAGTTTTTCTGACAAGTCGCAGCCATCTTATCGCTTTTGCCAGCGTCACGGCTGCACTAGGCTTGGCATCTCGCCACCCCGAGTGGCCGATGTCCCGGATACGAGCCATCCCATGTCCACGATCGACGATTACCACGCCTACCCCGATGCCCAAGGTCGCTTCGGCGACTACGGGGGCGTCTACGTGGCCGAAACCCTGATGGCGCCGCTGGCGGAGTTGACCGAGGCCTACACGCGCCTGCGCACGGATCCGGATTTCGTGGCCGAGCTGGATCGCGATCTTGCGCACTACGTCGGGCGTCCGAGCCCGATCTATCACGCCGAGCGCCTGTCGCGCGAGGTCGGCGGCGCGCGCATCGTGTTCAAGCGCGAGGATCTGAACCACACCGGCGCGCACAAGATCAACAACACCGTCGGCCAGGCCCTGCTG
>DASSTF010000112.1:0-5583 GCA_035708045.1 Rhodanobacteraceae bacterium | reverse complement strand
ATTGTCGACCAGCACGGTGTATTCGTCCGGGCCGGTGACCTGGAAGATGCAGAAGGCATCGTTGCGACGCGGGCTGTAGCGGCCCACTTCCAGCCACAGCCGCGCGGTCTCGAACAGCATCTCGGCGCCGCCTTCCAGCAGGAGAGTGTGGTCGCCGGTGGCGTCGATATAGAGTTTCAGCGCGTAGGCGATGTCCGCGTTGATGTGGTACTGGGCCGAACCCGCCGGAAAATAGGCGGAGCATTCGTCGCCGGCGATGGTGCGCCATGGATACAGGGCGCCGCGCGCGTGGTTCATTTCGCGGGCATGCGCGCGTGCGTTGTCCAGGGTGTGCACGCGCCAGGCCAGGATGTTTCTTGCCAGTTGGGGATCCAGATTGACCAGTGCCGGCAGCATGAACACTTCGCTGTCCCAGAAGTGGTGTCCGCCGTAGCCCTCGCCGGTCAGACCCTTGGCGGCGGGGCTGGAAGGCCTGTCCCGCGCCACCGATTGACGCAGGTGGAACAGGTTGAGCCGCAATGTCTGTTCGCTTTGCGGATCGCCGTCGATGTGCAGATCCACGTCGCGCCAGAAGTCGGCGCAACATGCGGCCTGCGCCGCCAGGTGCTCGTCGAAGGAGCGCGCCAGCGCCCGATCCAGCGCACGGGCCGACGTGGCCAGCAGCGAAGCATGCGTGACGGTTTCGTCCGGTTTGCTCCACGCGTAGGCGACATACTTTTCCAGGGTGACGCTTTCGCCGGGTTGAAGCGCAGCCACGTAGCATTGGTTCACGCCATCGGCATGGGTGGATGCCACGGCGAAGGCCAGACGATGGTCCGTCAGGCGATGGCGTTGCGCACAGGCCAGGCGGATGTGGCTGAAACGTGTTTCCTGGCCGATGCTGGCTTGGGCGTCGTCGGCCTGGCAATGCGTCGCCATCATGCCGCCGTCGACGCTGGCGCCGACGCGGGGATCGTCGCCCGGTCTGGCGGCGATGCCGTCGATGGTCAGCGCCGAGTCGAGCGTGACGGGGCCGTCGTAGTCGACCGAACGCACCCGGTAGCGGATGCACAGCAGGGCGGTTTCGTTCCAGGGCACGATGCGTTCGGCGTCGATTTCCAGCGTGGCGCCGTCACGCGAACGCCAGCGCAGGCGCCGATGCAGGCAACCCGCGCGAAGATCCAGCGTCTGCTCGGCATCGAGCGATTGGCCATCGCGCAGATCCACGACCTCATCGCCCAGGCGCAGCTTGATCCGCGTGCCGTCGGCGACCGGCACGCGCGTGTTGGTGTGGCGGGCGAGGCCGGGCATGCGCTCGTGATAATCGATGGGCGTGCTTTCCCAGACTTCCGCGAGAAAACTGGCCTGGCCGGCGTCGGGAACCTCTTCCAGACCGCCGCGCACGCCGAGATGGCCGTTGCACAGGGCGAACAGGCTGCCGTGTTGTGCGGCGCGTGAACCGTCATGGCCGGAACGGGTCAGGCGCCATGGATCCGTCTCGGCACCGCTCCGGGCATGATCCAGTGGGATGGGCGGAGCGAAGGTGCTCGGCGGAATGTCAGGCAGCTGCACGCGCGGTTTTCTCCGGCTGGCGAGTGATGTGAAAAAGTTGTGAGAGAACGGTTTCGGGCGAAACTATTCGCAAATGATACCGGTGTCAAGACATCGGTATCATTTGCCTGCCCACTCGGGCGCGCGCATGGCGGCCCCATTGGCGTCCGCGGCGTTGATTAAGTGATAATTTGGCGCAAGACTGGGAGCGTGATGACGTTGAGGCACGAATCTTGAGCCGGGGCAGGAAAAAGCGTTCGACCAAGGCGCGACGTGGCCCCACGATGGCGGATCTGGCCAAGGCCGCCGGCGTGTCGAAAATCACCGTGTCGCGCGCGCTGGCCGGCAGCGATCTGGTGTCGCCCGACACCCGCGAGCGCATCAAGCGGGTGGCGCGCGAGCAGGGCTACAAGCTCAATGTCAGCGCACGCAATTTCCGCCAGCAGCGCAGCCAGCTGGTCGCGGTCATCGTGGAGATGACGCCCTCGTCGGACCGCACCATGCTCGATCCGTACCCCTTGTCGTTGCTCGGCGGCATCTCCCAGGAATTGGCGGAAACCGGTTATGGCGTCCTGCTGACGACGCGGCAGGGCATGCTGGAAAGCAATGTGTTGACCGCCGACGGCGTCATCCTGCTGGGCCAGGGCGTGAACCAGGATTCGGTGAAATTGTGCGACGACCTGGGCGTGCCGCTGGTGGTGTGGGGTGCGGGCAGCGACGGCGATACCCATACCGTGGTGGGTAGCGACAACGTCCAGGGCGGCATCAGCGTGGCCGAACATTTCCTTTCCATCGGTCGGTGCCACCCGGTTTTCATCGGCGATTCGGATCACCTGGAAGTGGCGCAACGCCTGTCCGGCTTCGTCAACAAGCTGGCCGAGCACGGCATCAAGCCTTTCTTTTCCAAGCGCGCCGGCTGGACCATGAGCGCCGGCGCCGAAACCGTCTGTTCGCTGATCGATCGCGGGATCCAGTTCGACGCGGTTTTCGCCGGCAGCGACCTGTTGGCGATGGGCGCGATTCGCGGTCTCGAGGAGCGCGGTCTGAAAGTGCCGACGGACGTGTCGGTGGTCGGCTACGACGACATCCCGCTGGGCGTGGCCTTCACGCCGCCGCTGACGTCCGTGCGCCAGAACTGGCACGAAGGCGGCGCGCTGCTGGCGCGCAAGGTGCTGGCCTTGATCGAAGGGCAGCCGGTGGCTTCGCAGAAGATGCCGACGGAATTGATCGTGCGGCAGACCTGAGTATCTGTTATCGGAATTCTCTGTAGGTAAAAGCGACCGGCTCCTCTCACAATTTTATTTCAACCGAAAACTCCCTCCGTTCGTGGTGATGCTTCGACAAGCTCGGCACGGGGTACGCTGCGCGTATCAAACCATGAACGATGCGGGGAACTTGAGGACTGCCCTTCGATACCTCAGGGCGAACGGACTTCGTTTATGCCAATCGCAATCATGGAAAACTTTGTGGGTGTTCCAACGACTGACTGTGCGCTTGTAATGCAGGCGCAATGACCGCATTTCCTTGCCATCACGGCAGTACCTGCCACGCACTTCCGGAGGGACAACCCACATGCGGATGGACAAACTCACCTCGCGCTTCCAGCAGGCCCTGGCCGATGCACAGTCGCTGGCCGTCGGGCGCGACCACAACATCCTCGAACCCGTGCACGTCATGCTGGCGCTGATCGACCAGCAGGGCGGCACCACCACACCGATGCTGACCCAGGCCGGCGTCAACGTGCCGATGCTGCGCCAGAAACTCGGCGGGATCGTCGATGGCCTGCCGCGCGTGTCGGGCCAGGAAGGCAACCTCAATATCGGCAACGAACTCACCCGCCTCCTGAACCTCACCGACAAGCTGGCCCAGCAGCGCGGCGACGCGTTCATCGCCAGCGAATTGTTCGTGCTGGCCGCGCTGGAAGACAAAGGCGCGGTCGGCAAGGCGCTCAAGGACGCCGGTGCCGACAAGTCACGCATCGATGCCGTCATCGACAAGCTGCGCGGCGGCGAAAAGGTCGACAGCGAAAACGCGGAAGACCAGCGCCAGGCGCTGGAAAAGTTCACCATCGACCTCACCGCGCGTGCCGAATCGGGCAAACTCGATCCAGTGATCGGCCGCGACGAGGAAATCCGCCGCACCATCCAGGTGCTGCAGCGGCGCACCAAGAACAACCCCGTGCTGATCGGCGAACCCGGCGTCGGCAAGACCGCCATCGTCGAAGGCCTGGCCCAGCGCATCATCAAGGACGAAGTGCCCGAGGGCTTGCGCGGTCGCCGGGTGCTGGCGCTGGACATGGGTGCGCTGATCGCCGGCGCCAAATTCCGCGGCGAGTTCGAGGAACGGCTGAAGGCGGTACTGAACGACCTGGCCAAGAACGAGGGCCAGATCATCCTGTTCATCGACGAGCTGCACACCATGGTCGGCGCCGGCAAGGCCGACGGCGCCATGGACGCCGGCAACATGCTCAAGCCCGCGCTGGCGCGCGGCGAGCTGCATTGCATCGGCGCCACCACGCTGGACGAATACCGCCAGTACATCGAAAAGGACGCCGCGCTGGAACGCCGTTTCCAGAAGGTGTTCGTGGGCGAGCCGTCGGTCGAGGACACCATCGCCATCCTGCGCGGCCTGAAGGAACGCTACGCCGTGCACCACGGCGTGGAAATCACCGACCCGGCCATCGTCGCCGCGGCCACGCTGTCCAACCGCTACATCACCGACCGCCAATTGCCCGACAAGGCCATCGACCTGATGGACGAGGCGGCCTCGCGCATCCGCATGGAAATCGATTCCAAGCCGGAGGAACTGGATCGCCTGGAGCGTCGCCTGATCCAGCTCAAGATCCAGCGCGAGATGCTGAAAAAGGAAACCGACGACGAATCGAAAAAGCGCCTGGCGGATCTGGAAAGCGACATCGACGGACTGGAACGCGAGTTCTCGGACTTGAACGAAGTGTGGAAGTCCGAAAAGGCGGCCATGCAGGGCACCACCAAGATCAAGGGCGAAATCGAGCAGGCGCATCTGGAACTGGAGGCCGCGCAGCGCCACCAGGACTACACGCGCATGAGCGAAATCCAGTACGGCAAGCTGCCCGAACTGGAAAAGCAGCTCGAAGCCGCGCAGGCCGCCGAAGGCCAGGACTTCACGCTGGTGCAGACCAAGGTCACCGCCGAGGAAATCGCCGAAGTGGTGGCGCGCTGGACCGGCATCCCGGTATCGAAAATGCTCGAAGGCGAGCGCGAAAAACTGCTGCGCATGGAAGACGTGCTGCACCGGCGCGTGGTCGGCCAGGACGAGGCCGTCGACGCCGTCGCCGACGCCGTGCGCCGCGCGCGCGCGGGGCTGGCCGATCCCAACCGTCCCGACGGCTCGTTCCTGTTCCTCGGCCCCACCGGCGTGGGCAAGACCGAGCTGTGCAAGGCGCTGGCCGAATTCCTGTTCGACACCACCGACGCCATGGTGCGCATCGACATGAGCGAGTTCATGGAGAAACACTCCGTGAGCCGCCTGGTCGGCGCGCCCCCCGGCTACGTCGGCTACGAGGAGGGCGGCTACCTCACCGAAGCCGTGCGCCGCCGTCCGTACAGCGTGATCCTGCTCGATGAAGTCGAAAAGGCGCACCCGGACGTCTTCAACATCCTGCTGCAGGTGCTCGACGACGGCCGCCTCACCGACGGCCAGGGCCGCACCGTGGATTTCCGCAACACCATCATCGTGATGACCTCCAATCTGGGCTCCAACCTGATCCAGGACATGGCCGAAGCCGACGGCGGCGACGACGAGGCCCGCTACATGCAGATGAAGGCCGCCGTGATGGGCGTGGTGCAGAACCACTTCCGTCCCGAGTTCATCAACCGTCTCGACGAAATCGTGGTGTTCCGTCCGCTCGGCAAGGCGCAGATCCGCGCCATCGCCCGCATCCAGCTGGAGGGCCTGGAAAAGCGCCTGGCCGAACGCCAGCTCGCGCTCGAGGTGTCCGACCGGGCGCTGGATCTTCTGGCCGACACCGGCTTCGATCCCGTGTACGGCGCGCGCCCGCTGAAGCGCGCGATC
>DASSTF010000111.1:0-6798 GCA_035708045.1 Rhodanobacteraceae bacterium | reverse complement strand
GGCGGCCCGCCAGCGCGGTTCGCACGTGCTGGCCGTGCGCCCGCTCTACGGCACGCACGACCACCTGCTCGAATCGGGCCTGATGGGCCTGCCGGTGCGGTGGGTGAGGGCGGAAGCCATTGCCGACGAGGTCCGCGACGACACGGCGCTGGTGATCATCGAAACGCCGGCCAATCCGACCCTGGATCTGGTCGACATCAAGGCGGTGGTCGAAGCGGCGGGTTCGGTGCCGGTGATGGTCGATTCCACTTTCGCCACGCCCGTGCTGCAGCAGCCCGCCAACTTCGGCGCGAGGCTGGTGATGCACAGCGCGACCAAGTTTCTCGGCGGTCATGGCGACGTGATTGCCGGCGTGGTGGCCTGCGACGGCGAATGGGCGACGATGCTGCGTCAGGTGCGCGCGGCCACCGGCGGTCTGCTGCATCCGCTGGGCGCCTATTTGCTGCACCGTGGCCTGCCGACGTTGCAGCTGCGCGTGGAAAAGGCGCAGGCCAATGCCGGCATGCTGGCCGAGCGTCTGGCCGATCATCCCGCCGTGGCGAAGACCTTTTATCCGGAACTGGGCACGGTCGCCAATGCGCATCTCGCGCACACGCAGATGCGCGGCTCCGGAGCCTTGATCAGTTTCGACCTCAAGGGCGGCCATGCAGCCGCGGCGCGCATGATGCGCCAGGTCAGGGTGGCCACGCCGGCGGTCAGCCTGGGGTCGGTGGATACGCTGATCCAGCATCCAGCCGGCCTGACGCATCGTGTCCTCGATGAGGAAACGCGTCAGCTGTGCGGCATCACGCCCGGGTTGATTCGTCTGTCGGTCGGTATCGAGCACGTCGACGATTTGTGGGAGGACCTGGAGCAGGCATTGGGAAGGCAGGGCGAAGCGCGGACCTGACGTGCCGGCCGGCACGAGAAGATCTCGGTCTTTTCGCACAGGCCACCGTGGGTAGGGTTCGTGCCGCGTTTCCCTCGGGACAGGGCGGCTCAAGGCCGCTGCACCACGCACGGCGGTGGTCGGGATCGCGCCTGTCCCCGCGTCACCTGCCTGCGCGGGACACCGCTTGCTTGCGTGGTTCGGATACGGCTTGCCAGGCCGCGGCAAGGCGCCGTCCGACTTCGTCCATGCGCGACGCGTCGGTACCGGCGTAGCCAAGCACGAGCGACGATTCGTTGCATGGGCCGAGGAAATGCTTCTCTGCGGAATAGAGGCACAGCTTGCGTTGCCGCGCCTCCTCCAGCAACAGGGGCAGTTTTGCCACGGGCAATTCCGGCAGGCGGACGTACAGGTGGATCCCGGCCTTTGCACCTCCGATGACCACCGCATCACCGAGGTGGGTGCGCAACGCGTCGATCAGGTAGAGCCGGCGTTGATCCATGAGGTGCACCATGCGTCGACGACTGCGCTCGTACTCGCCCGAGGCCATGTAGTTGAGCATGGCAAGTTGCTGCAGGGGCGGACCGCCACGATCGGCCAGCCACTTGGCTTCCCGAAAGCATTCGCGCAACTGGCGCGGCACTACCATGCAACCCAGATACAGGCCTGGGAACAGCAGCCGGGCAAAATTGCTCACGTGGATCACGCGTCCGCAGCGATCCATGCTTTGCAGTGACGGCATGGCATGGACGCCATACCGGTATTCGCAACCGATGTCATCTTCGACCACGTACAGTGCTCGCCGCCATGCCCATTGCAACAACGCGCGCCGGCGCGCCAGTGGCATCACCGCGCCGGTGGGAAATTGGTGCGACGGCGCCACTACAAGCATCCGCGCCGCATCCAGTGCACGGCGATGCACTGTTATGTCCAGGCCGTGTTCGTCCACCGGGCATGCCACCAGTTGCGCCCCCGCAGCGGTAAACGCAAGGCGGGCGCCCTGGTAGTGAGGTTCCTCGAGGCCGACCACCGTGCCATCCTCGACCAGCACGCGCGCGATGAGATCCAACGCCTGCTGGACACCGTTGACGATCATGAGGTCTTCGGCGTCGGCAATGACACCTCGTTCGTTGCGCAAGTGTTCGGCGACGACGGTACGCAGGGAATGCAGGCCCCATGCCGGCGGATCCCTGTCCAGTGACACCCGGCGGACGGTTCGCGCCATGGCCTGGCGCCAATGGTCCAGCGCGCGGGTATCGGCAACCGGGCTGTCGTAACGCATGTCGATGATGCCGGGATCGTGCAGTGGCGGCGGAAGGTCGGCCAGGTGCGGTTGCAACGAGGCGGCCCGCTTCGCGCGGGCCGAGAGCGGAACCTCCGGCGGCTCCACCGGAACATCGGCGTCGGGCAGATCGTCGAGTCCGGACTCGTCGGGAAGATGAGTCGTGATGTAGGTGCCGGCGCCGCCCCGGGTGTTGGTGTAACCCTCGCTTTCGAGCAGTGCATAAGCCTGCATCACGACCGTGCGGGATACCCCGAGATCCAGCGCCAATTCGCGTGTGCTGGGTAGTCGCTCCTGCGGTTTCAGGCGCCGGTCGAGGATGGCCCGCCGCATGGCTTCGTAGACGCGGACATACAGGGGCCTGGCACCCCCATCGATGGTCAACAGCACGGTATTTCTCCGGGGCCACCATGGTGCAAGCGGATTTTACGTTGATCCGCCCGTGAAACCGGTTGCTTCACGAACCGTCGGATTGGCTTGGTTCAGAACCGGTTCCGTGGCACCTGCAAGAGCCACCAAGTTGGGCATTTACAGATTTTTAGCGCGCGCCCATCGTGTCCTTGACATTCACGGCAGGACGGTTTCATGGCAGGGACGCCCGAGTCGCGTGTCCCCCACATTCCCGCCCCTGCCGTGGGGGGCAGGGAACCCGACCGGCCAGTTCGGCCTTGAGGAAAAAACCATGCATTCCCGCAATTTTCGCCACCGTTTCAATTTGCGGCGTTCGACCTTGATTCTTGCGCTCGGGCTGGCTATTTCCGGCACGGCGTTGGCGCAGTCCAACACTACTGGCATGATCTACGGCACCGTCACGGCCCAGCCAGGTTCGACGGTGCAAGTGCGCAATATCGACACCGGGCAGGTGCTCACGTTGTCGGTCGGCGCCGATGGCACTTATCGTGCGCCGTCCCTGCCCATCGGCCGTTACCAGGTCACTCTGCAACGCGATGGCCAGACGCTCGCGACACGCGACAACGTCATCGTTTCGGTGAACACCGGCGTCGATGTGTCGTTTCGCGGCGGAACCGCGGAACCCGGCACCACGACCCTTGAGGGTGTACAGGTCGAGGCTTCGGTGATGCCGAGCATCGACGTGTCCTCGGTTGATTCGCGCACCGTTTTCACCGCCGAGCAGTTGCAGAAGATTCCGGTGCAAAGCAGCGTTGCCGCCGCTTCGCTGCTGGCTCCGGGTACCGTGAGCGGTGACTCGCGTTATGGCGGCACGGTCAGTTTCGGAGGCGCCTCGGCAGCCGAGAACCAGTTCTATGTCAACGGCTTTCCGGTGACCAATGCATTGACCGGGCTCGGCTTCAGCGAATTGCCGTTCGACGCCATTGCCCAACAGCAGGTGCTGACCGGCGGCTATGGCGCCGAGTACGGCCGCTCCACCGGCGGCGTGGTCAACATTGTCACCAAGAGCGGCACGAATACATGGAGCATGGGCGGCCAGGTGCAATGGGCGCCGCGTGCGCTGCGCGATTCGCCGCGCGACATCTATTACCCGCACAACGGCAACGGACTGGACGGTCAGTTGTTCCAGGATCGCCATCGCAACAGGACATGGGAAACCCGCTACGGCGCCTACATCGGTGGGCCGTTGGTCAAGGATCGGTTGTTCATGTACTTCACCGCGGAACAAGACAAGACCGGCGGTTCGGCAGGCATCGATTCGACGGCCACGGATCCCTCCACGGCGGCGAAAGTCGACACCAAGACCACGCGCTGGCTGGGCAAGGTCAATTGGAACATCACCGACAATCACATCCTGGAACTGACCGGGATGGGTGATACCAGCATCATCAATCGCACGGTCTATGCGTACGACTATGCCACCGGAACCGAAGGCAATCTGTTGGGTACCGAATACCTCAGGAACTTCGACACCACCGGAGCCGGCGCCACGCCTGGCGGCAATCTGTACATCGGCAAGTACACCGGGTACCTGACCGAAAACCTGACTGTTACCGCGCTGTATGGCAAGACCCGCTCCAGACACACGGACCGACCGCTTGGCGCGACGGGTACTTCTTGTCCGCTGGTGGTCGATGCGCGTGGCGTGACTCCGGCTTACCCATCCTGTGGCATCACTGGTGGCACGGTTCTCTCGCCGGGCGCCAAGGACGAAACCGATGGCTGGCGTCTGGACGTCGAGTACCAGCTGGGTGACCACCACCTGCGGGCCGGTCTGGACAACCTGACTCTCGAGTCGTACTCCGGCACGCGTTACGAGGGCGGCGAATTCTATCGGTATTACAGAACCTCCGATGTCGACTTCACCGGCTTTCCCAATCCGGTGCCAACCACCGACCCGTTCGTGGTGCGCTATCGCATCATCGATTTCTCCGCCAACGTCAAGGTCGAACAGGAAGCGCAGTACATCGAGGATCACTGGCAGGTCAACGACCGCTGGCTGGCCTACATCGGCCTGCGCAACGAGCAGTTCAGCAACTTCAACGGCAGCGGCCAGGTGTACGTCAAGCAACGTCACCAGTTGGCGCCGCGTCTCGGCTTGACCTGGGATGTATTCGGCGATTCGACCTTCAAGGTCTACGCCAATGCCGGCCGCTATCATTTGGCCATTCCGTCGAACGTTGCCATCCGCGGTGCATCGGCCTCGCTGTTCCAGGGCCAGTTCTTCACCTATACCGGCGTGGATCCGGTTACCGGCGCGGCTCTGGGCATGAAACCGATCACCGGCATCCTGTACTCCAATGGCGCCGATGGCGTCACGGCTCCCGATCCGCGTTCGGTCGCCGCCAAGGGGTTGGCCGCCTACTATCAGGACGAGTACATCCTGGGCTTCGACAAGGCCTTCGGACCCGACTGGAGTTTCGGCGCCAAGGCAACCTATCGCAAGTTGCTCAGCAGCATCGACGATTTCTGCGACGAGGCACCATTCCAGCATTATGCGCAGCGCAAGGGCATCGACATCAGCAACGCGGCCATCCAGGGTTGCTATCTGTTCAATCCGGGCAAGAGCAATACCTTCCAGATCGATGTCACCGGCAACGGCGACTATCAGGATTTCGTGCTGAACAAGGAAGATTTCGCCGGCAATGTCAACGGTGTGGGCTATCCCGGGCTCAAGCGCAAATATCTGGCGGTCGACCTCTATGTCGCCCACCAATTCAGCGACAACTGGTATGGCAAACTCGATTATGTGTGGTCCAGGAACTACGGCAACTCCGAAGGCATGCTGAAGTCCGACATTGGCCAGCTTGATCCCTCGGTGACCCAGGATTGGGATTTCCCGGAACTCATGATCGGCTCCAGCGGCTATCTGCCCAACGACCGCCGCCATCAGATCAAGGCGTACGGCTATTGGCAGATGAATCCCGAGTGGTTGTTTGGCGCCAACATCGTCATTGCCTCCGGACGCCCGAAAAATTGTATCGGCAATGCGCCGGCCGGTCTGGATCGCCAGGGGTACGGCACATCGTTCTTCTTCTGTGACCTCAACCACGACGGCATACCGGAGGAAACGCCGCGCGGTTCACAGGGCCGTCTGCCATGGACACAGCGTCTGGATCTGAATGCTGAATACCGACCCGCATGGGCGGGTCACAACCTGACGTTCAGCGCGGCCGTGTTCAACGTGTTCACGCAGCAGCGCACATTGTCCATGGTCGAAACCAATGGCGGCGACCCAAACTACGGGCGCACGATCAGCTATACCCCACCTCGCTTCATTCGCCTGGGGGTGCGTTACGACCTGTCGCTATGATCTTCGCGCGATGCCGCGGTGTCGAACTCCGGGTTCGACACCGCCCGATGAACAACCAGAACAAGTGCGCCACGGGAAGCTTTCCCGATGGCGTACCTCCCCAGATCTGGCCGCTGGCCCTGCCGGCGGCTTTTTTTGGCCTCGTTCCCGGCAGGGCATCGTGCGCGGACGTGTGCAGATCAAGGTGCCGGGTGAATCCGGTGCCGTCGATCTTCGAGTCGATGCGGAACCGGTTTACGGGAACATGTCATGTTCCGGGTCATCGGTATCGTCCGCGTGCACGGACAGCCTGTTGCGGCCGTCGCGTTTGGCGCCATAAAGCGCCCGGTCGGCCTGGGTCAGCAGTTGCCGCAAATCCCAGCCGACCGTATCGGTGCAAGCCAACCCCACGCTGGCGGTCACCGTGACCCGCACGCCATTGTCCAGCGAGGCCGAGGTGGCCGCCAGCGACTGGCAGATGCGGCGACCGATATCGCTGCCTTGTTCGCACAGGCAGTCGGGTATCAATATGCCAAACTCCTCGCCACCGAGACGACCGTAGATATCCGAAGTCCGTAGTTCCTCGCGACAGGTCATGGCCACATGCCGGAGCACCTTGTCGCCATTCAGGTGGCCATGCGTGTCGTTGATCCGCTTGAAGTGGTCCATGTCCAGTATCAGCAGACAGGCATGGGTATGCGTTTTTTGCAGGTGATGCAGAGCCTTTTCGGCAACGTCGAGAAAGTGCTTGCGGTTGAGGCACCCCGTCAGGTCGTCGTGATGGGCCATCTCGCGAAAGCGGATTTGCGAATGCTTGGTGCGGTAGGCCCAGAGGCCGATGAAGGCAAGGATGAGCAGCAACAGCAGAATGTACAGGCGGTTGTTCTCGGCCGCCTTGTGATCCAGGGATTGGCGCAATTGCAGGATCTTGTTCTGCTTGCTCAG
>DASSTF010000110.1:0-24143 GCA_035708045.1 Rhodanobacteraceae bacterium | reverse complement strand
TGCGCGGCGAACATGTCCGACACGTATTTCAGGAACACCAGCCCCAGCACCGGGTGCTTGTACTCCGCCGCCGATACCGAGCCGCGCAGCTTGTTGGCGGTGTCCCACAGCGTTTTCTTGAATTCCTCGTCGGTCATGCCTGCCCCTGTGTCGTGCTTGCCTGTCAGGTTTCACGCCAGTGTACTGCGCGGGTTGCTCGTGTGGCTTCAGCAGTCCGGGGCTGCTGGGATGCATGGAACAGGCCCGTATACTTCTCCGTATCCATCAGGGGCAGTCATGACTTTCAACGCGAAAAGCACCACACGGGTGGCATGGGTCACCATCATTCTGCTGGCCATGGCGACGCTGATCATGTGGCTGCCCGCGTTGCATACCCCGTTCTGGGGCGATGACTATGTTTTTCTTCTGAAGGCGCACGCTTCTCATGTGTCGGCGGCGCCCTGGTGGTCGGATTTTTGGCCGCAATCGCCGGTACGATTTTGGCGCCCCTTGTCGCAGGAAGGTTACTGGCGGCTGATGCTAGCCTGCTTCGGCGGCAATGCGTTGGCCATGCATGCGGCCAATCTGATCCTGCACTTGTTGGCCTCGACCAGTGTCGGCGTGCTGGCCCTGATTGTGGCTGGTGCCTGCCAATGGCCACGGCCCCGGCAGATTGCCCTGTTCGCGGGCCTGGTTTACGCGACGCTGGCCATGCATCTGTTGCCGGTACATTGGGCGTCGGCGGTCAACAACTCCATGTTGACCGTGTTCACGTCACTGGCATTGGCCACGTGGCTGCATACCCTGTGCACGCCAAATCCCCGTTCCCTGCTTTTGCTCGCCTGCATTCCGGTATTGCAGATGCTGGCTCTGCTGACCAAGGAATCGGCCGTACTCATTCCGCTGCTGATGGTGGTGATCGGCCTGTTTGCCAGACGCGGGCCGTGGCGTCGCGGGAATACGCTGGTATGGGCCACCTGTGTTGCAGAAATCGTGCTCTGGCTGTTCCTCGACAGGCACTTCACCGCCCGAACGGACGCCGCATACACCTTGACGCTGGGTTTCAATGTCATCCGCAACGGCGTGGCCTTCGTGGCCTGGCTGCTGAATGTGCCGCGTGAGTCGGTACGCATGGCCACGATCGGCGATACCGGCCTGGCTCTGGCATGGATGGCCGCCACCGCTTTGCCCATGCTCGGCGCATGGTTGATCGCCCTGCGGCGCGGCCATGCGCTCTTGTCCATGCGTCAATGGCTGGCGGTTACCTTGTTCGCGATCATCGCATACGGACCCTGCTTCCTGTTCATCTGGAACAGCTACGCGTACTACGCAGCCATTTCCGTCATTCTGCCCGTGATTGCATTGGCGCGCCTGAGCATGGACAACAGGCGACTGTGGCTGATCGCCACCCTCATTGCCGTTTCGTCATGGGTGGCAGTGGCAGGTACGCGCCACGCCGCGCAGCCTGCCCTGCTCGCCCGCGCCCACTGGGGCGAAAACCTGCTGCAACAGATGGAAAAACAGCCTGTCGGCATACCTTTATGGGTGCAGAGCAGCGACAGCCATCGTTTTTATGCCATCGGCAGCGCGGGTCTGGCTTGGCGTCTCGGCCTCCAACCTGACGCCATTCATGTGACTCGACACTGCCCCGCCACCACAAAACATTGTCTGGTCATCGACGACAATGGCCGTTGGCATTGGCGACCGTAGCGATCCGGCTCACTCGTTCATCACGCGTGTCATTTCGATGCGGCAGATTGAACCAAAGCCTTCAACTGGTCAGCGTCGAAGTGCTGGTTCTGGCGACAAAAGTCGCAGCGGACGTCGGTCTCGCCCTGTTCGTCCAGCATCGCCTGCAGATCGGCGTGGCCCAGCGACAACAGCATGGCTTCAGCCCTGTCGCGGCTGCAGGTGCAGGCGAAACGCAGTTCGACGGGTTCCGCCAGTTGCGGCGGGGTTTCATGGAACAGGCGGTACAGGATCGTCTCGATCGGCAAGTCGAGCAATTCTTCCGTGGTCAAGGTGCCGGCCAGCGCCTCAAGCGTTTGCCACCGGTCATCGTTGGTCTGCCGATCGGCGTGCTGGTCGGGCATCCGTTGCAGCAGCAATCCGGTGGCGCGGCCATTGCCGAAAGCCAGACGGATATGCGTCGGCAACTGTTCCGACTGGTCGAAATAATCGCCCAGACATGCGGCCAGATCGCTGGAAGCCAATGGCACCAGGCTTTGATAGTCCTTGCCCTGCTGCGGTTTCAGCGTGATCGCCATCATCGCCTGGTCGCCCAGCAAGGATGCGAGATCGGGCAAGGCGATTTGCGCCACCGGCCGCTTCCATTGCGCCAGCCCGCGAACCGTGTTGTCGTGCGTCGCCTCGGCCAGCAACAGCGACAATTCACCCTGCCCTTGCGCCTGC
This sequence comes from Rhodanobacteraceae bacterium, assembly GCA_035708045.1. Classification (GTDB taxonomy): domain Bacteria; phylum Pseudomonadota; class Gammaproteobacteria; order Xanthomonadales; family Rhodanobacteraceae; genus Oleiagrimonas. Next base: position 21,752 of record DASSTF010000110.1, on the reverse strand, counting down.
AACGCGAGCCGACCGTCGAACTTCAGCGTCCCCGCCATCAGGCATGCCGCCACCAGCGCCTCGGCGAGCTGGCTCTGGATTTCCAGCGGATAATCGCGCGCGTGAAGCACTGGCGACAGCGCGCTTTCCAGGCGCACGTATTCGCCGCGCAAGTCGGTGTCGGGGAAGAAAAAACGTTGTCGCAAGTTGTCCATCTGTGGTTTTCGACTCGGCAGGAACGAGGGGCCGCACAGCGGATGATACCGGCCCGGCAAACCATACGTCGCCGGTCGGCAAGTCCGCCTCACCAGCACATGCCCAATGGTGGAGGTTCCATCTTGCTGACAGTTACACTTCCCTGTCACGACGAGGATCCGCTTTGACCGCCAGTACCGCCACGACTGCCAAAGACAAAAAGCACACGCCGGTGATGGCGCAGTACCTGGCCGCCAAGGCCGAGCATCCGGACGTGCTGCTGTTTTTCCGCATGGGCGATTTCTACGAGCTGTTTTACGACGATGCACGCAAGGCGGCGCGGTTGCTGGACATCACGCTGACCCAGCGCGGGCAGTCGGCGGGGCAGCCGATTCCGATGGCGGGGGTGCCGTATCACGCGGTCGAAAATTATCTGGCGCGGCTGGTGAAGCTGGGCGAGTCGGTGGCGATCTGCGAGCAGATCGGCGATCCGGCGGCGAGCAAGGGGCCGGTCGAGCGCAAGGTGGTGCGTATCGTCACCCCGGGCACGGTGACCGATGCCGCGTTGCTGGAGGAGCGCCGCGACAATCTGCTCATGGCCATCGCCGCCGGCGACAGGGGGCGTTACGGCCTGGCCTGGGTGGATCTGGCCGGCGGGCGTTTTCTGCTCAGCGAAGCCGACAGCGTCGAGGCGCTGGCCGCCGAACTGGCGCGTCTGCAGCCCGCCGAGACGCTGATCGCCGACGACGGCGTCTGGCCGCGCGTGGTCAGCACTTTGTCCGGCCTGCGCAAGCGCCCGCCCTGGCATTTCGATCACGATGCGGCCACGCGCGAGCTGAATCGCTTCTTCGGCACGCGCGATCTTGGCGGCTTCGGCGTCGAAGGATTGGATCTGGCCATCGCCGCGGCCGGCGCCCTGCTCGGTTACGTCGAGGAAACCCAGAAAAGCGCGCTGCCGCACCTGTCCGGCATGGCCGTCGAATCGGCCAGCGAAACCATCGCCATGGACGCGGCCACGCGGCGCAATCTGGAAATCGACACGCATCCCGAAGGCCGGCGCGAGCACACGTTGCTGGGTATCATCGACGAAACCGTCACGCCCATGGGAGCGCGTCTGCTCAGGCGCTGGCTGAACCGGCCATTGCGCGATCACGACACTTTGCGTTTGCGCCATCAGGCCATCGGCACGTTGATCGACCATGGCACGACAGCCCTGCGCGACACGCTGCGTGGCATCGGTGACCTGGAACGCATTCTGGCGCGCGTGGCCTTGCGCTCGGCGCGCCCACGCGACCTTTCCACCTTGCGCGACGGTCTGGCTGCGGCGCCGGTCCTGCGTGACGCCATCGCGGCACTGGACAGCCCGCAGCTGGATGATCTGGTCAGTCGCATCGGCGACCACACGGAAACCGCGCAATGGCTGGCTCGCACCATCGTCGAGCAGCCACCGGTATTGCAGCGCGACGGCGGCGTCATCGCCGACGGCTTCGATGCCGAACTGGACGAATTGCGCCGCCTGTCCACGCATGCCGACCAGTATCTGGTCGAGCTGGAAGAACGCGAGAAGGCCGCCACCGGCATCGACAAGCTCAAGGTCGGCTACAACCGCGTGCATGGCTACTATCTCGAAATCGGCAAGACGCACTCGGACAAGGTGCCCACGCATTACACGCGCCGCCAGACCACCAAGAATGCCGAACGTTACATCACCGAAGAGTTGAAAACCTTCGAGGACAAGGTGCTGTCGGCGCGCGAACGCTCCTTGATGCGCGAGCGCGCGTTGTACGACGCGCTGCTGGAAACGCTGGTCGAGAAGCTCGAACCTCTCAAGTCCGCGGCGTTCGCCATCGCCGAACTGGATGTGCTGGCCAACCTCGCCGAACGCGCCGACCAGCTGTCCTGGTCGGCGCCCACGCTCACCGATGCGCCTGGCATCCACATCGAGCGTGGCCGCCATCCGGTCGTGGAAAAAGTGCGCGACGAGCCGTTCGAACCCAACGATCTGGTACTCGACGACGCCCGCCGCATGCTCGTCATCACCGGCCCCAACATGGGCGGCAAGAGTACCTACATGCGCCAGAACGCGCTGATCGTGCTATTGGCGCACGTCGGCAGCTTCGTGCCTGCCGCGCGCGCCGTGATCGGCCCCGTCGACCGCATCTTCACCCGCATCGGCGCCGGCGACGACCTCTCGCGCGGCCAATCCACCTTCATGGTGGAAATGAGCGAGACGGCCAACATCCTCAACAACGCCACCGAACACAGCCTGGTGCTGATGGACGAGGTCGGGCGCGGCACCAGCACATACGACGGCCTGTCGCTGGCGCGCGCCGCCGCCGTGCACCTGGCCACACGCAACCGTGCGTTCACGCTGTTCGCCACGCATTATTTCGAATTGACCGAGCTGGCCGGCGCTTTTCCCGGCATCGTCAACGTGCACCTTGATGCGGTCGAGTACGGCGATGATTTGGTGTTCATGCACGCGCTGAAGGATGGCCCCGCCAGTCGCAGTTTCGGCCTGCAGGTGGCGGCACTGGCCGGGCTGCCGCGCAGCGTCATTGCCGAGGCCAGGAAAACCCTGGCGAAGCTGGAAAGCGGCGCGCACGCTGCCACATCGCCCAGCACCGACGCGTCCCCGCAAATGGGGCTGTTTGCGCCCCCGGCGCCGTCGGCCACGGACGAAGCCCTGCGCGACATCGACCCCGACGCACTGTCGCCGCGCGAGGCGCTGGACGCGCTGTACCGGCTGAAGCATCTGGCCGAAGGCAAACACTGACCGCCACCGCAAACAGGGAGCATCATGGATCACTTGGCGCAGTTCATCCTGCTGGTGGCGCTTGCCATCATCGTGGTCATCCAGATGGCCAGTGGCGCACTCGACCCGATCCGCGCGCGGCTGACCCGCAAGCGCCGGCTGCGCCGATACCGGCAACATGCACCCTCGCCCGATCCCGTACAGGCTGCGTTGGACGAACACGTGGCCATCGACACACCCAACGCCGGCATTGCCGTGGCCATCGTCACGCCGCAAGGGGCGCGGCACTGGTTCGCCGGCCACCTCGATGGCGACCTCAGCCGGATGCCCGATGCCGACACCGCGTTCGAAATCGGTTCGATCACCAAGACTTTCACCGCCAGCCTGCTGGTGGCAATGGAACGCGAAGGGCTGGTCGATCTCGACGCCAGGCTGGATGCACTGCTGCCGGAAGCTTCGCGCCTGGGCAGACAAACGCCCGCCCCCGTCACGCTGGAAAGCCTGGCCACGCATTGTTCGGGCCTGCCACGCCTGCCGTGGGGCTGGCGCATGTCGGCGGCCATGTATCTCAGCCCCAAGCAGCCCTACCGTTTCATCAGCCATGCGTTTCTCGAACGCTGGATGCGTGGGCGGCGCATCCACTACGGCCAGCGTTATCGTTATTCCAACCTCGGCTACGGCGTGCTCGGCAACGTGCTGGCCGACCGTGCGGGAAGCACGTATGCCGATGTGCTGCAGCGTTTCGTTCTGCTGCCGCTCGGGCTGAGCCACACCCGCGTCGGCGGCACGAACGCCAAGGTCGCCCAGCCGCATACCGCCTGCGGACATCGCGTGCCGCCATGGAATATGCGCGCATTGACGCCAGCTGGCGGCCTGCACAGCACGTTGAACGACATGACGCGCTGGCTGCAGGTCAATCTCGACGTGCGCACACCGCTGGACGCACGCCTGCACGAACCACGCGCCAATTCGGGCGGGCGGCATCGCAGTGTGGCGTTGGGCTGGCACGTCGACGGCGAAGGCGACATGCGCGTGGTCTGGCACAACGGCGGCACCGGCGGTTCGCGCAGCCTGATCGCTTTCGCGCCGGCACGCGGCACCGGCATCGTGGTGCTTTCCAACAGTGCCGCCAGCGTCGATGCGCTGGGGCTGGAGCTGCTGCGGAAAACCAATACACCGCACAACGCGGAGATTGGACTGCCAACTCGATTGCAGCATGGCGACAACTGGGTCGCATGACTCTTGCACATTCAAAAGCGCATGACCTGTCTGAGCAGGTCATGCATGCCCTATGATTCAGGCCATGAATACCGCCCAAATCGATTCCGCTTCTCCCACTCCGAAAGGCCGCATTGCCTGTGTCGGCCTCGGCATGGTCTTGGGCTCACATCTGAGTCCGTTGGCGCGTAGCCACATCAAGCAGGCCGACGTGATTTTCGCCGGCCTTTCCGACGGCATCGTCGAAATGTGGCTCGAATCCATGCATCCCGACGTGCGCAGCCTGCAGCCTTATTACGGAAAGGGCGACAAATCGCGCATGATTACTTATCGCGAATGGGTCGAAGTGATGATGACCGAAGTGCGCGCCGGCAAAAAAGTTTGCGGCGTGTTCTATGGCCATCCCGGCATTTTCGCCTGGTCGCCGCACGAGGTGATCCGTGTCGCGCGCGAAGAAGGTTTCGAGGCGATCATGGAACCCGGTATCTCCGCCGAGGATTGCCTGTACGCAGATCTGGGCTTCGACCCGGGCCGCCACGGTTGCCAGCATTACGAAGCCAGCCAATTGCTGATGTCGGAAACGCCGCTGAATCCCCACGCCTATCTGGTGCTCTGGCAGGTCGGTGTGGTCGGCGACCGCTCGCTCAAGCGCTTTTCCACCGGACCGGCCTATCGTCAGGTACTGGTCGACGTGCTGGCCCGGGATTACCCGCTGGACCACGAAGTCATCATCTATCGCGGCGCCACTTTGCCGATCCAGCAGCCGCGCATCCGCCGGGTGATGCTGAAAGACATGCCGACCACGGACATCACGGCCGAGGAAACCGTCGTTCTCGCACCCGTGGCGCCGTCGGCGCCCAACAAGGCCATCCGGGAGCGGTTGAAAGCACTCGATCGGGCGCAGTCGGATTCAGAGAACATGGAAACAGCGTAACCCGTCGGACGCGCCGAAATCACGCCATTTTCGGATTCGACCTTGCGCGACTCGGTGACCTGCAGCTTGCGCTATTATCGAGCCTGGGAAAAACAACAAGAGGGGAAAGTCCATGTCGAATACCATCGAATTGCTGGAAACCATCGGCAGCGATGCGTCGCTGCGTCATGCATCCGGAGATGACCTGGCTCGGACATTGGCCGGCATGCAAGCCACCGAGGGGCTCCAGCAGGCGGCTGCCATCGGCGACAGCTCGCTGCTGGAAAAAGAACTGGGGCGCAGGAACATGAGCGTCGTCAAAAGCCCCACACAGAGCGGCTACGAAGACGATAACGACCTCGACGATGGCGAAGCGCCGGAACTTCCCGGCAAAGATGATCGCGACCCACCCGCGGTCTGAGACGTCCCGGGTATACCTATGGGAGCGCGAACGCTCCACCAACGATGCAGCGCCATTCTGGTAATAGTGCTGCTTTGCCTTGCGTCCGGCATCGCCATGGCCATTCCGGAACACGCTGTATCCACAACGAAACTTCTCGGTCAGGCAGATCAGCTCAAGACCAGCGAACACTCCCGATTCCTTCTGATTCTGAAACAACTCCACAAAAATAATCGGCAACTCTCCCCAGCTGAGCAACAGCACCTTCAGTACCTGGATGCCTGGCAGGCTGCTTATGAGGGGAACTACGACCAAGCCAATCGCCTATTACACGCTCTAGTCAAAAGCCATGCTGACGCTGCACTTGCCTCTCGCGCCAAGGCGCTGCTCGTCCATAACAGTTTTGTGGAAAGGCATTACGAGCAAGCCTACACCATGGCCAATTCGCTCATGGCAGACCTTCCCAAGATCACGGATGCCACGGCACGCATGAATGTTTTTAGCCAGGTCATCCAGATGCTTGATCGCGTAGATCAATACGATCTGGCACTGAAATATGCGTATCAGATGGAGCAAGCCTTCCCATCCGGCAAAGGCAAATGTCAGGCCGATCTATACAAAAGTCAGACCCTGCTCTACCGCGGCGATTTGACCGCAACAAGTCCGCAATTTCGTCGAACGATCGATGCCTGCCGTGCCATCAACGAACCGATTTACGCCAATAGCATGAGCCTGGATTGGGCCGGCATGATGAATGACGAGGGGCATCCAGATCGAGCGATTGCCCTGCTCCGCAAGACAACTCCCAGCATCATGAAAGCCGGATATCAATTTCATATCGCCGAACTTCACGTTTTGCTGGCGCGGGCCTGGTTGCTAAAGCACGACAGCAAGCGCGCTCGATCATCGGCACTGGCTGCCTTGAAGGCCAATGATTCCGGTAAATTCAACTGGACGCTCCAGCACGCCTACGAGGTGCTCTACAAGGTTGCACGCCAGGTTGGCGACGATAGCGCGGCGTTGGCCTGGCACGAGAAATACATGGCCCAATACAAGGCTGCCACGCAGGATGCCAAGGCACAGGCACTGGCCTACCAGATGGTCAAACAGGACGTGCTGGCCAAAAAACTGGAACTGGAAAAACTGAGCAAGCAGAACCGGATTCTGCAATTGCAGCAATCCCTGGATCACAAGGCGGTCGAGAACAATCGGCTGTACATGCTGCTGCTGCTGCTTGTTCTTGCCTTTATCGGCCTCTGGGCCTACCGCACCAAGCATTCGCAAATCCGTTTTCGCGAAATGGCCCATCACGACGACCTGACGGGATGCCTCAACCGCAAGCACTTTCTCGATGTTGCCGAAAAGACCCTGCATCACCTGCAAAAAACGCATACCCATGCCTGTCTGCTGATACTGGACATGGATCACTTCAAGCAGATCAACGACACGCACGGTCACCTGAACGGCGACAAGGTGCTCCGGCACGTGGCCATGACTTGCCGCGAGGAGCTGCGTGCTTCGGATATCTATGGTCGTCTGGGCGGCGAGGAGTTCGGCATATTGATACCCGACTGCCTGTGTGAACAAGGCAGCGATATCGGTCGCCGCATTTGCCATGCGCTGGCGGCAACCTCGGCCTCGCTGGATGACGGCGTACGCGTCACGGTGACTGCCAGCGTGGGGCTGGCCTGCACCGATACGGCCGGCTGGGATCTGCGGCAACTGCTGACCCAGGCCGACCAGGCGCTTTATGGCGCCAAGCGTGGCGGGCGCAACCGGCTGTCCGTGCATGCCGAGAGCACCGATTCCCGGGAACGGGAGCACGGCATACCCACTTGACGCCTGTCGCACCGAAGCCTCAGGCGGCGCATGCTCTCGTACAGGTTTCCAGCGCCTGCGCCAGGTCATCCCACAAATCTTCAACCTGCTCGATACCGACCGACAGGCGGATCAGCCCCGGCGTGATGCCGCACAGCCGGCGCGTTTCCTCATCGAGGACGCGGTGCGTCAAGCCGGCCGGATGCTGGATCAAGGTATCCACCGACCCCAGACTGACCGCCGGCGTAGCCACCTTGACCTCGCGCATCACGCGCGCCGCCGCCGCATGCCCACCCTTGAGATCGAAACTGATCAAGGCGCCGGCGCCACGCATCTGCGTGTGCGCAAGATGCGCATTGGCGACCGTCCCCAACTCCGGATAAAAAGTCTTCGCCACGGCGGGATGATCGGCCAGACGCTTGGCCAATATGCCGGCATTGACCTGCGCCTTTTCCACACGCAGCTGCAAGGTCGGCAGGCCGCGATGCAGAAGGTAGGCGCCCAGCGGATGCAGCAGACCGCCGGTGGCCGCGCGCACCTGGCGCAGCATCGTCGCCCATTCGCCGTCGCACGCCACCACGCCGGCAATCACGTCGCCGTGGCCGCCAAGGAACTTGGTCGCGCTGTGCATCACCAGTGCCGCGCCAAGGCTGGCCGGTTGCTGCAGCACGGGTGTGGCAAACGTGGAATCGACCATCACCGGCGTCGAACCCGCCGCTTCCACCACCGCCTTGATGTCGACCAGATCCAGCGTCGGATTGGCCGGCGTCTCGATGATGACCAACGCCGTGTCGTCGCGAACTTCGTCCGCGATGGCTTCCGTCTTCACCCAGCGTACCGGCAGGCCCATCAGGCCCGATTCGAGCAGGTGATCGTTCGTGCCGTAGAGCGGGCGCACGGCCAGCACATGCGAACCGCGCTGGCGCGCCGCCAGCAGCACGGCCGACATTGCCGCCATGCCCGAGGCGAAGGCCACCGCGTCGCTGGTGCCTTCCATTTCGGCCAGCGCCTTTTCGAAACGCGCCACGGTGGGATTGAACAGGCGCGCGTAGATGGGGTTGGAGGCCGTGGCCTCGCCGCCCACCAGCGCATCGAAACTGGCCGTTCCCTCATCCAGATCGGGCACCGGATAGGTGGTGGAAAGATCGATCGGCGGCGCGTGCACGCCGAGCTCGGCGAAATCCTCACGCCCGGCGTGGACGGCGCGGGTCTGGGAGTATGTCATGATCGTTACCTGTTCGAGAGATCCGAACCATCATAGAATCATTCATGACATTAGAAGCCATCCATCGAATACTATTTCGTTCAGGCAGCCTTCCATGCAACTCGACCGAATCGACTTCGCCATTTTGCGGCAGCTGCGCAAGAACGCACGGCTGCCCAACAAGACCCTGGCCGAGCGCCTGGGCGTCGCGCCCTCGACCGCGCTGGAACGCGTGCGCCGCCTGCACGAAGCCGGCGTCATCGAGGGTTACCACGCGGAAATCCAGCCGGCGGCCGTGGGCATCGGTCTGCAGGCCATGATTCGCGTGCAGCTCGCGCGCCACTCGCGCAAGGAAGTGACAACGTTCGATACCTACCTCGGCACATTGAACGAAGTACTTGCCTTCTACCATGTGGCCGGCGCCGACGATTTCCTGGTGCACGTGGCGGTGCGCGACAGCAACCACCTGCGTGATTTCGCTCTGGATGCCTTCACCACGCGCCCGGAAGTCGCCCGCATCGAAACCAGCCTGATCTTCAGCTTCCGCCGCAACCCCGAACTGCCGGCCTACCCCGCTTCGTAGGTCGGGCATGGACCGACGCATGATTTGCCGGCATGGCGGAATCTGACGGCGGGCAGTGCCTGCCCTACAGGTCGTGTTTGAAGCGGCGAAGTTTGCGCCGGTCGGCCTTGTCGGGGCGTTTGTCGGGTTTGATCGGGCGACTCATGCGCGCCATGGCGCGCTGCTCTTCGCGTGCGGCGCGGCTGTCTTCGGTTTCCTCGTACAGCGTTTGCGCCACCTTGGCCGGGCCGCGCTTGTCGGACAGCGCCAGCACCTCGATGTCGAAACGTTCCTCGCCTTTTGTGATGCGCAACCTGTCGCCCGGCTTGACCAACTTTGACGGTTTGCAAGCAGCGTCGTTGAGTTCGACTTTGCCGCCGTCGATGGCCTCGCGCGACAGACGGCGTGTCTTGAAAAAACGCGCGGCCCACAGCCACACGTCGGCTCGAACGTTCGCCATATCGTTCATGACAGCAGCAGGTGGATCAGGGGAACCGTTGCCAGCGAAATGACGATGCCGATGCCGAGGATGCTGTTGGCCAACGGCGGTTCCAGATCGTAGTCGTTGGCCAGAATGGTGGCCGATACCATCGGCGCCATGCCGGCCTGCATCACGCCCACCATGAAGATGGTGCCGCCCACCCCGGTCAACGCGGCCAGGCCGACCGCCAGCGCGGGCGCGGCGAGCAATTTCCAGCTCCAGCCGAGGCATGCCGCGCCCAGCATTTGTCGACTGCCGAGAGTCAGCTTGAAACGCAGGCCCACCGAAAACAGCGCCACCGGCGTCAGCGTGGCGGCCAATGGCGAGAGCGCGCCATCGACGAGATCGGGCCAGCCGCCGGCAAGGTTCACCACGACGCCCACCAGCAACGCGATGAAGGCCGGAAAGGTGAAGATGCGCTTGAAGATATGCGCCGGATGCGGCGTGAGCCCCGCGTAGAGGTTCGCCACCACCACGGCCAGCGAAATCAGGATGGGAAAACTGCCCAGCTGATCCGCCACCACCGCGTAGCCCAGCGCATCATGGCCGACCAGCGTCTCGACCAGCGGATAGCCGAGGAAGGTCGTGTTGCCCAGCCCGCAGACCAGGATCACCGCGCCCGTGCGCCCGCGCGACCAGCCCAGGCGCGGGCCGAGCAGGCCGAACACCAGCCACGCTCCCAGAAACCCGAGCCACACCGCGGCCGCCGGATACCACAGATGCGCATCGAACCGGAGTTGCGGCACCAGCTCCAGCACCAGCGCCGGCAGGGCGATGCGCAGCACCCACCAGTTGAGGCCCTGCACCATGTTTTCCGGTGGCCGCGCGAACCGCGCCACCAGCACGCCCAGCACCAGGCAGGCGAACAACATCAGCAATGCACTCATGCCAGGGGTTCCTTTCGCTTCAATGGCAGGAGGTCATGGCCGCGAATACGACCATGACTGCATGCGCCCGTCGCTGTACGGCATCACGCCATGGAACGGGCGCGGGTCGTCGTCGAACACCAGCGGCAGGAAATGACGGTCGCCTTCCCACAACGGCAGTTCGAGCAGGCGGTCACGGGCCACCCATTCCAGCTCGCCCTCGTGATTGCCCTGATGCGGTTCGCCCTCGAAACGGTCGATGATGAAAATGAAGCCCAGCCAGTCCTCGCCGTGCTTGCCGAAACCGGGCCAGCTCAAGGTGCCGCGCAAATGCATTGAAAGGCATTCGATGCCGGCTTCCTCGCGGATCTCGCGGCGCATGCAGGCAGCGACGTCCTCATCGGCATCCAGCTTGCCGCCCAGGCCATTGTATTTGCCCAGGTGCTGATCGTCCTTGCGCCGATTGCGGTGGATCATGAGCACCTGCGAACCGTCCGGCGACAGCACGTAGCCCAGGGTGGCGAGAATGGGGGTATACGGCATGTCGATTCCGGGCATTTGGTCATGTAAAAATTCGATTTTAAAGGTATTGCGCCCGTACTGCGCCCGGAACTGAACCAGTTTCGTCATTGTGGCTTGCGCGATATCGCTTTCTGAGGCGACCATCTGCAGCATGCCGGGTCATCGCCATCGAAAACCTCGCCTCGCGACAAGCCTGCACCGGCTTGTCGCCCTGCTGGCCGTCACGCTGCTGGCCGCCTGTGGCCATGCCGACCACGGTGTCGAAAGCCGCACGGTGCAATTCGACAAGCTGCCGTTCCGCGTCGTTTCCATCGACACGCGCAAGGCGCCCCTGGCGCTGTACTGGCGCAACCCGGACACGCATCAGCCATTCGGCGACATCGACACGTTGAAGCAATGGGGCGCGCGGCACGACAAGACACTGCTGTTTGCCGCCAATGCCGGCATCTACGACAGCCGCCGCGCGCCGCTCGGATTGTTCGTGGAAAACGGCAAGACGCTGGTGCCACTGAACACTGCCCACGGCAATCCCAGGCACGGCAATTTCTCGCTTCTGCCCAATGGGGTGTTCTCGATCGACGAAAACGGCCATGCCACGGTGCAGACCACCAAGGCATGGAAGCAGGATCGTCATGCGCCGCGCTGGGCCACGCAATCTGGTCCGATGCTGGTGATCGACGGCGGGGTCAATCCGCATTTCGAGGCCGACTCGACCAGCCTCAAGTGGCGCAGCGGCGTATGCGCGCGCAGCCCGAACCAGGTGATCTTCGCCATCAGCCAGGCGCCGGTGAATTTCCATACCTTCGCGCGCCTGTTCCGCGACAAGTTCGGCTGCCGCGACGCGCTGTACCTGGACGGCACGCTGTCGCAGTTCTACGTCGGCGGCGAGCAGTACGGGCCACCGGGATTCATGGTCAAACCCTGGGCCGGCATGTTTGCGGTATTCGTTCCGCGCGACCGCTCATCCGGTCACTGACCGGCGTCGTCCACGTCGAAGGCATTCCGGTAACCGGGCTTGAGCAGATCGGCAAAAACGTCCACGGGAACATCGACGGTCTGGGAGCCGTAGACATACGGCGCCACCTGATAGGGCGAGAAGATCAGCTGCAGGCCCGAGGCCTTGTCGCCGGCGCCGGCGAGCACCACGAACTCGGAGAAGTTCTGCTGCGTGGGCTGGGTGCCGCCTTCGATCATGCTGCGCATGTTGTCGATCCATTCCTTGCGAACCTTGGCGGATGTCTTGCTGCCGCCGGGCACGTTGGCCAGCAGTTTCTTCTCCAGCGTCTTGCGCGCCATGTCCGCCAGACGCCGACGCGCCTGATCCGGATCGACGAACAGGTCATCCAGCGTGATGAGCTTGCCGGCCCTGGCGTCGTAGACAAAGCTGCCGTCGATCGGGATCGGGTGCGCGCCACCGGTATCGGCCATGCCACGCTCGCGGATGCTGACGAACCGCGGCATGCGCGACGCCACGGAAAAATCCACCTTCAACTGCAGCTGGCGATGGGCGAATTCGGGCAATTGCTTCGGGTCGGGCAAGCTCTGCATGAACTCGTGCTTGGCCTCGTTGCCGGTCTTGCGCAGAGTGCGGTCAAGCACGGCGTCGGACACCGGCAAGCGCGGATAGTCGATGTCGATCCGGTAGCGTTCCGTCCGCGCGTGGTCGCCGGGTACGGGGCTTGATGCCGCGATGGCGGGCGGCGAAACCGTGCCCGCCGATGAAGCCGTTGTCGATGCCTGGCCAGTCGACTCGTTTTGACCGGATCCCGAAGAACCTCCGCAACCGGCCAATGCAAGCGCAGCGGCCAGCGCCATCGGCAAACAAACACGGGACATGCGCAGCATGGTTCTTGCCCTCGTCGGAAGTCGACGCCAAGTGTAGCGCCCCGATACACTCGACGTTTTCGCGGAAGATGACGGGCATGATCGAACTGGTCGGTTTCGACGGCGACGACACGCTGTGGCACAGCGAAGGCTATTACCGCCACGCGGCGGCCGAGTTCGAGCGGATCATGGCCAACTGGACGGATCTCGACTGCGAGAACGTGCGTCGGCGCCTGCTTGCGCAGGAACAGCGCCACCTCGACCTGTACGGCTACGGCGCCAAGAACATGACCCTGGCCATGGTCGATACCGCCATCGATATCACCGACGGCGGCATCAGCGGCGCCGACATCGGCCGCATCCTGGCGCTGGGACGCAGGATTCTGGAACACCCGGTGGAGCTGCTGCCCGGCATTCGCGAAGCCGTCGAGGCCGTCGCCGACAGGCATGAAATCGTGCTGATCACCAAGGGCGACCTCAAGCACCAGGAGCACAAGATCGAACTCAGCGGCCTCGGCGACCTGTTCCGGCGCATCGAGATCGTGTCGGAAAAAAGCCCGCGCAGCTACGCCAAGGTGTTGTCCGAATTCAACCTGGAGGCTTCACGCTTCGTGATGGTCGGCAACTCGATGCGCTCGGACATCGAACCGGTAGTCGAGCTGGGCGGCTTCGGCATCCACATGCCCTATCACGTGACCTGGGAACACGAACTGCACCACGGCATCGAGGACGGCCACCCGCGGGTGGTCGCCATCGATGGGCCGGAACATATCGTGCAGGCGCTGGAAAAACTCGCGCGCTGAATCGTCAGGGCGTCTTGCCAGCCTGGAGCTTGCGCACAATCGCCAGCGATTTCGCCACGTGCTGGTCGGGGCGGATGTGGTCGGTTTTCGACGAGAACGCGGCGACGATCTTGCCGTCGCGGTCGATCACGAAGGTCGTGCGCGGAATGAAGCCGTGCTTGACCGCGTCGCCATTGACGTCGGTGACGCCCGGCTGCGGGGGGATCAGCTTGAGGCCGTAGCTCGCCGCAATCTTGCCGTCGGGATCGGAAGCCACCGCGAACTTGCCGGCGCAGTATTCCGGATCGGACGAGAACTTGTTGAGTCGCTGGATGCTGTCCGCCGACACGCCGATGATGGTGGCGCCGGCGGCGGTGAACTCGTCCTTGTGCGTCGCAAAGGTGTGCGCTTCCAGATCGCAACCGCCGGTGTAGGCAGCCGGATAGAAGTACACCACCACCGGCCCCTTGGCGAGCGCCTGCTGGAGCGAAAAGGTGAAATCCTTGCCGGCCTGGCTGGCTTCGGCAGTGAATGCGGGAGCCTTGGCGCCCGTCGACAGCGCCGCCAGCACAGGCACGGCGACGAAGGCAAGCAAGACTGAAAACATGATGGCGTAGCGTTTCATGGCATGAATCCTGGGGGGAGACGAAACCATCGTACGCCCCTTCCCACGCATGTTCACGATTTTGATCGTCGACCGCACGCCGCGATCGACCGCCGCCTCAATTCAGCATCCGCTCGCAGATGCCCAGATACATGTCGGGCAGGCGCTGCAACGCGGCCAGTTCGATGCATTCGTCGATCTTGTGGATGGTCGCATTGACCGGCCCCAGCTCCACCACTTCCACGCCCAGTGGAGCGATGAAGCGGCCATCGGACGTCCCGCCGCCAGTGCTTTGTTCGGGATCGTGGCCGGCCAGCTCACGGCATACGTCGACCACGGTCTGGCGCAGTTGGCCATCCGGCGGCGACAGGAAGGGACGGCCCGAGTCGTGCCAGTCGATATGCCAGTCCAGACCGTGACGATCGAGAATCGCTTCAGCGCGTCGACGCAAATCCGCCGCATCGCTGGCCGTGCCGTAGCGAAAATTGAACAGGACATCGAGACTGCCGGGAATGACGTTGTTGGCGCCGGCGCCCGCATGGATGTTGGACACCTGGAACGAGGTCGGCGGAAAATCGTCGTTGCCATCGTCCCAACGCTCGGCGACAAGCTCCGTCAGCGCCGGCGCGAAGGCATGAATCGGGTTCAACGCCTTGTCGGGATACGCCACATGGCCCTGCACGCCGCGCACGCTCAACATTGCCGACAGCGAACCGCGCCGTCCCACCCGGATCAGATCGCCCAAGGCTTTTTGCGCCGACGGTTCGCCGACGACGCACCAGTCCAGACGTTCGCCACGCCCGCGAAAGGCATCGGCCACCTTGCGCACGCCGTCGACGGCATCGCCTTCCTCGTCGCTGGTCAGCAGCAACGCGACGCGCCCGCGATGATCCGGGTGCGCGGCAACAAACTTTTCCAGCGCCACGACCATGGCCGCGACGCTGCCCTTCATGTCCGCCGCGCCACGCCCATACAACACACCATCGCGGACGACCGGCTCGAACGGCGGCGAAGCCCACGCACCCTCGGGGCCGCTCGGCACCACGTCGGTATGGCCGAGGAAAGCCAGCGTCGGCCCGTCGCCCTGCCCGTGCGTCGCCCACAGATTGTCGACCTTGCCGAAACGCAGGTGCTCGATGGTGAAACCGGCGCGCGCCAGGCGCTCGGCCAGCAGCGGCTGGCAATCCGCGTCATCGGGGGTGATGGAGCGGCGGCGGATCAGATCGATGGCAAGGTCGACGACATCGGACATGGCAATGGCTCAGATGTCGAAACGTTGCTTGAAGGCATTGTCGCTGAAACCGACAGTGACCTCGCCATCCGCCGTGACCACCACGGGACGGCGCACCAGCGCCGGATATTCGCGGATCAGCAGCGTCCATTCCGGGTCGCTGCCCGGATTCTTGCGTTGCGGCAACAGGTTGCGCCAGGTGGTCGAGGACTTGTTGACCAGCTTTTCCCAGCCGCCGACTTTCCGCGCCCATTCCTTCAGCGTTTCCGGCGCCACCGGATCGGCGCGGTAGTCGATGAACTCGTGCTCGATGTCGAAACGTTTGAGCCAGTTGCGCGCCTTGCGGCAGGTATCGCAGGTGGGAAGACCGTAAAGCTTGGGCAGACTGGACATGGCAACAACCGAATGATGGGTGAATACAGGAATGCGGGAAGGCTAGCGCACACCATGGTTCGACACCATCACGATCACCTCAGGCGTCGATTTTCGCACCCCCCGCTACTCGCCCCTCGTCCCTCGCCGCTCAACCATCACTCCCCCGCCCGCAACAACTCGTTGATCCCCGTCTTCGAACGCGTCCTCTCATCCACCTGCTTGACGATGACGGCGGCATACAGACTGTGCGAGCCATCCTTCGCCGGCAGATTGCCGGCCACGACGACGCTGCCGGCGGGGACACGGCCGTAGCTCGTTTCGCCGGTCATGCGGTTGTAGATGCGCGTGGACTGGCCCAGATACACGCCCATGCCGATCACGCTGCCCTTTTCCACCACCACGCCCTCGACCACCTCGGAACGCGCGCCGATGAAGCAGTGATCCTCGATGATGGTGGGGCCCGCCTGCAATGGTTCCAGCACGCCGCCGATGCCGACGCCACCGGACAAGTGCACGCCCTCGCCGATTTGCGCGCACGATCCGACCGTGGCCCAGGTGTCGACCATGGAGCCCGCGCCGACATGCGCGCCGATGTTGACGTAGCTCGGCATCAGCACCACGTCCTTGCCGATGTACGCACCGCGACGCACCAGGGCGCCGGGCACCACGCGCGCGCCGAGATGTTCCAGTTCGGCGTCATGGTCGTGGGCAAAGCGCAGCGGCACCTTGTCGAAGGCCTGTGCCGGGCCGCCATCGACCACGCGGTTGTCGTTGAGGCGGAAATACAGCAACACGGCCTTCTTCAGCCACTGGTTGACCTTCCAGCCACCCTGGCCGTCCGGTTCGGCCACGCGGCGCTCGCCGGATTCGAGCAGGGCCAGCGCATCTTCCACCGCTGGCCGGATGGCTTCGCGGTCGAGCTGGTCACGATGTTCGAAGGCGTCCTCGATCTGCGCCTGAAGGTCTGCCATGGTCGGGATCCGTTTTTTGCAAAAAGGCAAGAGTACACGCAAGCGTTCATCCACGCCTCGATGTAGGAGCCTGCCTGCAGGCGATGGCCTGATTTACCGAATAATCAGACCATCGCCTGCAGGCAGGCTCCTACCGCCGGGGGCGTTGCGGTGTTAGGAGCGGTGGCCTACCTGGCGCTCCAAAGCCTTGCATAATATTTCGCAGGCATCGTCGGCCAACGGCATGTCGTCGGCGTCACTGACCAGGAAGAAATCCTCGACCCGCTCGCCGAATGTCGCGATGCGCGCGTCATGAACGCGCACGCCGGTTTCGCGGAATGCCTGCGCCGCCGAGGCCAGCAAGCCGGGGCGATCGCTGCACACCAGCGCCACCTGGGTGCGCCCCTGGCTTTCGTCGCGCGTGAACTGCACATGCGGCTGCATCTGGAAATGCCGCAGCTGGCGCGACAGGCCACGCCGCGCCGGTTGCGTGTGCGTGGATCGGCTGAGCGCGCGCAACAGCCGCTGGCGCAACACTTCGGCCCGCTCCAGCGTGGCCGGTTCCTGGGTATCCGATTCCAGCAGCAGGAACGTGTCCAGCGCCATGCCGGTATGCGAGCTGAGCACGCGCGCCTCCACCACCGAAAAACGCTGGCGGTCGAGCGTGGCCGTGATGTCGGCAAACAGGCCGTCGCGGTCGGGCGTGTACACGAAGACTTCCGTCGTGCCGCGCACGGAGAATGGATGCACTTCCACCAGCGGCAAGGCGCCGTCGGAACGCAGGATGGCCGCCGTCTGCCAGGCAATCTGCTCGGGGCGGTGACGCAGAAAACTGAGATCGGGAAAATCGCTCCACACGCGCGCCACCTGGTCGGCATCGAAGCCGTCCGCGGCCAGCAGGGCCAGCGCACGTTCGCGGCACACCCGCACGCGCGCGCCGGTGCGCAGCGGCAAGGCAAGGTCCGAGCGCAGGGCGTAACGCGCCGCGACGTAAAGATCGGCCAGCAGGCGATCCTTCCAGGCATTCCAGAGTTTCGGGCTGGTGCCGATGATGTCGGCGACGGTGAGCAGGTAGAGGTAATCCAGGTGTTCCCAGTCGCCCATGTCGGTGGCGAAACGGTGCACCACGTCGGGATCGGTGATGTCCTGCCGCTGCGCGGTGGTGCTCATCAGGAGATGCCAGCGCACCAGCCAGGCGACCAGTTCGACGTCGTCCGCGCCGAGTCCGAGACGGGTGCAGAACGTGCGCGCCTCGGTTTCGCCCAGCACGGAATGGTCGCCGCCGCGGCCCTTGGCGATGTCGTGGAACAGCGCCGCCAGGAGCAGCAGTTCGGGATGCTCCAGACTGGCGAATATCTCGCAGCCGAGCGGAAACTCCCGGCGCGCATCGGGATCGGCGAAGCGCGCCACGTTGTGCAGGACGCGGATGGTGTGCTCGTCCACGGTGTAGACGTGGAACAGGTCGTACTGCATGCGCCCCACGACCTGACCGAAGCCGGGAATGATCGCGGCCAGCAGGCCGAAACGGTTCATGCGCCACAACGCCTCGGCCGCCGGAGCGCCACGCCGCAGCAGTGCCAGGAAAGCGCGAAGCACGCCCTCGTCGGCGGCAATGCGTTCGCTGTGGCGGGCCACGGTCTGGTGGATGTGGCGCATGGTGTCGGCGCTGAAACCGATCAGTTCCGGATGATCCAGACGCAGGGCGAAGGCTTCCACCAGCGCCGCGGGCCGTTGCACGAACAATGCCGGGTCGCGCGCCTCCATGCGCCTGCCGACGCGCACGAAATTGTCGTTCAGGGGCTGCGGATCAACCGCCGGCTCCAGCATTTCCTCGAAGCGTTCGCCCAGTTGCACGCCCAGACGCTCGATGGCGGTGGCGGCGCGGTAGTAGGCCTGCATGAACTGTTCGACGCCGAGGTTGCGCGCGTGTTCGTCCTCGAAACCCATGCGTGCCGCCAGCTCGCGCTGGAAATCGAACAGCAGGCGTTCTTCGGCACGCCCCGCCGCAAGATGCAGGGCAAAGCGGTAGCGATGCAGCGTGGCCTCGGCCTCGGCCAGATGCGCGCGCTCGGCCGGATCCAGCAGCCCCTCGATCACCATGGCGTCGAAACTGCCGGCGCCGGCCACGCGTCGGCCCAGCCAGCGCAGCATGTCCAGGGTGCGCAGGCCGCCGGGGCCATCCTTGAGGTTGGGTTCGAGGTTGTGCGCGGTATCGTCGTGCCGCGCGTGGCGCTCGCGCTGGTCGGCCAGTTTGGCCTCCAGGTATTGCTGCGGCGGCCATATGTCCGAGGCGTTCACGATCCCTTCGAGCGCCTCGTCCATCGCGGGGTCGCCGGCCAGCCTGTGGGCATCCAGCAAACTGGTGAACACGCTGACATCCGCGACGGCCAATTCCCGGCACTGCGCCGGCTCGCGCACGGCCTGCCCCGGCTTGAGGCCGATGTCCCACAGGCAGGTGAAGAACGCCTGCAGGGCATGCTCATGCGCGGTGGTTGCGGCCGGCATGGCCAGCACCAGCAGATCCACGTCCGAATACGGGAACAGCAGGCCGCGGCCGAAACCGCCCACGGCGTACAGTGCGACTTCCGGCGTGTCGCCAACCATCGTCGTCCAGACATGCACGACGATCCGCGTCACCGTATCACCACGGCGACGCGCCAGCATGGTGGCATCGGCGCCGGCGGCGAACGACGTCGCCAGCAGCCGGTTGTCGTCGTCCAGCAGTTGCCTGAGCGCATGCCGCGCTTCGGCTGACACGCCCGAACGCGGCACGGCCGGCGGCAGACGTGGCAAAGGCGGCAGGCGGGTCAGAGCGGTCACGGGATATTCCGACAGCAACAGGCAAAGTCCGACATGCGGCATCGGTCATGCCGGTTCGGATCGTCGCTTGATGATGCCGCCTGCTTCGATGCGGGGCAATGAGCCCCGCGAATGCGAGGGGATCAGGCGGCGTCCGGCCAGGGCGTCAGGATTTCGAAACCATCGTCGGTGACGGCCAGGGTGTGTTCCCACTGCGCCGACAGCGAGTGATCCTTGGTCACTACGGTCCAGCCATCCGGCAACTGTCGGGTGTGGCGCTTGCCGGCATTGACCATCGGCTCGATGGTGAAGGTCATGCCCTTTTCCAGCTTCAGGCCCTCGCCGGGCCGTCCGTAATGCAGGATCTGCGGCTCGTCGTGGTAGATCCTGCCGATGCCGTGGCCGCAGTACTCGCGCACGATGCTGAAACCGGCGGCTTCGGCATGGGTCTGGATGGCGTGGCCGATGTCGCCCAGCGTCGCGCCCGGACGCACCGTTTCGATGCCCTTCATCATGGCTTCATAGGCCGTTTCCACCAGTCGCCTGGCCCGCACCGACGGCGTGCCGACGTAATACATGCGACTGGTATCACCGTGCCAGCCATCCTTGATGACGGTGACGTCGCAATTGACGATGTCGCCGTCCTTGAGCACCTTGCCCGGCGACGGAATGCCGTGGCAGATGACGTGGTTGACGGAGGTGCACAGTGTCTTGGGAAAGCCGTGGTAGCCGACGTTGGCGGGAATCGCCTTCTGCACGTTGACGATGTGCTCGTAGGCGATGCGATCGATCTCCTCGGTGGTGACGCCGGGCTTGATGTGCTCGGTGAGCAGCGCCAGCACTTCGGCCGCCAGGCGGCCGGCAACGCGCATCGATTCGATTTCTTCGGGGGTTTTGATAGTAACTGGCATAGCCCTGCCATTATCGTTCATCCCGCCCCGCTTTGCAGCACGCGGTCAATCCGCGGCGCTTTTCACGAAACCGGGACATGACCATCGGATCGCGCGAAATACGCCGCTCATGAAGCGCGCTCCCGCAACTGGATCACGTTGCCTTCCGGATCCTCGCCATCCAGGATGCGGCCGCCACGAAATCGCATGCCTTGGCATCGGCGTCGAGTCGACCCGCAAGACGCTCCACGGCGTCGCGGGTCGCGCCGAAGTCGTCGACCGTGAACACCAGCTTGACCGGGCTTTCACTGCGTCGGCGCGGTGACGCGTCAAATCTTGCCCGGGGCGCGGCATCGCCATGCATGGCATGCACCAGCAGTTCGAAACCATCGCGTTCGAGCCGCACGAAATCCCCTTCCCGCTCCAGCACGACGAAACCCAACGCTTCGGCATAAAACCGTGCCAGCGTGCAGTAATCCGACGCAAACAGCACTGCACCAACGCCGGGTGCGCCGGTTCGTGTTCCCATCTGTTCGGCCTCACGATTCATGGTCGTCTCCAATCAACGCCAACAACGTGGCGCGGGTGTGGTCGATCCATTCCCGTGACACCCGCTGCGCCAGCCGTGTGTCGATGCGTTTGACGGCCTCGCGCATGATGATGGCCGCATCTTCGCCACGCGCGCTCAGACGAATGGTCAACCGGCGCCGATCCTCGGCGTCCACTTCGCGCTCCAGGTATCCGCGCGACACCAGGGTGTCGACCAATTGGCCGGCGGCCTGCTTGGACACGCCCAGGTAACGGATGATCTCGCTCAGCGGCGTATCGTGGTTGGCCAGCGCCCCCAGCACATACAAGCCGTTGCGCGGAATGTCGTCGTAGCCGGCACGATCCAGATCGGCACGGATCGCGCCGCCATAGGCACGACGCGCCGCACGCAGCAGCGCAGGCATGGAAACGGGGATGCGGATCTGATCGTTCATGTCGAGCGAAGCTAAAGTAAAAATACTTAATAGTCAATAATTTTTACTAATTGGACATGACCTGTCGGAAGACAAGCCCATGCTGCTTGTTCGGCCTGCGGACGTTCTGTACAATAGGCAAGCTTTGCGAGAGCAAAACCGTCCACGTCGGACGTCACCGACGAATACACACGCAGGCCGTCAACCGGCACCGGGGTCCCCGCAAGGGGTCGTTGCCGCGGGGTCTGCGGAAGCCCAACCCCGGAACCTGTCGCGCCAATCCCGCCCGATGGCGGATGCGCATCACCGCGTGAGCGGAGCAGGTTCCCATATCGGAGTGATCCACATGCCTCAAGTCACCATGCGCCAGATGCTCGAAGCTGGCGTGCATTTCGGCCACCAGACCCGTTACTGGAACCCGA
>DASSTF010000109.1:0-5489 GCA_035708045.1 Rhodanobacteraceae bacterium | reverse complement strand
TAGACGGCCGCGCGCGAAGCGCCCAATGCGCGGCGAATGCCGATTTCCGGCGCACGCCGCATGAATCGGGCCAGCATGAGCCCGACGACGTTGACCAGCACGATCAGCAGAAAACTGGCGGAAACCAGCATGGACAGGCTGGATGCCTTGGGCGTGACGCGCAAGTACGCCATCCAGTCCATCAGATTGCGCAAGCGCACATTGGGCGGCCATGAAAAGCGGCCCAGGCGTTGCTGCTGTTCGGCATAATTATGCAGGTAGTCGCGGTAGCGTTTGACGTCGGCGGGTGTCGCAAGCTCCACCCAGGCGCCGATCCGGTCGCATTCGCTGTGCAGATAGGCATCCCAATCGCTGGTATCCGCATTTCCTGTCGCCGTCGGGCAATTGGCGTATCGGCTGTTCTTTTTCATGTCGGTCGCACGGGTGAACGGGATGTAGATGTCTCCCACGTCATCGAATGCGTCCCCGACTGAAAGGTTGCCGATGTCATAGAAACGGGGCTTCGGGTTCCAGTCGTCCAGCACGCCGGCAATGCGGAAGACCTTCCCGTCCAGCCGGATCTCCTGCCCTACGCTGTTTCGCCCATCAAACAGCTTTTCGTTCAAACGCCGACTGATGACGGCCACGTTGGCGTGCTGTGCATCGTCACTCGCGGCCCAGCCGCTGCCGAAGCGGAACGGCACGTCGAACATGGGGAAAAAATCGGCGGTCACCGCATCGCCGGTCTTCGACATGGCGGGAACAGATCGGTTGTCCGATTGCACCTGCCATTTCGTGGGATAGAGCAGTGTTTGCCGCCTGGCTTTGTGCGCCTGCCACAGCGCGACCGCATCGGTGTAGCTCAGCATGTTGGGCGGCTGGCCCTGCCAGGTGCGGGACGGCCCGACGTTGTCGATCTGCGGCACGTAAAGACGGGAAGACCTGGACGGAATGGGATCGCTCGTGGTCGCACGGAACACGGCATAGGACACCATGCAGGCCGACACCCCGAAAGCCAGCAGCACGATCACCAACGCCGTCAAGGCCTTGCTTCGCGCACTGCTTCGCAACGCCAACGCAACGTAATATCCCCACATGACGCTCCCCCCGTGATGCGGACAACTTAGCAGCACCGGCCTGGTCGAGACAGACATCGTCGGGCGACATCGTCTTCAACACCTGGTTCTGTGACCTGCCCGGCAAAAAAAACGCCCCGCAGAGCTGGCGCCACGGGATCGAATCGGAGGGGAGAGATCGATGCCGTGTTTTGCGCGCCGTCTGCGGGGCGTGTGGTTCGCCGCCCAGGGGGAGGGGAGTGGCGACGAACGGTGCCAATGTACGGCCCGGATGGATTAAACTCCAATATATTTTTCGTCCGTCAGTTATCGCGAAAACGACTATGTTCGATCTGCGCCAGTTACGTTACTTCGTGGCCGTGGCCGAGGCCCTCAGCTTCACCCAGGCAGCCCGGAAACTGCATATTTCGCAACCTCCCCTGTCGCAGCAGATCCGTGCGCTGGAGGACGATCTGGGGGCACGATTGTTCGATCGCAACAAGCGCCGCGTGGCGCTCACCGAGCCGGGCCGTCTGTTCCTGAACGAGGCGCGCGAGATTCTGGCGCGTGCGGAGGCCGCGCGCACGGTGGTCACTGAAGCGGCTGGAGGCTGCACGGGGCGACTTCGTCTGGCCTATCCCGCGTCGCTTTCCTTCCACAATGCCCTGCCCCAGACGCTGCTGCGGTTTTCGGACATCGTGCCCAGAGTGCAGCTGGAATTGCACGAGATGTACACCGAAGCCCAGTACGACGCCTTGCTTGCCGGGCAGATCGACGTCGGTCTGGTGCGCGCCATGCCCAAGGAGCAAAGCGTGGCGCTGCAATTGCAGGTCGACGTGATCGACCACGAACGCTTGCTGGTGGCCATGCCTTGCCAGCATCCGCTGGCTTCGCGCAAGCGCATGCATCTGCGCGACGTGGCGCAGGAACCTTTCGTGACGCAGCCGCGTGCTTACAGCACCACGCTGTATGACACGTTGATGCAGATGGCGGCGCTGGATGGGTTCCACCCGGTGATTCGCCAGGAGGCGCAACAAGTGACGGGATTGCTGGCATTGGTGTCGGCCGGCGTCGGCATGGCACTGGTGCCGGCCTCGCTGCGGGCGGTGAAACTGCCCGAGGTATGCATGATCGAACTGGCCGACAAGCAGGCCGATCTGCTGCTGGCCGTGGCCTGGCGCAAGGGCGATCCGTCGCCCGTGCTGGCGCGTTTTCTGGAAGCGGTCAAGATGCGGGGCAAGGCTGGGTAGGTCTTGAGCCCTTCGACAAGCTCAGGACAGGCGAAGTCGAGGTGCCCTGCGATACTGGCATTCCGGTGTTTCGACTTCGCTTCGCTGCGCTCAACACGAACGGTTTCGTCCGAACGCTTTCGTTGTTTCTTAGCAGGTATCTGCCGTGCGTGCCGCCGACGGAGGCAGCCGCTCGGCCAGAAAATCCACCAGCGCGCGCACGGCGGGAAGCAAGCCGCGACGGCTCGGATAAACGAAATGCATGGTTCCCTGCGGGCCGCTCCAATCCGGCAGCAAGCGTTCCAGTCGGCCTTCCTCCAGGAAACGGGCGCACACCGATTCCGGCAACAGCGCCACGCCCATGCCACGCTGTGCGGCCTCCAGCAATACCGCGAATTCGCCACTGACGAGGCGAGGCGTTACATCCACGTGAGCCTTGTCGCCATCGGTATGCATCAGCTCCCATGTCTGCGCGCCGCCCTGCTCGTTCATCGACAAGGTGGGTAGCGTGCTCAGATCCACCGGGGTTTGCGGCCGGTCGAATTGATTCCAGAGCGCGCTGCCGGCCACCAGGATCATGCAGGACATGCCGAATTCGCGCACGATGAGCGTGGCGTCGGTATCCAGCTTGAACCGAACGCGGATGGCGATGTCGTAGCCCTCGTCGATCAGATCCACGCGACGATTGCTGGCCAGAAGCCTCACCTGCACCTTGGGATACTCGGCCAGGAAATCCGGCAGGATCGGCGCCAGCAAGGAACGCGCAAGCGACACCGGGCAGCTGATCCGCACCATGCCGCGTGGCTCGGCGCGCACGGCATCGACGGCATCCTGCGCCGCCCTCGCCTCTTCCAGCACGGCGCGGCAATGTTCGTAGAAACGCTCGCCGGTTTCGGTCACCACGAATTTGCGCGTGGTCCGTTGCAACAGGCGCACCCCCAAGCGTTCTTCCAGTTGCGCCACGCGTTTGCTCAGGCGTGACTTGGGGATGCCGAGCGCCCTGCCCGCTGCCGAAAACCCGCCGTTTTCGACCACCGCCGCAAAGAAATACAGGTCGTTGAGATCCTGCAAGGCGCCAGTCATGGCCTGCATGACTGTTTCTCCTCGTGAACGATAATTCCTGATTTTGCCCACTTATCAGGCCATTGTCCAACCCTTAACTTTGTCGCCAGCGCATACCGCGCCTTCCCCTTTTCACACACGCATGAGGTCTCCCATGAAACTGCTCCATCTGGACACCAGTGCACTTGGATCACATTCCGTTTCCCGCCAATTGTCGGCTGCCATCGTCGAAAAGTGGGTGCAGGATCATCCCGGCACGCAGGTCGACTACCACGATCTGGCCGCCGACCCGATTCCGCACTGGCTGCCCGTCGTGGACACGAGCCGCGAGCCGGATCATCTCGGCGAGCGCGTGCTGGCCGATTTCCTCGCCGCCGACGTCATCGTCATTGGCGCGCCGATGTACAACTTCAGCATTTCCAGCCAGCTCAAGGCCTGGATCGACCGCATCGCCGTCCCCGGCAAGGCGTTCCGCTACACCGAAAACGGCCCGGAAGGGCTGGCCGGCGGCAAGCGCGTCATCATCGCTTCTTCGCGAGGCGGCGTGTACAGCGAAGGCCCCGCGACGGCGGCCGATTTTCAGGAGCCCTATCTGCGCACCGTGCTGGGCTTCTTCGGCATCACCGACATCCGCTTCGTGCGCGCCGAAGGCGTGGGTCTTGGCCCGGAACAGAAAGCCCAGGCCATCGAAACGGCACTGGCCGACATCCACCAGGCAACCGCCCTCGCAGCCTGAGGCACCCGTCAAGTCGCAGGGACGCGACTCATGGCAAGCTGGACGTCCCATTCCGCATCACGAGGCGCCACGTCCATGACCCTCCACATCGCCCTGGTACCGCTGGTATCGCTGATCGCCGGCATCCTGATCCTGGTCCGTCCCAAGCTGCTCAACTACATCGTGGCCATCTACCTGATCGTCATTGGCGTGATCGGGTTGCTGGGGTTGTAATGGCAGACGACGAAAAAGCCGCTGACTCCAACGGCTTTTCCGTTGTTGGCGTGTGCCAACACATCACAGTGTTGATTATCAGGCAGCGACCAATTCCACTTTGACGCGGTAACCGAGGGCCTGGGCTCCTCGGCTCAAGGTATCCAGAGTCAACCCAGTATCGTTTTCATCCAGCAATCTGCTCAATGCCGCTCGGCTGGTATGCATGCGCTCTGCCATGGTGGTCTTGTTGACGCCAGACGCTTTCATCGCCTGCTCGAACTGCCACGCAATGACGCGCTTGATGGCAACCGCGGTAGCTTCTTCCAGTCGACCATCCTCTGCAAGAAAGTCATCGAAGCTGCTACCGACATGCTTATTCTTGGCCATGCTGCACCTCTTTCATGCGTTTCCGGGCCAGCGCAAGGTCTTGCCTGGGCGTTTTCCGGGTTTTCTTGATGAAGCCATGAAGCAACACCATCCGCGAATCCGCCGTAGTGAACAGAACACGGGCCATGCCATTGGAAAGATGGATTCGCACTTCCCATAGATCAGGCTCCATGTTTCGCACCAACGGCATTCCGATGGGCCAGCCGAACTGCACCGTCTTGATGTCGTCGCCGATCATTTTGCGTGATTCGTGCGACAGTGAACGCAACCATTTGCGAACAGGCTCCGACCCCGTGCTGGTCGCGTAAAAGCAGACATCCATGATCGGCGTTGGCGGCTGAACCATATGCACATGGTGTACCATAATTGGTACGTTCGTCAAGTGGATTCTTCCATGTTTGGCGAAGAAAGCAGCATGGTTTGATTCGCCAGATGCAGACACAAAAACGCCCCTGACGGGGCGCTTTCATGTCTGGCGGTGAGGGTGGGATTGTTCGGCCCTTCCTGGCCTCACCCCTCCGCACTTCGTGCTCCGGGGCCCGCCTTCGGCGGTCCAATTTTGTTCCCGACAAAATTGTCGAACCTAGTGGCTTCGTCCACACCACCCTCACCGCCAGACACAAAAACGCCCCTGACGGGGCGCTTTCATGTCTGGCGGTGAGGGTGGGATTCGAACCCACGGTGGGCGTAAACCCACGGCAGTTTTCAAGACTGCTGCCTTAAACCACTCGGCCACCTCACCTGTTTGTTGTTGAAGGCGTGCTCCGCACGCCCCCACGGCAGTTTGACTCCGGGCATCCTGCCCTACGCCCTTCGGGCCATCGGCTGCGCCGATGTTCGCTTCGG
>DASSTF010000108.1:0-8090 GCA_035708045.1 Rhodanobacteraceae bacterium | reverse complement strand
GGCGACTAAGAGGAAAGACGATGGGTCATAAAGTACATCCCACGGGTATTCGCCTTGGCATCGCCAAGGACTGGAACTCCAAGTGGTACGCCAACAAGGGCGAGTATGCCCAGTATCTGGCCGCCGACCTGAAGGTACGCGAGATGCTGCAAAGCAAGCTGTCGCAGGCAGGCGTGTCGCGCATCAAGATCGAGCGTCCGGCCAAGACCGCCCGCGTGACCATTCACACGGCGCGCCCGGGTGTGGTCATCGGCAAGAAGGGCGAGGATATCGAGAACCTGCGCAAGGAAGTCACCAAGATGATGGGTGTGCCCACCCACATCAACGTGAGCGAAGTGCGCAAGCCGGAGCTGGACGCACAGCTGGTGGCCGAGTCCATCGCCCAGCAGCTTGAGCGCCGCATCATGTTCCGCCGCGCCATGCGCCGCGCCGTCGGCAATGCCATGCGCCTGGGCGCGCTGGGCATCAAGGTCAACGTCGCTGGTCGTTTGAACGGCGCCGAAATCGCCCGTTCCGAGTGGAGCCGCGAAGGTCGCGTGCCGCTGCATACGCTGCGTGCCGACATCGACTACGGCTTCGCCCAGGCCAAGACGCAGTACGGCATCATCGGCGTCAAGGTGTGGATCTACAAGGGCGAGGTTTTCGATCTGGAAGCCGCCCAGGTCGAAGACACCAAAGAAGACAAGCCCCCGCGCCGTGGCGGTGACGCCCGTCGCGACATGCGTCGTGATGGCGAAGGCCGCCGCGACCGCAACGGGAAGTAAGGAGCACCGTCATGTTGCAACCAAAACGAACCAAGTATCGCAAGATGCACAAGGGCCGCAATGACGGTCTGAGCTATAATTCCAATCTTGTCTCCTTTGGCGAATTCGGTCTGAAGGCAACCACCCATGGTCGCCTGACGGCTCGCCAGATCGAGGCCGGCCGTCGCTGCATCACCCGTTACGTCAAGCGTGGCGGCAAGTTGTGGATCCGCGTGTTCCCCGACAAGCCGATCACCAAGAAGCCCATCGAAGTGCGTATGGGCTCGGGCAAGGGCAACGTGGAGTACTGGGTGGCCCCGATCCAGCCTGGCCGCATGTTGTATGAAATCGAAGGCGTCGACGAGGCGACCGCGCGCGAGGCATTGCGTCTTGCCGCTGCCAAGCTGTCGGTGCAGACCATGTTCGTGTCGCGGGCGGTGGTGTGATGGCCAAGAAAGAAATTCACGATATGTCGGTTGAAGACCTGAACCAGCAGCTTCTGGACTTGCGCAAGGAGCAGTTCAACCTGCGCATGCAGAAGGGCTCCGGCCAGTTGACCCAACCGCACCAGCTGCGCCGCGTCAGGCGCGACATCGCCCGCACGAAATTCGTGTTGGGCGAGAAGAAGTAAGGACCGCCAAGATGAGCGATAACGAAAAGAAGGCGCGTACCCTTGAAGGCCGCGTCATCAGCAACAAGATGGACAAGACCGTCACGGTGCTGATCGAGCGTCAGACCCAGCATCCGCTGCTGGGCAAGATCGTGCGCCGATCCACCAAGTTGCACGCCCAGGACGATCTGGGCGTCAACGAAGGCGATTTCGTGCGCATTGCCGAGTGCCGTCCGTTGTCCAAAACCAAGCATCACCGTGTGGTCGAAGTGATCACGCGCGCTGAAGCGTAATCGGAGAGTGCAGACATGATCCAGATGCAAAGCACGCTCTCGGCCGCCGACAACAGCGGTGCGAAGGAACTGATGTGCATCAAGGTGCTGGGCGGTTCGCACCGTCGCTACGCCGCCATCGGTGACGTCATCAAGGTGACGGTCAAGGACGCCATTCCCCGCGGCAAGGTGAAGAAGGGCGAGGTGTACAATGCCGTGGTCGTGCGCACCGCCAAGGGTGTGCGTCGCCCGGACGGTTCGCTGATCCGTTTCGATGGCAACGCCGCCGTGCTTCTGAACAACAAGCTCGAACCCATCGGCACCCGTATCTTCGGACCGGTCACCCGCGAGCTGCGCAGCGAACGCTTCATGAAGATCGTGTCGCTGGCGCCGGAAGTGCTCTGAGCGCCCGTCACCATAGAGAATTACGACTATGAACCGGATCAAGAAGGGCGACCACGTGATCGTGATCGCCGGCAAAAACAAGGGCCAGCGCGGCGACGTGTTGCGCGTTGACGGCGAGCGTGTGTTCGTCTCCAACGTCAACCTGGTCAAGCGCCACACCAAACCGAATCCGCAGGCCGAACAGCCTGGCGGCATCGTCGAGAAAGAGGCCTCCATTCATATTTCCAACGTGATGCCGTTCAACCATGCCACCGGCAAGGGCGAGCGCATCGGCACCAAGCAGCTCGAGGACGGTCGCCGCGTGCGAACCTTCCGTTCCACGGGCGAAGTGGTGGATGTGTAAGGAATCGATGTCATGACACGCCTGGAACAATTCTACAAAGACGAAGTGGTGCCGAAGCTGGTCGAGAAATTCGGCTACAAGAACATCATGCAGGTGCCGCGCATCACCAAGATCACGCTGAACATGGGCGTGGGCGAGGCCGTGGGCAACAAGAAGGTGCTGGAAAACGCCGTGGCCGACATGGCCAAGATTGCCGGCCAGAAGCCCCAGACCACGCTGGCGCGCAAGTCCGTTGCCTCGTTCAAGATTCGTGACGG
The DNA here is from genome assembly GCA_035708045.1 of Rhodanobacteraceae bacterium. Taxonomy (GTDB): domain Bacteria; phylum Pseudomonadota; class Gammaproteobacteria; order Xanthomonadales; family Rhodanobacteraceae; genus Oleiagrimonas. The sequence continues at coordinate 5,460 of DASSTF010000108.1, read as the reverse complement.
CTGGCCGATCGGCTGCAAGGTGACCCTGCGCCGTGCCCGCATGTACGAATTCCTGGATCGCCTGATCAATGTCTCGCTGCCGCGCGTGCGCGACTTCCGCGGCGTGTCGGGCAAATCCTTCGACGGCCGTGGCAACTACAACATGGGCGTCAAGGAACAGATCATCTTCCCCGAGATCGATTACGACCAGATCGACGCCCTGCGCGGCATGGACATTTCCATCGCCACCAGCGCCCAGACCAACGAAGAATCCCGTGCGCTGCTGGAAGCCTTCGGCTTCCCGTTCCGTAATTAAGTAAAGGTACAGATATGGCCAAGAGCAGCATGGTGAACCGCGATATTAAGCGGACCAAACTGGTGAAAAAGTACGCCGCCAAGCGTGCCGAGCTGAAGAAGATCGTACTCAGCCCGGAATCCACCTACGACGAAAAAATGGAAGCGCAGGCCAAGCTGCAGAAGCTGCCGCGCGACGCCAGCCCGGTGCGGCAGCGCACCCGCTGCGCACTGACCGGACGTCCGCGCGCGGTCTACCAGAAGTTCGGCCTGGGCCGCAACAAGCTGCGCGAAGCAACCATGCGCGGCGACGTGCCGGGTCTGCGCAAGGCCAGTTGGTAAAAAACTCGCCCTGTGGGGCGAAATGCTGCTAGACTAAACGGTCTGCCATTCGAGTGGATGGCGGATCCTACAATACAGATTTCCGGTCAACGGATATCGGTGCACTCTCAAAGGTTTTTCCATGAGCATGACTGATCCCATTGCCGACATGTTCACGCGCATCCGCAATGCCCAGATGATGGGCAAGTCGAATGTGCGCATGCCGGCCTCCAAGCTGAAGCTGGCCATCGCCGAGCTGCTCAAGCGCGAAGGTTACATTCTCGACATGCGTGTCGATGACTCCGAAAAGGCCAAGCCGGCCCTGGAGATTCAGCTCAAGTATTTTGAAGGTCGTCCGGCCATCGAGCGCATCCAGCGCGTCAGCCGTTCGGGCCTGCGCGTGTATCGCGGCAAGGATCACCTGCCCAAGGTGATCGGCGGCCTCGGCATTTCCATCGTTTCCACCTCGGCGGGCCTGCTCACCGATGCCCAGGCGCGAGCCAAGGGCGTGGGCGGCGAAGTCATCGGCCTGGTGGCGTAAGGAGATCCTGAAATGTCACGAGTTGCCAACAGTCCGATCACCCTGCCCAAGGGCGTGGAAATCAAGTCCGACGACGCCGGCATCACCGTCAAGGGTGCCAAGGCCAGCCTGTCGATCCATCACCTGCCAGGCGTCAGCATCGACGTCAATGACAACGTGGTGAGCGTCAAGATCGCCGAGGGCGGCGAAATCAAGTACGCCGGTACCGCGCGTGCGCTGATCAACAACATGGTCAAGGGCGTCACCGATGGTTTCGAGCGCAAGCTGGCGCTGGTCGGCGTGGGTTTCCGCGCCGCCGTGCAGGGCAAGAAGCTCAACCTGACCCTGGGTTTCTCGCACCCCGTGGAATTCGACATTCCCGAGGGCATCAGCATCGAAACCCCGAGCGCGACCGAAATCGTCGTGAAGGGCGCCAACAAGCAGGCCGTGGGCCAGGTTGCCGCCAACATCCGCGCTTTCCGTCCGCCCGAACCCTACAAGGGCAAGGGTGTGCGCTACGCCGATGAACATATCAACATGAAGGAAGCCAAGAAGGCGTAATCGACTGGCCGTTGCCAGGTTCGAACACGTCGATCCGCTTCCGGAGACTGGACATGAAAGACAAGAATCAAGCCCGTTTGCGCCGCGCCAAATCCACGCGTTCGCACATTCGCAAATTGGCGGTGCCGCGCCTTTCGGTGCATCGCAGCGGTCAGCACCTCTATGCGCAGGTGTTCGCGGCATCCGGCGACAAGGTGCTGGCCAGCGCGTGCACGCTGCAAAAGTCGGTGCGCGAAGGTCTGGATGGCACCAAGAACATGGCCGCCGCCGCGGCGGTGGGCAAGGCCGTTGCCGAACGGGCATTGGCCGCCGGCATCGACTCGGTCGCTTTTGACCGTTCCGGTTACCGTTTTCACGGTCGGGTCAAGGCCCTGGCCGAGGCTGCCCGCGAGGCCGGCCTGAAGTTCTGATCCGCATTATCGCGGATGTCGATAGCGTCAATACAACTCCAAGCGGCCTTGGTGTCGCAAGCAAAAATCCCGGTCTGGGCCGGGTATGACAGGAAACCGCATGTCTTCCAACGATCGTGACAATTCCGACGGCTTGCTGGAAAAGCTGATTGCCGTCAATCGTGTGGCCAAGACCGTCAAGGGTGGCCGCCAGATGACCTTCACCGCACTGACCGTGGTCGGCGACGGCGAAGGCCGCGTGGGTCTGGGTTACGGCAAGGCGCGTGAAGTGCCGGCAGCCATTTCCAAGGCCATGGAGCGCGCACGCCGTGCGATGGTCAAGGTGAACCTCAACAACGGCACCTTGTTCTATCCGGTCAAGGCCAACCACGGCGCCGCTCGTGTCTACATGCAGCCGGCCTCCGAAGGTACCGGCGTGATCGCCGGTGGCGCCATGCGCGCCGTGCTGGAAGTGGTGGGCGTGCGCGACGTGCTGTGCAAGGCCGTCGGTTCGCGCAACCCCATCAACCTGGTGCGCGCCACCATCAAGGGCCTGCAGGCCGTCGCCTCGCCGGAGCAGATCGCGGCCAAGCGTGGCAAGAGCGTTGAAGAGGTGCTGGGCAATGGCTAAGCAAGAAACCGCAAATACTGTTCGCGTACGTCTGGTCAAAGGCCTGCGCGGTGTGCAGGGGCGTCATCGCCTCAGCGTCAATGCACTGGGCCTGCGCAAGCTCAACGACGTGCGCGAGTTGAAAGACAGCCCGCAGGTGCGTGGCCTGATCAACAAGGTCTACTACCTGGTTCAGGTCGAGGAGTAATCAACATGCGTCTGAACAACATCAAACCTTCCGCCGGTTCGCGCCCGTCGCGCCTGCGCGTGGGCCGCGGCATCGGTTCCGGCCTAGGCAAGACGGCCGGTCGTGGCCACAAGGGTCAGCATGCCCGTGCCGGTGGCAGCCACAAGCCCGGTTTCGAGGGCGGCCAGATGCCGTTGCAGCGGCGTCTGCCCAAGGTTGGCTTCCGTTCGCTCAAGAAGAACCAGAGCCAGCAGGTGTTCCTGTACCAGCTGGCGCAGGTCAAGACCGACACCATCGATCTGGTGGCACTGCGTGAGGCCGGTCTGGTCGACGCCAAGGCGCGCAAGGTCAAGATCGTGGCCAAGGGCGAGATCAACCGTGCGGTGAAACTGTCCGGCGTGCTGGCCACGGTCGGCGCCAAGGCAGCCATCGAGGCTGCCGGCGGCAGCGTGGAGTAAGCGCGTGGCTGCCAAGGGCAACATGCTGGGCTCGATCGGCAAGATGACCGAGCTGCGTCAGCGCATCTTCTTCGTGATCGGTGCGTTGATCGTCTATCGACTGGGGTCGTTCATTCCCGTTCCGGGCGTGAACCCTGGTGCGATGACCAACCTGGTGCAGCAGGGCGGCGGCCTTCTGAACATGTTCAACATGTTCTCCGGTGGTGCGTTGTCGCGTTTTTCGATCTTCGCCCTGGGCGTGATTCCCTACATCTCGGCATCCATCGTGGTGCAGATGATGGGTTCGGTGCTGCCCAGCTGGCAGGCGCTCAAGAAGGAAGGCGAGTCCGGCCAGCGCAAGCTGACCATGTACACGCGCATCGGTACCGTCGGCCTGTGCATCGTGCAGTCCTTCGGCATTGCGGTCGCGCTGCAGGGGCAGACCGCTGCCGGCGGTGCGCCGGTGGTGTATTTCCCGGGTGCGGGCTTCGTCTTTTCCGCCGTGGTGGGTCTGACCGCCGGCTCCATGTTCCTGATGTGGCTGGGCGAGCAGATGACCGAGCGCGGCATCGGCAACGGCATCTCGCTGCTGATCTTCGCCGGCATCGTGGCCGGCCTGCCGGGCGCGGTGGTGCATACCCTGGGCATGGCCAGCAACGGCGAGCTGACGGTGCTGATGCTGATCATGGTGGTCGGCCTGGTGCTGGCGGTGACCGCGTTCTGCGTGTTCATGGAGCGTGCGCAGCGGCGCATCACGGTGAACTACGCACGCAAGAGCGGCGGGCAGCGGGCCTACATGAACCAGACCTCGCACCTGCCGCTGAAGATCAACATGTCGGGCGTGATCCCGCCGATCTTCGCTTCGAGCCTGCTGATGTTCCCGGCCACTGCGGCCACCTGGTTCAGCCAGGGACACCAGGCCCGCTGGCTGCAGGACCTGACCCAGATGCTGACGCCGGGTGAACCGGTCTATGACATCGTCTACTCGGTGCTGGTGATCGTCTTCGCCTTCTTCTACACGGCGATCGTGTTCAACTCGCAGGAGACGGCGGACAACCTCAAGCGTTCGGGTGCGCTGATCCCGGGCATCCGCCCGGGCCGTTCGACCGCCGAGTACATCGATGGCGTGATGACACGGCTGACCGGCGTGGGCGCGATCTACCTGGTGCTGGTGTGCCTGGTGCCCACGTTCATGCAGAGCTACTGGCACGTTCCGTTCTACTTCGGCGGTACCTCGCTGCTGATCGTGGTGGTGGTGGTGATGGACTTCACGGCGCAGATCCAGGCGCACCTGGTCAGTCACCAGTACGAAGGGCTGCTCAAGAAGGCCAACCTGCGCCGCGGCTGAGGCGACGGTTGGCCGGAAAACCGGGGAAGGTGGCGGCGCCTGGCGCCGCAGGGCTTTCCTGTCAAGACAATTCAGGTTAAAATTGCGCGTTTACCGCGCACGAAACGCATCGGAGAAAGTACATCATGGCGCGCATCGCGGGTGTCAATTTGCCGGTCCAGAAGCATGTCTGGGTTGGCCTGCAGAGCATCTACGGCATCGGCCGCAGCCGGGCCAAGAAGGTCTGCGCGGACGCTGGCGTGGTTCCCACCACCCAGATCAAGTCGCTCAGTGAAGGCGAGGTGGAGAAGATCCGCCATGAAATCGCCAAGTACACCGTCGAGGGCGATCTGCGCCGCGAGGTGGGCATGGCCATCAAGCGCCTGATGGACCTGGGCTGCTATCGCGGCCTGCGCCATCGTCGCGGCCTGCCGGTGCGCGGCCAGCGCACGCGTACCAACGCACGCACCCGCAAGGGCCCGCGTCGCGCCATCAAGAAGTAAGTAACGGATTCCAAACATGGCCAAGCCTGTCAAGACCAAGAAGAAGATCAAGCGCGTCGTCACGGATGCCGTGGCCCACGTGCAGGCCTCCTTCAACAACACCATCGTCACCATCACCGATCGCCAGGGCAACGCCCTGTCGTGGGCGACCGCCGGCGGCGCGGGTTTCCGCGGCTCGCGCAAGTCGACCCCGTTCGCCGCCCAGGTCGCCGCCGAGAAGGCCGGCCGCGCCGCCGGCGACTACGGCGTGAAGACGGTGGAAGTGCGTATCAAGGGCCCCGGCCCGGGCCGCGAGTCGGCCGTGCGTTCGCTGAACGCGCTGGGCTACAAGG
>DASSTF010000107.1:0-15289 GCA_035708045.1 Rhodanobacteraceae bacterium | reverse complement strand
GCCACCAGTGCCGACAGCTTCAAGGAACGATTCATCGGGACATCCCCCAGACAACAGACAAGGCGCGACAGCACAAATTTGCTCCGCGACCAGGGCGTAACTTTAAATCACAACGGATTTTTTCACCAACAGTCAGCACTTGCACGGAAAACCTGAACGACTTTCCATGCACCACGTCACAGTTGCCGGCCGCTTGTTCAGTGCTTTCCGGATCGAGCCGGCGCCTTGGCATTCAACTTCTCGAGCTGCTTGCGCAGCTGTGCGATGGTCTGGTCGCTCTGCTTGAGGCGCTGCTGGCCGGCCTTGGTTTGCTTCTGCAGCGCATCCACCTTCTGGCGCAGTCGATCCGTTTCCTGCTTCTGCTGTTTGACTTCCTGATGTACCTGCGCCACTTGCTGCTTCAAGGACGCATGCGAATCCGACGACTGTGGCGCGCCGGCCATGGCCGCAACGGGCAACAGCAGGGTCGCGCTCAGGACAATGGCAACGTATCGCATCACAAATAATCCTCCACCAGCAATTCGGCCACTTGCACGGCATTGAGCGCCGCACCCTTGCGGATGTTATCAGCCACCACCCACAAATCCAGACCGCGCGGATGCGAAATGTCGCGCCGGATGCGTCCGACCAGCACCGGATCCTTGCCCGCCGCGTCGCTCACCGGCGTGGGATAGCCGCCGTCCCTGCGCTCGTCGATCACCGCCACGCCCGGCGATGCGGCCAGCAGCTCGCGCACGGCTTCCACGGAAATCTCGTCGCGGGTCTCGATGTGCACGGCCTCGGCATGGCCGTAGAACACCGGCACGCGCACGGCGGTGGGATTCACGCCGATGCTGTCGTCTTCAAGGATCTTGTGCGTCTCCCACACCATTTTCATTTCCTCACGGGTGTAGCCGTTGTCCTGGAAGGTGTCGATGTGCGGGATGACGTTGAAGGCGATCTGCTTCGGGAACTTCTGCGGCTTGTATTCCTTGAAGTTCAGCATAGCCGCCGTCTGCCGCCCCAGCTCTTCCATGCCCGAACGCCCTGCCCCCGACACCGACTGGTAGGTGGCCACGTTGATGCGTTCGATGCCGACCTCGCGATGGATCGGCGCCAGCGCCACCAGCATCTGCATGGTCGAACAGTTGGGATTGGCGACGATGTTGCGTCGCGTGTATTCGGCGATGGCGTGCGGATTGACCTCGGACACCACCAGCGGCACGTCGGCATCGCGACGGAATTCGGAGGTGTTGTCGATGACCACGGCACCGGCCGCCGCCGCACGCGGGGCATGCTCGCGGCTGACCGCACCACCGGCGGAAAAGAATGCGATATCGATGCCCTTGAAGTCGCAATCGGCGAGGTTCTGCACCGTCAACGTTTTCTTGCCGAACTCCACCTTGCTGCCGGCCGAACGCTCGCTGGCCAGCGGCACCAGTCTGGCGATCGGGAAATCGCGCTCGGCCAGGATCGACAGCAGGGTTTCACCGACGGCGCCGGTGGCGCCGACGATGGCGACGTTGTATTGGCTCTTCTTGCTCATGGAGACATTCTCGAAACGACGGTGGACTCTTGGGATTCGGAATCTCGAACAACTGCATCTTCGTCCATCATTCCGGTGAAAGCCGGAATGACGCCGACAGGAGGTTTTCCGAGACTCTACGAGGAAGGTTTCAGGACTTCGGGATTGAGGAGATTGGGCGGTTTGCCGGCATGCCCGCCCAGACCGAAAAACGCCAGCACGTTGTCGGCGGCGGTCGCGGCCATGGCGCGGCGGGTGCCGACGCTGGCGCTGGCCATGTGCGGGCTGAGGATGACGTTGTCCAGCTCGAGCAAGGCCGGGTGCACGGCCGGCTCGCCCTCGAACACGTCCAGGCCGGCGGCGGCAATGCGTTTTTCGGCCAACGCCGTCGCCAATGCCGCCTCGTCCACCACGCCGCCGCGTGCCACGTTCACCAGCACGGCCGTTGGCTTCATCGCCGCCAAGGCTTCGGCATCGATGATGTGGTGCGTTTCCGGAGTACGCGGCACCACCAGCACCAGCGCATCGGATTCGCGCAGCAGGGTGGCCTTGTCCACGTAACGGGCGCCGCACTCGCGTTCGGTGGCGTCGTCCAGGCGCGAACGGTTGTGATAGATCACCGGCATGCGGAAGCCGGCGGCACGGCGCGCCACGGCCTGGCCGATACGGCCCATGCCGAGAATGCCGAGGGTGCGCCCGAAAAGATCCACGCCCATCCAGTCCAGATAGCCCGCGGGCCGTTTCCACTGGCCCGCACGCACCCAGCGCTCGGCTTCGCCGAGACGGCGCGCGGCGCCCAGCATCAACGCCCAGGCGAAATCGGCGACGCTCTCGTTGAGCACGTTGGCGGTATTGCTGGCGCCGATGCCGGCGGCAGTGAGCGCTTCGATGTCGAGGTTGTCGTAGCCCACGGCCAGGTTGGCGACGATGCGCAGTTTGCCGGCGTCAGCCACCTCCTCGGCGCCGATGCGCTCCTTGAGCCCGACGATGGCGGCATCGCTCTCGGCCAGGCGGGCCTTCAATTCGGCATGCGGCAGCGGGCGCTCCACCTTCTCGACATGCACATCGAAATGCTCGCCAAGCGGCGCAATGACGTCGTCGAATGTGGGACGCGATACCCACAGGCGCGGTTTGCTGCTCATGAAGGCTCCAGGCTTCAGGTGATGCACGGGTCGATGGCGCCGACGTCGCCGCATTGTGCGCGATGACGCAGCGCCAGATCCATCAGCACCAACGCCATCATGGCCTCGGCAATGGGCGTGGCGCGGATGCCGACGCAGGGATCGTGGCGTCCCTTGGTGACCACTTCCACCGGCTCGCCGGCCTTGTTCACGCTGTGGCCTGGCGTGGCGATGCTGGACGTGGGCTTGAGTGCGATGGAAGCCGTCACGGACTGGCCGCTGGAAATGCCGCCCAACACCCCACCGGCGTGGTTGGATGCGAACCCTTGCGGCGACATCGCGTCGCGATGCTGCGTGCCGCGCTGCGCCACGGCCGCGAAACCGTCGCCGATTTCCACGCCCTTGACCGCGTTGATCGACATCAGCGCCGCCGCGAGTTCCCCGTCGAGCTTGCCGTAGATCGGCTGACCCCAGCCCGGCGGCACGCCTTCGGCGACCACGTTGACGCGTGCGCCGACCGAATCGCGCTCGCCGCGAATGGCGTCCAGATAAGCCTCAAGCTCCGGCACCTGCGCCGCATGCGGCCAGAAAAAGGGATTGGTCTCGACCGTCTCCCAGTCGAAACCCGCAGGCACGATCTCGCCCAGCTGCGCGAGGTAACCGCGCACGCGCACGCCATGGCGCTCGGCCAGCCACTTCTTCGCGATCACGCCAGCCGCCACGCGCATGGTGGTTTCACGCGCCGAGGCGCGTCCGCCGCCGCGCGGATCGCGAATGCCGTATTTCTGCCAATAAGTGTAGTCGGCGTGGCCGGGACGGAAGGTGTCGGCGATGGCGCTGTAATCGCGCGAACGCTGGTCGGTGTTGCGGATCAGCAGCGCGATCGGCGTGCCTGTGGTGCAGCCTTCGTAGACGCCGGAAAGGATTTCCACGTCGTCCGCTTCGTGCCGCTGCGAGGTATGGCGCGAACGACCCGTGGCGCGGCGCTCGAGGTCATGCCGGAAATCCTCGGGCGCGATCGCCAGCCCCGGCGGACAACCGTCGACCACGCAGCCGATCGCCGGCCCGTGGCTTTCGCCGAAGGTGGTGACGGTGAGGAGTTTGCCGAAGGTGTTGGACATGAATGAGGGGCGAGGGACGAGTTATGAGGGGCGAGGGTGGCAGGTTTGGCGTGCTGTCCCTTCCCACATCATTCCATGTCGGAGGTCTGCCGCCAAATACCGCTCACGCATGACGCGCTGCCAGCACCGCGGCAATGGCATCGGCATACTCGACCAGATCGCGGCGCTCCAGCACGAACACGCCCATCAGGCCGACCTTGAACTCGATCCACGCGAACGGCACCTGCGGCAACAGGCGGCACAGGGCATGCTCGCTTTCGCCCACCTCCACCATCAACACGCCGTCGTCGGTGAGATGATCGGGCGCCTCGGCCAGCATGCGCAGACAAAGATCCAGACCGTCGGCGCCGGATGTCAGGCCCAGCTTTGGCTCGTGGGCGTATTCGCCGGGCAGCGCCGCGTATTCACCCTCGGTGACGTAGGGCGGGTTGGAAACGATGAAGTCGTAGCGTCGACCGGCCAGATTGTCGAACAAGTCCGACTGGATGGCTTCGACGCGCGATTCCAGCCCGTGAAAGGCGAGGTTTTCGCGTGCCAGACTCAACGCGTCGGCACTGATGTCGACGATGTCCACGTGCCAGTCCGGGCAGTACTCGGCCATCGCCAGGCCGATGCAGCCGGAACCGGTGCAAAGGTCCAATGCGCGCTCGACATGGCGGTTGTCCAGCCATGGCGAGAAACCCGATTCGATCAGTTCGACGATGGGCGAGCGCGGCACCAGGGCGCGGCGGTCACTCTTGAACTTCATGCCGGCAAACCAGGTTTCACCCACCAGATAGGCCACCGGCACGCGCTCGTCGACGCGGCGCTCGATCAGCTCCAGCACGGCGGCGCGCTCGTCCGCCGTGAGCTTGCCCGCGCCGTAGGCCGGCGGAATGTCGGGCGGCAGGTGCAGCGCGGCCAGCACCAGATGGGTGGCCTCGTCGATGGGGTTGTCGTGGCTGTGGCCGAAGGTCAGTCCGGCGGCCGAAAAGCGGCTGGCGCCGTAGCGGATGAAGTCGATGATGGTGGCGAGTTCGGCGGTCACGGCGGGCATTCGCGGCAGGGTGCGCCATTATAAACCGGCAGCCATCTATACTTCTGCGATGACGCCGAAAATCCTGTTGCAATACGTGCTTCCGCATCGTTTTCTCTCGCGCGTGGTCTATTACGCCACGCGCTGGACATGGCGGCCCTGGAAGAATTTCCTGATTGCCCAGGTGGTGCGCCGTTACCAGGTCAATATGGAGGAAGCGGTACAATCCGATCCCCTCGCCTACGCGCATTTCAATGCCTTTTTCACGCGCGAGCTGCGCGATGGCGCGCGCACCGCGCCGACGGATCCGGACGCCATCGCGTGCCCCGCCGACGGCCGCATCAGCCAGGCCGGCCGCATTCGCGAAGGCCGCATCCTGCAGGCCAAGGGGCAGGACTTCACCGTGGCCGAACTGCTGGCCGACGAGGAAGCGGCGGCCCGTTACCGCGACGGCCACTTCGTCACCATATACCTGTCGCCCCGCGACTATCACCGCGTGCACATGCCATTGTCCGGCACGCTCAGGCAGACCACGCACATTCCGGGGCGCATCTTCAGCGTGGCCCCGGCCGCCGTCGCGGGCATTCCGCGCCTGTTCGCGCGCAACGAGCGGCTGGCCTGTCATTTCCAGGGCGAGCATGGGCCGTTCGCCGTCGTCATGGTCGGCGCCATGCTGGTTTCCAGTATCAGCACCGTGTGGGATGGACTGGTGGTGCCTCCCTACGCCTCGGCCATCACGCATCGCGACGACTTCGAGTATGCCGCGCCGCTGCCCCGGGCAAGCCAGATGGGCCGTTTCAACATGGGATCCACGGTCATTGTGTTGCTGCCACCGGAGGCGCGGCTGGAGCCATTCCAAACCGAGCAGCACGTGCAGATGGGGCAACGGCTGGGTACGTTCCCGGCTCCCTGAAAGTGACGCAATACGTCAATTTGTGACACATTGCGGTATTCCGGCGTGGGCAACCGCCTAACATGCGCACGATCACCACTGAGCAGACACACACGAATCTGCACGTAGGGAGAGCATATGCGCATCGTTACACGCATCATCGCCATCAGCCGAGCGACCCGCCTGGGGCGTGAGCTCCGTGAAATCGACGGCATCATCCAGGCGTTGTCCCTCGATGCACGCCAGAAACTGGCCCTGTTCACCTTGCGCGAACTGGCCCAGGCTGGTCGCTGCGAATTTCCGCATCTGTACGGCACCCCACCGGAAAAGCGTTACGCCATCTGGGGTAGCGGCGCCGACACCGGACTTGCCCGCGCCCGTTCTGACAATCCGCAGGTGCGCCTGCGCGGCATCGCCCTGTGGTTGGCCGTGGTCTTCCACGAAACCCGCGATTCCGAACACGCCCAGATTGCCGCGATCCACCGGCAGATACTGCGCGTACTCCGCCAGCTCAAGGAAAGCGTGCCCGAAAACACGACCAATGCCAGCAATGCATGGGCCGATACGGCTGAAGCGGCTGCCTGAAGGCTCGGATTGCACCTGATTTCAAGTAAGGCGGGCATTGCCCGCCCTGCTCAGTAACAGCGGGGCAAGGTCAGACGCTGGCCGACGCGAATGGGGTAATGCGGTCGGCGCAGATGATTGATCCGCGCCACCTCACGCACGCTGGAACAACCCAGGCGACTCACGATGCCCGACAGGGTGTCGCCGTGGCGCACGACGTAATGCCGCGGCAGGCCCGAAGGCGGCGGCGCCGGCACGGTGCCCGAATGCAGATCCGCCGCCAGGATCGGCCATGGACCGTCGGTGCAATCGCGCGCATAGGCCGCTTCCAGCTTGTGCGGCACGTGGAGGACCGTTCCCGGCGCCAATTCCTTTTGCGGATTCAGGCGCGGGTTGAGGTTGCGCAGGGTGCGGAACCAACCGTCGCGCATGTCCTCGTCCTGCCCCAGGCAGATGCTCAATTCCGATAGCGATGCCTGGCGCGTCAGCTTGATCTGTCCGGGTATCACCTTGATTTTCGGAAACTTCAAGTGATAGCTGTCCGGATGCAGGTACAGCCATGCGGCCGCCAATACCAAGGGCACGTAACGGCGGGTCTGCTCGGGCAGGGAAAAATAAATCTGCGGATCATAGAAACTGACGGTCCGGCCATCCACCAGCCGCCGCACCCTGCCTTCGCCGCCGTTGTAGGCGGCCAGCACCAGCTCCAGGTTGTCGTTGAACACTTTCAGCTGCTCGTCGATGTACTCGGCAGCGGCCTGCGCGGACATGGCCGGGTCGAAGCGCTCGTCGAAACCATCCACCGTGTGCAGTCCGAAACGCGCGCCCGTGGCGTACATGAACTGCAGCGGCCCCTTCGCGTCCGAACGCGAAACCGCGTGCACCTTGCCGCCGGACTCCTTGGTGATGAGGCCGAACAGGATGGCTTCCGGAAGACCGGCCTTGTGGAACTTCGGCCACATCAGATGACGCAGGTAGGAGTAATTGACGTACGAGCGCATCAGCTGCGGACGCCGCCAGGTCAGCCACTCCTCCAGCGCCGACTTGACCGGGCCGTTCATGGCGATCAGATCGGAAAGCTTGTGACCGTGCAGCAGCGTGACCGTGCGCTGGGTCTGCGGCACGACCCGGTTGACGGGGAGATTGCCTTCGTCATCGTCGGCGCCGTCCTGATCGACGGCGACATCGCCGCTGTCCGTATGCAGCAGGTGATCGTAGGTGGAAACGAAACGTTGCATGTCGCAACCTGGCGTCGTTCCGCAACGTGCGGCGGCGTCGCGCAATTGATCCAGTGCCTGATCCATCGTCTTGCCGGATGCTTCCGACTGGCCGCTGCCGGCCTGTGCGAGTGCCGCCTCGTAGTTCTTGCTGGCCTGATCCAGCTGCGCATACAAGGCATTGACCGCCGTCGAACTGGAACGGACCCCGGGACTGGCGCAACCCGCCAGCACCACGCACGACCCCGCCATCACGGCTACAAAAAAACGCTGCAACAACACTCGCACCTCGCACCCCTCGGACAATGACAGCTGCCCACGGTAACCGGCGCGTGCGCAAGGCTCAAGGCAAGTTCGTATAATCTGCGACCCGCAAGTGAAAATGCCGTATGAGCCGCTGGCGTCCTCCGCAGCCCCAATCGACACGCATCATCACCCGGCAGGGTTTCGACGCCCTCAAGGCCGAGCTGGATGAACTGTGGCGCCGTCGCCGCCCCGAGGTGGTCAAGGCATTGGCTGCCGCCGCGGCCGAGGGCGACCGTTCGGAAAATGCCGAATACACCTACCGCAAGAAGCAGTTGGGCGAGATCGATCGGCGCGTGCGCTATCTCAGCAAGCGCATTCCATCGTTGAAGGTGGTCGACGCCGCGCCGTCCGCGCGCGACACCGTCTTTTTCGGCGCCCTCGTGACCCTGGAAAACGCGGACACCGGCGAAACCTTGCGTTATCGCATCGTCGGCCCCGACGAAACCGACGCGCAGCGCGGACACATCAGCGTCGATTCGCCCATGGCCCGCGCGCTGCTGAAAAAGCGCGTGGACGACGAATTCGAGACGGAGCTGCCGGCAGGCCGCGTCACCCTCGCCGTGGTCGGCATTGATTATCCGCAAGCGGCGACATAGCCCTCACGGACTATTTCATCGATGACGCCGCCGGCGCCGGAGGATTCACCAGCGCGTCCATGGCTGCCTTGTGCTTCTTGTAGAAGCTCACGTTGGCCGGGTTGAGCTGGCTTTCCAGCGCCTTTTCCTTGCCTGATTTTTCGGCATAGCGGACGGTCATCACCGTGCCGACCAGCGCCAGGTTGGCCACCAGGAACTGGCGCGGCGTAAAACCGTGCTTGGCCAGCAGCGGCTTGATGCGGGGATCGGCGGACACGATCTGATCCGCCATGTCGTCCAGCGAATGCACCTTGGCCATGTCCAGATGCGACTTCTTGATGTGCATGGCCCGTCCTTCGGTCATCACGCCCTTCAGACGACCGACGACATCCTCGTTGAGGGTGAAATTCTGGATGTCCGCACGATCGGCCGCCGAAATGCCGGGCACCTGGGCCATGGCCAAGGCGGGCAGCAACAGCACCAGCGTGAACAGGCACGTGGCAAACCAGCGACGAACCTGTGAATGACGCGTCGGGGCAAACGGATTCATGCGCATGACCTGGCAGACAAGGGAAAAACCACTCTACAAGAAGTCCAGCCACCCTGGCTGAACCGGAACCGGGCATTTCAAACCAGGCGCGCGGCCAGATCGTGCGTGTCCGCCGACTCCACCACCACCCGCGCAAACTGGCCGGCCTTGAGACTCTGTCCGTCGCGGATACGCACCACGCCGTCGATTTCCGGAGCATCGGCGCTTGAACGGGCCACCGCGCCATCCTCGCCGACTTCATCGACCAACACATCCAGGGTCTGGCCGATCCTGCGCCGCAACCGCGCGGTGGAAACCTCGGCCTGCACGGCCATGAATTGTTCCAGGCGGTCCTCGCGCACTTCGTCCGGCACCGGATCCGGCAACTCGTTGGCGCGCGCACCGTCCACCGGCGAATAGGCGAACGCGCCGACGCGGTCCAACTCGGCCTCGCGCAGGAAATCCAGCAGCTCCTCGAACTCGGCCTGCGTCTCGCCCGGAAAACCGACGATGAAGGTGCTGCGAAGGGTGAGACCGGGCACTTCGCGACGCCAGGTGCGGATGCGCTCCAGCGTCTTGTCGATGTCGCCGGGACGCTTCATCAACTTCAGGATGCGCGGATTGGCGTGCTGGAAGGGAATGTCCAGGTACGGCAGGATTTTTCCTTCCGCCATCAGCGGCATCAGCTCGTCCACGTGCGGATACGGATAAACGTAGTGCAGACGCACCCATGCGCCCAGCTCGCCCAGACCTTGGCACAGTTCGGTCATGCGCGTGCGATACGTCTTGTCGCGCCATGTACGCTCGGCGTATTTGACGTCCACGCCGTAGGCGCTGGTGTCCTGCGAAATCACCAGCAGTTCCTTCACGCCGCCGTGCACCAATTTTTCGGCCTCGCGCAGCACCTCGTCCACCGGACGCGAGGCCAGCCGTCCGCGC
Source organism: Rhodanobacteraceae bacterium (assembly GCA_035708045.1). Lineage (GTDB taxonomy): Bacteria > Pseudomonadota > Gammaproteobacteria > Xanthomonadales > Rhodanobacteraceae > Oleiagrimonas. The sequence continues at coordinate 5,506 of DASSTF010000107.1, read as the reverse complement.
ATCGAGGGAATGATGCAGAAACTGCACTTGTGGTTGCAGCCTTCGGAAATCTTGAGATAGGCGTAATGCTTCGGCGTGAGCTTGATGCCGGTATCGGGCACCAGATCCACGAACGGGTCGTGCGTGGGCGGCACCGCCTCGTGCACCGCGCCGACCACGCTGGCGTAGTCCTGCGGGCCGCTGATGGCCAGCACGTCCGGATAGGCCTCGCGGATCAATTCGGCGCGTTTGCCCAGGCAGCCGGTGACGATGACCTTGCCGTTCTCGTTGAGCGCCTCGCCGATGGTGTCCAGCGACTCCTGCACCGCCGCGTCGATGAACCCGCAGGTATTGACCACCACCGCATCGGCGGCATCGTAGGTGGGCACCAGTTCATAACCTTCGACCCGAAGCTGGGTGAGGATGCGCTCGGAATCCACCAGCGCCTTGGGGCAACCAAGGCTGACAAAACCGATCTTGGGCGAGGCTTGCGGCATGGGGCGTAACATGTGGGGGCAAACGCCTATTGTACGCAATCGGCTGCCCTGCCACGTCATCCTGCGGAGTCTTCCCATGGGCCAGCACATCAACATCCCCACCACCCGCACCCAATGCATCGGCGCCTATCTGGCCAAGGCGGAAGGCAAGCCCAAGGGCGGCATCGTGGTGATCCAGGAAATTTACGGTGTCACGCCGCACATCCGCGATGTGGCCGACCGCCTCGCCGCCGCCGGCTACACCGCCGTGGCGCCGGCATTCTTCGACCATCTGGAAAGTGGCGTGGAACTCGATTACGACAAGGCCGGCACCGAACGCGGCAAGGCGCTGGTGCAGGAGTTGGGCATGCAACGGCCAATGGAAGATGTGGCCAGCGCCGCCGAAGCCATTGCCTCGGCGGGCAAGATCGGCACGATCGGGTTCTGCTGGGGCGGCACGGTGGCCCTGCTCGCGGCGCAGCATCTGGGCATGCCGTCAGTGAGCTACTACGGTGCGCGCAATACCGGCTACATGAACGATCCGCTGCAGGCGCCGGTGATGTTCCACTTCGGCGAGAACGACCGCTCCATACCGCCCGAAGCCGTCGCCAGGCACCGCGCGCAATGGCCGGACATGGAGGTATTCACCTATCCGGATGCCGGACATGCCTTCAACCGCGACGTCGAAGGTGACCCGCACTACCACGAAGCCAGCGCCAAGCTGGCGTGGCAACGTACGCTGGCGTTTTTCGGGCGGCATTTATAGAAAAACGGCAGGGGCGTCCCTGTCGTCACCATCCGGATATCGGAACAGCTTCTTCCCAGCCGATCAATAACCGTAGTCGGGTGTGGTGCCGTTGTGCGCCGCGCTGTGGCTTTCCACATGCGGATTGCCTTGCTGGCCCGGTTTGGGCGAACCCCTCAGCCGGACCTTCTGATTGTCTGCCGTGGGGACGATCCTGCGCAATTCGCCGTCGTCATCGTAATACACGACAAACCCGTAGTTGTAGGCCATGCTGGCCATGTAGCGCAGGTGTTCCTTGTGGATGCTCGACTTGTCGCTGCGCTCGAGCAGCACGGTCTTGGGCAGATCGTGCTGATCGCGCAGGTACGCGAAGTGCGAATTCAGATCGAGCGATGACAGGATCGCGCCGTCCAGCAGGAATTGGCCGCCCTTGTAGGCCTGCAGCGTCATGCCGAATTCACCGGCCGCCTTGGCCTTGCTGATCGCCTGGCTTTTGACGTTGGGACCACAAGCCGTAAGCGCCATGACCGCGCCCAACACGAGCAGCAAGGGAAACAGGGACATCCAACGGGGGGAACGGTTCATGCGCGGTTCTCCTGAATATCGATTTGCATCTGACACAATGTCCAAGTGTACAGCCAGATCAGGCGTGCGGCAGCGTCACGCCGCGTTGTCCCTGGTACTTGCCGCCACGGTCGGCGTAGCTGGTTTCGCACATTTCATCCGACTCCAGGAACAGCATCTGCGCCACGCCTTCGTTGGCGTAGATGCGTGCCGGCAGCGGCGTGGTGTTGGAAAACTCCAGCGTCACGTGGCCCTCCCATTCGGGCTCCAGCGGCGTCACGTTGACGATGATGCCGCAACGCGCATAGGTGCTCTTGCCCAGGCACACCGTCAGCACCTGGCGCGGGATGCGGAAGTACTCCACCGTGCGGGCCAGGGCAAACGAGTTGGGCGGAATGATGCACACGTCGGATTTCACGTCGACGAAGCTGCGTTCGTCGAACGTCTTGGGATCGACGATGGTGGTGTTGATGTTGGTGAACACCTTGAACTCGTCGGCGCAGCGCACGTCGTAGCCGTAGCTGGACGTGCCGTAGGAAACCAGGCGCTGATCGCCGCGGGTTTTCACCTGCCCGGCCTCGAAGGGCTCGATCATGCCGTGTTCCTCGGCCATGCGGCGGATCCACTTGTCGCTCTTGATGCTCATGGGTTGGCTATGCGCTCGTGTGAATGGGACCCGGGAAGGCTACCTTATCGTCATTCCGGTGCAAGCCGGAATCCATTTTCCAATCCGTCGCCAGGTACGCAAAGGATGACGGAAAACGTCCAACCGTGATCCATCACGTATTGCTGACCGAAATCTTCGGGAAACCGATGCTCTTGTTGCGTGCGTTGAGCGACAGCCGCGCCACCGTGTTGCGCGCCACCTCGCGATAGCGCGCCGCCAGATCCGAGTCGGGATCGGCCACCACCGTCGGGCAGCCGCCGTCGGCCTGTTCGCGGATGCGGATGTCCAGCGGCAAGGCCCCGAGCAGGGGCACGTCATACTGCTCGGCCATGGCCTGGCCGCCGCCCTCGCCGAAAATGTGCTCCTCATGGCCGCAATTCGAACAAATGTGCGTCGCCATGTTCTCGATGATGCCGAGCACCGGCACCTCGACCTTTTCGAACATTTTCAAGGCTTTCCTGGCGTCCAGCAGGGCGATGTCCTGCGGTGTGGTGACGATGACGCCGCCGGAAACCGGCACCCGCTGCACCAGTGTCAAATGGATGTCGCCGGTGCCGGGCGGCAGGTCGATCACCAGGTAATCCAGGTTTTCCCAGCGCGTGTCGGTAAGCAGTTGCATCAGAGCCTGGGTCACCATCGGGCCGCGCCAGATCATCGGCGTGTCCTCGCCTACCAGCAGACCGATCGACATGGCCTGGATGCCGTGCGCGACCATGGGCGTGATCGATTTGCCGTCGGGCGAACCGGGCTTGCCTTCCAGCCCCAGCATGCGCGCCTGGCTGGGGCCGTAGATGTCCGCATCCAGCATGCCCACCTGCGCGCCTTCGGCGGAGAGGGCCAGGGCCAGATTGGCCGCGACCGTGGATTTGCCCACGCCACCCTTGCCGGAGGCGACGGCGATGACGTTCTTCACGCCCGGCAGCGGCGAAAGCCGACCCTGCACCTTGTGCGCATACACCCGGCAGGTGATCGACACGCTGGCCGACTCGATGTCCGCGTCGGCCTCCAGCGCCTCGCGCACCATGGCCGCCAGCGTCGTACGCCAGGTGGCCGCCGGATAACCCAGTGCGATGTCCACGGAAACGCACCCGCCGTCCACGCCGATGGCGCGCGCGGAAGCGGCCAGCGGTTGGCCGGTATGCGGGTCGACGATGCCGGCCAGAATGTCGCGAATCCGGGTTTCGGTTGCCTGTGTCATGAGTGATGCGAAGCTGCGGGATCAGGCCCGCCATTATGCCGTACGCCTGCGCCATGCCACCTGATATGGGTCAGGAGCCTGAACGTTCACATTGCACCGTCTCGCCTGCTTGACGTGGCCCGGCCCTGGTAGCAGGCTGCACTCCATACCCATTCGTACGGAGTCATGCCATGCGTATCGCTGCCCGTCTCGCGTGTCTGTTGTGCCTGTCGTGGCTCGCCCTGCCGGCGCTGGCCGCCTCCACCAGTCCGGTCGGCACCTGGCGACAGGTGGACGATGACACCGGCAAGGTCACCTCCATCATCAAGATCACCGAAGTCAACGGAGAGCTCCAAGGCACCGTGCTCAAGGTGATGAACATGAGCCCCGAAACGATCGCGCGCGACGGCAACCCGCCCATCTGCACGCAATGCGACGGCAAGCGCCACAACCAGCCCATCGAAGGCATGACCATCATGTGGGGCCTGACCAAAGACGACGGTGCCTGGAGCGGCGGCCACATCCTCGACCCGTCCAAGGGCAAGATCTACAAGGTCAAGCTGACCCTGATCGACAACGGCCGGAAATTGAAGGTACGTGGATATATCGGGTTTTCGTGGATCGGTCGCACGCAGGTATGGCAGCGGATGGGTGAATAAGCTGGGGCGAGTGGTGAGGGACGAGTAGCGAGGGCGCTGTGTTGAAGTTTTCGGCCAAGTTTCAATCGTGCGCCCTCGCTACTCGCCCCTCGTCCCTCACCACTCCCGCATGCCATAATCGGCGGCTCACCCCAAGCCGCCGAAACCGCCCGTGAACACCGCTCCCCGCCGCATCCTCGTTACCTGCGCCCTGCCCTATGCCAATGGCCCGATCCATATCGGCCACATGGTCGAGCACGTGCAGGGCGACATCTGGGTGCGTGCGATGCGCATGGCCGGGCATGCGGTGCATTTCGTCTGCGCCGACGACGCGCACGGCACGCCGATCATGTTGCGTGCGCAGCGCGAAGGCATCACGCCCGAGCAGTTGATCGATGCCAGCCATAAGATGCACGTGGCCGACTTCCGCGATTTCGGCATCGCCTACGACCACTACTCCAGCACGCACACCGAAACCAACCGCGAGTTGACGGCGCAGATCTATCGGGCGCTTGACGAGGCCGGTCACGTCGAGTCGCGCCCGGTCGAGCAGTTCTACGATCCAGAACGGAACATGTTCCTGCCCGACCGCTTCATCAAGGGCGAATGCCCCAACTGCCACAGCAAGGATCAGTACGGCGACTCGTGCGAGGTGTGCGGCAAGACCTACCAGCCCACCGATCTGATCGAGCCGTATTCGGTGGTCAGTGGTGCCAAACCGGTACGCAGGAAATCGGAACATTACTTCGTCAAACTGGCCGATTTCGAAACCATGCTGAAAGCCTGGCTGGAAGAGCGTCGCGACGCCGGCAAATTGCAGTCCGAGGTGGTCAACAAGCTCAAGGAGTGGTTCGAGGATGGTCTGCGCAGCTGGGACATCTCGCGCGACGCGCCTTACTTCGGCTTCGAAATTCCTGGCGCCAAGGACAAGTTTTTCTACGTCTGGGTGGATGCACCGGTCGGTTATCTGGCGGCGTTCCGCGAGCTTGCCGCACGCGAGGGGCTGGATTTCGACGCCTTCGTCGCGCGTGATGCCGCCGCCGAAGCCGGTACGGAAATGGTGCACTTCATCGGCAAGGACATCACCTATTTCCACACCCTGTTCTGGCCGGCCATGCTTTACGGCGCAGGCCTGCGCACGCCCACGGCGGTCAATGTGCACGGCTTTTTGACCGTGGACGGCGCCAAGATGAGCAAGTCGCGCGGCACCTTCATCAACGCGCGCACCTGGCTCGATCACCTCGACCCGGAATACCTGCG
>DASSTF010000106.1:0-5113 GCA_035708045.1 Rhodanobacteraceae bacterium | reverse complement strand
GGCTCACGCCCGAGAAGCTCGACGAAATTCTCGACGGTCTGGAGTGAGCTAATGGCAGTCGGTTCCGCACCCCAGGAGCACCAGGTCGTCTACACCACGCTGCACTTCGACACGCCGTGGTCGATGAACAGCTACGAGAAGGTCGACGGCTACAAGGCGTGGCGCAAGATCCTCGCCGAGAAGCCCGATCCGACCGCGCTCATCGACGAGGTCAAGAAGTCGAGCCTGCGCGGCCGCGGCGGCGCGGGCTTCCCGACCGGCCTGAAGTGGTCGTTCATGCCCAAGGGCACGATGCAGAAGTACATCCTCTGCAACTCGGACGAGTCCGAGCCGGGTACGGCGAAGGACCGCGACATCCTGCGCTACAACCCGCACGCGGTCATCGAAGGCCTGGCGATCGCCTGCTACTGCACCGGCTCGACCGTCGCCTACAACTACCTGCGCGGCGAGTTCCACCACGAGCCGTACGAGCATTTCGAGGCGGCATTGAAGGAAGCCTATGCGGCCGGTCTGCTGGGCAAGAACATCGGCGGCAGCGGCATCGACGTGGACATCTACACGGCACTCGGCGCCGGCGCCTACATCTGCGGCGAAGAGACCGCGCTGATGGAATCGCTGGAAGGCAAGAAGGGCCAGCCGCGCTTCAAGCCGCCGTTCCCGGCCAACTTCGGCCTGTACGGCAAACCCAGCACCATCAACAACACCGAGACCTATGCCTCGGTGCCGGCCATCCTGCGCAACGGCGCCGAGTGGTTCCTCAACATCGGCAAGCCCAACAACGGCGGTCCGAAGATCTTCTCGGTGTCCGGCCACGTCAACAACCCGGGCAACTTCGAGATCCCGCTGGGCACGCCATTCAGCGAGCTGCTGGAGATGGCCGGGGGCGTGCGCAACGGCAACAAGCTCAAGGCCGTCATTCCGGGCGGTTCATCGATGAAGGTGCTCAAGGCCGACAAGATGATGGCATGCACCATGGACTACGATTGCCTGCAGAAGGCGGGTTCGGGTCTGGGCTCGGGCGCGGTCATCGTGATGGACGAGACCACCTGCATGGTCAAGGCCTGCACGCGCGTGTCGCAGTTCTATTACGCCGAATCGTGCGGCCAGTGCACGCCGTGCCGCGAAGGCACCGGCTGGATGCAGCGCGTGCTGCGCCGCATCGTCGCCGGGCAGGGCACGATCGATGACCTGCATCGCCTCAAGGCCGTCGCCGGCCAGATCGAAGGCCACACCATCTGCGCCTTCGGCGAAGCCGCCGCGTGGCCGGTGCAGGCGTTCCTGGCCAACTTCTGGGACGAATTCGAGTACTACATCAAGCACGGCCATTCGATGGTGGACGGGAAGGTGGAGGCTGCGGCATGAGTTGCGAGATGTTGCATCGGGACCCGGGACCCGGGACCCGGGACCCGATTACCAGCCACGTTATCGTGGCATGTCACCGCGCGGCACTTGTTGACGCTTCAAGTATCGGGAAGACGAAATTCTTGACGTACGGTTTCGGATGGCGAGCTTTTACGGGTCCCGGGTCCCGGGTCCCGGGTCCCGCGTACAAAGAGGTACACGCAGCATGAACGCGCAGCCCGAACAAAAAGACGACAACCTCGTCAGCATCGAGATCAACGGCAAGGCGCTGAAGGCGCCCAAGGGCTCGATGATCATCCAGGCCGCGGACGAGGCCGGCATTCCGATTCCGCGTTTCTGCTATCACGACAAGCTGTCCATCGCCGCCAACTGCCGCATGTGCCTGGTGGAAGTGGAGATGAACGGCAAGCCCATGCCCAAGCCGCAGCCGGCCTGTTCCACGCCGGTGGGCGAGGGCATGAAGGTCGCCACGCAGTCCGACGGCGCGCTGAAGGCGCAGCGCAACGTGATGGAGTTCCTGCTCATCAACCACCCGCTGGATTGCCCGGTCTGCGACCAGGGCGGCGAGTGCGAGCTGCAGGATCTGGCGCTGGGTTACGGGCGCGGCGTGTCGCGTTTCACCGAGCGCAAGCGCGTGGTGGCCGACGAAAACATCGGCCCGCTGATCGCCACCGAAATGACCCGTTGCATCCACTGCACGCGCTGCGTGCGTGTCATGCGCGAGATCGCCGGCACCAACGAACTGGGCGGCATGGGCCGTGGCGAGCATCTGGAAATCGGCACCTACATCGGCAAATCCATCGAAAGCGAAATCGGCGGCAACATCATCGACGTGTGCCCGGTCGGCGCGTTGACCAACAAGCCGTTCCAGTTCCGTGCGCGCGCCTGGGAGCTGATCGCCAAGCCGTCCATCGGTTATCACGACGCGCTGGGCTCCAACCTCTGGCTGCACACGCGCCGTGGCGAAGTGCTGCGCATCGTGCCGCGCGACAACGAAGCCATCAACGAATGCTGGCTGTCCGATCGCGACCGCTACAGTTGCGAAGGCATGTATGCCGACGACCGCGTGCTGCGCCCGCGCATCAAGCGTGACGGCCAGTGGCGGGAAGTCGAATGGGATGTGGCCCTCGACGCCACCGTCGACATCCTCAAGGGCATCAACGGCGACGACCTCGGCGTGCTGGTGCAGCCGGCCACCTCCAGCGAGGAAGGCGCGTTGCTCAAGCGCATGGCCAAGGCATTGGGTTCGCCGCACATCGATCATCGCCTGCGCCAACTCGATTTTGCCGACCATGCCGCGGCGCAGCCGTTCGGCAAGCCGGTGGCCGAGTTCGACAAGCTGGACGCGGCCCTCATCGTCGGCAGCGACACACGCAGCGAAATGCCGCTGCTGCACCAGCGCCTGCGCCAGGCCAGCAAGGGTTTGCGCAAGCATGCCGGGGTAGCCAACCGCACCCGTTTCGACGTCACCACGGTCAAGGGTGCCGCATTGCATGTGCTGAATCCGGCGCGTTTCGGTTTCAACTATGCCTTGGCCAGCGAAACCGTGGTGGCGCCGCAGGCCATGGTGGATGCCAGTCTGGCTCTGGCCGCGGCTGCAGCGGAATTGGGCAAGGCAACGCCTGATGCAGCGTTGGCCGAAGCACTCAAGGGCGTGACGGCAACCGACGCCGCGCGCGCCACGATCAGGGATCTGGCCGACGCCGAGTCGGCCGTGGTGCTGATGGGCGAAGTGGCCGCATCGCATCCGCAGGCTTCGTGGCTGCGCGCCGCCTCGCGTTTCGTGGCCGAGGCCACCGGCGCCGCCTTCGCCGGGATGCCGGTGGGCGCCAATGCCATCGGCCTCGCGCGCCAGAACGTGCTGCCGGAATCCGGCGGTCTGGACGCCCGCGCCATGCTGGCGCAGCCGCGCAAGAACTACATGCTCTACGGCGCCGAGCCGCCGTACGATTTCGCCGATGGCAAGCAGGCCATGGCGGCGCTCAAGCAGGCGGGCAAAGTGGTGGCCTTCACTGCCTTTGCATCGCCGGAACTGCTTGAAGTGGCCGACGTGATCCTGCCGATCGCGCTGACGCCCGAAACCGATGCCACCCTGGTCAACGTCGATGGCGTGGCGCAGACGCATGCCGCCGGCGCCCGCACGCCGGGCGACGCGCGTCCGGGCTGGAAGGTGCTGCGCGCCCTCGGCGGCATGCTGAAGCTGGACGGTTTCACTTTCACCAACATCGTCGAACTGCGCGAGTCGATGCCTGCCGCCGTGGAAGCGCCGCACACCGCCGCCCTGGCGTCGCGCGACGGTGCCGCGAACGGGCAGGGCCTGGTGCGTCTCGCCACGGTGCCGATCTACCGCGGCGATGCCGTCCTGCGTCGCGCCGGCGCCCTCAACCGACATCCGCTCAACCGTGCGCCGGCAGCGCGCCTTGCCGCCGCCGATGCCGAACGGCTGGGGCTGACCGATGGCGACACGGCCCAGGTCGAAGGCGTGTCCTTGCCGGTCGCGATCGATGACGCGGTGCCGGAAGGCTGCGTCTGGATCGAAGCCGCGCACGAACAAACCGCGATGCTGCCCCCGGGCGGCGCGACCCTCAACGTGGGCAAAAAGGCGTAATCCATGGCCGATCAGCTCTTTCACGATCTACTCATTCCGATCCTGCTGATCCTGGCGATCGCGGTGCCGGTGATCCTGGCGGTGGCGTTCTTCGTCTACTGGGAGCGCAAGGTCATCGGCTGGATGCACGTGCGCATGGGGCCGAACAAGGTCGGACCGCTGGGCCTGTTCCAGACCTTCGCCGACGTGTTCAAGCTGCTGCTGAAGGAAATCATCCTTCCGGTCAAGGCCAACAAGGTGATGTTTTTCCTGGCACCGCTGCTGGCGCTGACCCCGGCGTTCGCGATCTGGGCGGTGATGCCGTTCGACCAGGGCCTGGTGCTGGCCAACGTCAACGCCGGCGTGCTGTACCTGCTGGCGATGAGTTCGTTGGGCGTGTACGGCATCATCCTTGCCGGCTGGGCGTCCAACTCGCGTTACGCGTTGCTGGGCGCCATGCGTTCGGCGGCGCAGATGATTTCCTACGAGCTGGCCATCGGCATGGCGCTGGTGTGCGTGCTGGTGCTGGCGGGCAGCCTCAACCTGACGGCGATCGTCGATGCCCAGGCCGGCTCCAAGGGTCTGTTCGACTGGTTCTGGCTGCCGCTGCTGCCGATGTTCGTGGTGTACTGGATTTCCGGTGTGGCCGAAACCAATCGCCTGCCGTTCGACGTGGCCGAGGGCGAGTCGGAAATTGTCGCCGGTTTCCACGTGGAATACGCCGGCGCGGCTTTCGCCATCTTCTTCCTGGCCGAATACGCCAACATGATCTTCATCAGCTTCCTGGCGGCGGTCATGTTCATGGGCGGCTGGCTCAGCCCGTTCCCGGTCAGCTGGGGTGCCATCGGCGCGGGCGGCTGGTGGTGGCTGTTCCTCAAGGCCTTCCTGATGTCCTTCCTGTTCCTGTGGTTCCGCGCGACCTTCCCACGCTACCGCTACGACCAGATCATGCGTCTGGGCTGGAAGGTGTTCATTCCGATCGCGATTGTCTGGATTCTTGTGACCGGTTGCCTGAAATACTTCGGCGCGGTCACGATCGGAGCGTAAGTCATGAGCAAGATCACCCATTACTTCAAGAGCCTGCTGCTCATCGAAATGCTCAAGGGATTGGGCGTGACCATCGTGTACATGTTCAAGCCCAAGTACACGATGCGCTTTCCGATG
>DASSTF010000105.1:0-9716 GCA_035708045.1 Rhodanobacteraceae bacterium | reverse complement strand
CGCGCGCGCGCCAGTTCGAAACCGCGACGCAGCACGCGCTCGATTTCGGATTCGCTGTAACGGCATTCGTCGCTGGCGTCCGTGTCGCTGCGCGTTTTTTTGCCGAAGTAGGCACCGCCGGTCAGCTCGCGCACGACGATGAAGTCCACGCCCGCCAGCTTCTCGTCCTTCAGCGGCGAGCGCGCGGCCAGGACCGGATGCACCTGCACCGGACGCAGGTTGGCGTACACGCCCAGCGCCGCGCGCAGGGCCAGCAGGCCCTGTTCGGGACGCACAGGTGCCGACGGATCCGACCATTTCGGGCCGCCGACCGCGCCCAGCAGCACGGCATCGGCACGCAGGCAGGCTTCGCGGGTGGCCTCGGGCAACGGCTCGCCGGTCGCGTCGATGGCACAGCCGCCGATCGGGTGCTCGCTGAAGTCGAACTGGTGGCCGAAACGTTCGGCGATTTCCTTCAGCACGGACACTGCGGCCGCGGCCACTTCGGGGCCGACACCGTCGCCGGGCAAAACAGCCAGGTTGGCCTTCATGCAAAATCTCCTCGGGGATGTCCGGATTCATGCGCTTCAATCGCTTCACCATGCGTGGTGAGGTATCGAACCATGGACGGTACGGGGAACTTGGGGGTCGCCCTTCGATACCTCAGGGCGAACGGGTGTTGGTGGGGCTTGCGCATGCACACCTCAGCCCTCCCTCCGTTCGTGGTGAGGGATCGGATCATGGACGGTACGGAGAACTTGGGGGTCGCCCTTCGATACCTCAGGGCGAACGGGTTTCGGTGGGGCTTGTGCATGCACACCTCAGCCCTCCCTCCGTTCGTGGTGAGGTATCGAACCATGAACGGCGCGAGGAACCTGGAGCTTGGGCTTCGAAATGCCAGGGTGAACGGGTTTCGTTGGCGCCGGGTCGTTGTTTGAAGCGCTTCGATGACGTGATTCATGCCGCCGCCTCCCGCGCCTGCTCGAACGCCTCGATGGCATCCATGTGCTGCAGCAAGAAACCCATCGGGTCGACGCCTTCGAGCAGGCAATGCCGCGCGAACGGATCCAGCGTGAACGTGAAACGCCCGCCGTCGGGCAATTCGATGTGGCCAGCCTCGACGTCGATCACCAATTCGACGCCCGGGTGATCCAGCAGCCAGCGGTGCTCGGCCGGATCGACCACGATCGCCAGCAACCCGTTCTTGAGCGCGTTGTTGCGGAAGATGTCGGCGATCTCGCTCGACAGCACGGCGTGGATGCCGGCGTCCAGCAAGGCCCACGGCGCGTGCTCGCGCGAAGAACCGCAACCGAAATTGTGCCCGGCGACCAGGATTTCGCAGCCTTCGGCCTCGGGCTTGTTCAGCGCGAAATCCGGATCCAGGCTGCCGTCGTCGCGATAGCGCCAGTCGTGGAAAGCATGCTTGCCCAGACCGACACGCTCGGTGGTGGTCAGGAAGCGCGCGGGGATGATGCGGTCGGTATCGATGTTGGCATCGGCCAGCACGGCGGTGCGCGAGCGCAGTTGACGCAGGGGCTTCATGCGGCGGCCTCGGTCAGGGTTTCGGTGGGATCGGTCAGGCGGCCGGCCACGGCGGAGGCGGCGGCGGTGGCCGGGCTGGCCAGCACCGTGCGCACGCCCTTGCCCTGGCGGCCCTCGAAATTGCGGTTGGAGGTGGACACGACCAGTTGGCCCGGTTCGCCGATGTCGCCGTTCATGGCGATGCACATCGAGCAGCCCGGCTCGCGCCATTCGGCACCGGCTTCGCGGAACACGCGGTCCAAGCCCTCGGCCTCGGCGGCACGACGCACCGCTTCGGAACCGGGCACCACCAGCATGCGCACGCGCTCGGCCACGCGCCGTCCCTGCAACTGCCGTGCGGCGTCGCGCAGGTCGGACAGGCGACCGTTGGTGCAACTGCCGACGAACACCACGTCCACCGGCGTGCCGGCCATGACCTGGCCGGGCGTCACGCGCATGTAGTCGAAGGCGCGGCGCTGCGGCGCGGTGTTCGCGGCCGGCAGCGGGGCATCCAGCGCCGTCACCATGCCCGGATGGGTGCCGTAGCTGACGGTCGGCCGTATCCGGTTCGCATCGATGTGCACTTCGCGGTCGTAGCGGGCGCCGGGATCGCTGGCCAGGGTTTTCCAGTGCGCCACGGCGCGATCCCAGGCCTCGCCCGACGGCGCGCGCGCGCGATCCTTCAGCCACGCGAAGGTGATTGCATCGGGCGCAATCATGCCGGCGCGCGCGCCGGCCTCGATCGACATGTTGCACACCGTCATGCGCTGTTCCATCGACAGCGCCTCGATGGCCGGGCCGCGGTATTCCAGCACGTAGCCGGTGCCGCCATCGACGCCGATCACGCCGATGATGTGCAGGATCAGATCCTTGGCCGACACGCCCGGTTTCAGATGTCCGTCGACGTGGATGGCCATGGTTTTCGGTTTGGCTTGCAGCAGGCACTGCGTGGCCAGCACGTGGCCGACCTCGGTGGTGCCGATGCCGAAGGCCAATGCCCCGAACGCGCCGTGCGTGGCGGTGTGGCTGTCGCCGCAGACGATGGTCATGCCCGGCTGCGTGGCGCCCAGTTCCGGCCCCATCACGTGCACGATGCCGCGCGCGTCGCTGTCCCAGCCGTGCAGGTCGATGCCGAATTCGCGGCAGTTGGCCTGCATCTTCTCCACCTGCGCGCGCGCCGCCGGCGTGGCCCAAGCGCGCTCGCCGTCGGCGGCGGGCGGCAACGTCGGCGTGGAATGGTCCAGCGTCGCCAGGGTGCGTTCGGGGTGCCGCACTTTCAGGTCGCGGCGACGCAATTCGTCGAAGGCCTGCGGCGAGGTGACTTCGTGGATCAGGTGCAGGTCGATCGCCAGGATGGCCGGGCTGGCCGCGTCCTGGGCGCGCACTTCACGCGCGTCCCAGACTTTCTCGAACAGGGTGCGTGGGGAACTCATGCAGCGGTTTCCTCGATTTCCGGAGCGGTGTGGTCGTGTGTGGCGGCCACCGGCGTCAGCCAGTGCCATGGATCTTCGGTGCGGCCCTCGAACAGGCCGAAGAAGGCGTCCTGCAGGCGCTTCGTGACCGGGCCGACGCCACCGGCGCCGACGGCCATGCCGTCGACCGAGCGCACCGGTGTGATCTCGGCGGCGGTGCCGCACAGGAACACTTCGTCGGCGGCATACAGCGCCTCGCGCGGCATCGCCCGTTCCTCGACCGCCAGGCCCAGCGAACGCGCCAGGATCATCACGCTGTCGCGGGTGATGCCGACCAGCAACCCGGCGCTGGTCGGCGGCGTGACCAGCGCGCCATCGGCCACCACGAACAGGTTTTCGGCCGCGCCTTCGCTGAGCAGGCCGTCCACGCCGAGCACGATGCCTTCGGCATAACCGTGCCGGCGCGCCTCGGCGGCCACCAGTTGGCTGTTGAGGTAATGGCCGCCGGCCTTGGCCCAGGTCGGCGTGGTGTCGGCGGCCGGGCGCCGCCAGGAACTGACGCACACGTCCGCGCCCTGCTCGCGCGCATCGCCGTGGTAGTTGCCCCACGGCAGCGCCAGCACCACCACGTCCACCGGCGCCTTGTCGTCGGCCAGCACGCCCAGACCACCGGCGCCGCGGAACACCAGCGGACGCACGTAGGCCGAGGCCATGCCGTTGGCGGCGACCACGGCGTGGCAGGCGGCGTCGATGCCCGCCGCGTCATGGCCGACGTCGATGCCGTACATGCGCGCCGAGGCGAACAGGCGCCGGGTGTGGTCGCGCAGGCGGAAAAACTGCGGACCGTCGGGCGTGGCATACACGCGCATGCCCTCGAATACCGACGAACCGTAATGCAGGGCATGCGCGCTGACATGCACGGTCGCCTCGTGCCACGGTTTCAGTGTGCCGTTGTGCCATATGACGGAGGTATTCATGCCGACTCCCGTGCCGGTTGAGGCGCCGCGGTCATGCCGGCACGGGCGATGCGGTTGACCACGTCCAGCGCCGCATGCGCGGCGGCTTCGACGATGTCGGTGGAAAAGCCGTGTCCGCGCCAGTTGCGTTCACCGTGACGCACGTCCAGCACCACGCGGCCCTGCGCATCGCCGCCTTCGCTGACCGCGTTGACGCGGAAATCGGTGAGCTCCAGCGATTCGCCGGTGGCGCGCTGCAAGGCACGCAACACGGCATCGACCGGGCCGTCGCCGATCGCCGCCTCGGAAGCCTCGTGACCGTCCTCGTGACGCAACGTGACCGAAGCCGAGGCGCCGCCGCCGAAGTGCGACACGGTATTCAGGTGTGCGATGCGCCAGGGACCGGCGGTATCCGGATCGCGGCCCAGCGCCAATGCTTCCAGGTCGCCGTCGTAGACTTCGCGCTTCTTGTCGGCCAGGCGCTTGAACTGCACGAAGATGCGGTCCAGCTCGCTCTTGTCCGGCGCAAAACCCAGGGTCTGCAGGCGCTCGGACAGCGCCGCGCGGCCGGAATGCTTGCCCATCACCAGCGGTATCTTCGGCACGCCGACGTCCTCGGCGCGCATGATTTCGTAGGTGCCGGGATGGCTCAGCACGCCATGCTGGTGGATGCCCGACTCGTGCGCGAACGCATTGGCGCCGACGATCGCCTTGTTGCGTTGCACGTTCTGCCCGGTGACCTGCGCCAGCAGCCGCGAGACCGGGTACAGGCGACGTGTGTCCAGGCCGCAATCGACGCCCATGTGCGCGCCGCGCAGGCGCAGCGCCATCGCCACTTCTTCCAGCGAGGCATTGCCGGCGCGCTCGCCGATGCCGTTGACGGCGCACTCGACCTGGCGCGCGCCGCCGGCGACGGCCGCCAGCGAATTGGCCACCGCCATGCCGAGGTCGTCGTGGCAATGCGCCGAGAACACCACCTTGTCGGCATCGCGCACGTTGGCGCGCAGGAATTCGAAGCGGGCGCGGATTTCGTCCGGCGTCATGTAGCCGACGGTGTCGGGCACGTTCAGCGTGGTGGCGCCGGCGGCGACCGCGGCATCCAGCACCTCGACCAGGAAATCCGGCTCGGTGCGCATGCCGTCCTCGGGCGAAAACTCGACGTCGTCGCACAGCGAACGCGCCAGCTCGACCATGCTCGCGGCGGCGTCCACCACCTGCGCCTTGCTCATGCGCAGCTTGTATTCACGGTGCAGCGGGCTGGTCGACAGGAACAGGTGCAGGCGCGGCGCGCGCGCCTTTTCCAGCGCCCGCGCGGCGGATTCCACATCACCGCGCACGCAGCGCGCCAGACTGCATATCGACGGTCCGCGCACGGCTCCGGCGATGGCCGCGACGGCGGCAAAATCGTCTTCCGAAGCCTGTGCAAACCCCGCCTCCAGCACGTCCACGCCGAGTTCGCCGAGCGCCGCGGCCATGCGCAGCTTCTGCGTCCGGTTCATGGAAAACCCGGGCGCCTGCTCACCGTCGCGCAGGGTGGTGTCGAAGATGCGCACGCGCTCGCGCACGTCGTCCTCCTTCGAGCTTGCGGTGTTTGGCTGGCTGGCTGGCATGGTCTTCTCCACCGATGAATGAGCAAGAAAAAACCCCGCATCCTTTCGGGTGCGGGGTCTGGGTTGTGTCGAGTCGTTTTTTCGACGCGCGCCCTATCCCGCACCTGCGCAGGTAATAAGCACGAGTACGAGCACGAGGGAGATCAACCGCGTGGAAGGCGCGCGCACGCCGATCGCCGCAAGGTGGCGGCGGGCGAAAAACAGCGGCTGGCGCGGGTTCGTGAACATGCGAATCAAGCTACGGGCAGCAGGCGGAGCCTGTCAACAGGCAATCGGCAAAAATGTATGGACGTCCATATGACATGTCGGCATGTCTTGGACTTTTTCCGAAACCAATTCCGCTTGAGGGTCGAGGCGGGATGGAAACCCACACCAAAACCCGTTCGCCCTGATGCTTCGACAAGCCTGTCCTGAGCCTGTCGAAGGGCTCAGCACGGGGTACGCTTCGCGTATCGAAGGACGTCCCCAGGACTTGTTCGGAATTTCCCTAGTGGCCTGGAGGCACCCATGGTGGCCGCGGAATTCCCGGCGGAGCCGGATGCCGCTGCATCGGCACGCACCCATGTTGTTCGGCCGTGCGTTCGATGTCGGCTTCCGTCACGTGATGCGCAAGGCGTTCTTCCTGCGTCATGCCGCGCCAGCTGTCCACGTCGATGCAATGGGAATCGGGCACGCCGAGCAATCCTTGAAGCGCCCGTACGGCACCCGCGATGCCCTGCGTCCGTGGATCCGCAAGATGGAGACGCGGTGCACCGGCCACGTGTCCGCCGCCCGGGAGTCGATAACGCGGATGGGTTTGTTCCGGCCCCAGATGCCGCCCCACGGTGAATTCATCATCACCGGTTCCCGTATGCATGGCTGGCAGTGACAGATCGAGAGGTTCACGCGCCGTCTGTCGTACGCGCTTGTGGCGCGGGCGGCGCGGTGCGTGTGCCGTATCCGGTCTTTTCCGTCTGAGGTGCGGGCTTGCGCTCCTGTTTTGCCGCTGTCCGGCATGCGCGGGAGGGGAAGGCGCGTCGATCAGGCGAATCCGCATCGTGCGATGCGACTCGGTGCGCCCGTCCACACGGTTCGACTTGAAGGGAGCCGTCGGAAGCGTAATGAAGACAAAGGTCGCCACGTGCACGACGAGCACCGCCACGAGGGCCGCCACGCGTCCGACGCTTCCATGAAACCAGACATCATCGGCATTCACTCAGGGCATCCCTGTCGATTTATCCGTTCATCAGACTCCTTCGCGAACCGCGAAGTTCAGACAGGCAGGCAGGGCGGCACTGCTCGCCGATGCCGCATGTGGATGTAGGTTAGGCTGTCGAAGCCCACCAGGCGCCTGCTTCGGTGATTCGAGCATGTCGTGCCTCGGGTTTGAAATCACCCGCCGTTCTTCATGACCCAACGGGAGATCGATCATGTATTTGCGTTTTGCCGTCGCGGCATTCCTGTTGATGGCCGGGATGCCGGCCCATGCTCAGCACAAGAACCTGCGTGCCTACGGCATCGACATCGGTGTGCTGCAACCCGGAAAATGGAACGCGATCACCGACGTGCCGGGCGTGCAGGTCGGGCAGAAGACGCTCATCGAAGGCGACGATGTCCGCACCGGCGTCACCGCGATCCTGCCGCATCCGGGCAACATCTTCCAGAGCAAGGTGCCGGCCGCCACGTACGTCGGCAACGGCTTCGGCAAACTGACCGGCACCACGCAGATCGAGGAACTGGGCAATATCGAGACGCCCATCATCCTGACCAACACGCTGAGCGTGCCGACCGCGGCCGATGCATTGATCGACTATACCTTTTCCTTCCCCGAAAACGGCGACGTGCGTTCGGTCAATCCGGTGGTCGGCGAAACCAACGACGGCTACCTCAACGACATCCGCGGCCGCCACGTGACCAAACAGGATGTGCTCGACGCCATCGCATCGGCGAAAAGCGGCATGGTCGAACAAGGCGATGTCGGCGCCGGCACCGGCACGGTGGCGCTCGGTTTCAAGGGCGGCATCGGCACCTCGTCGCGCAAGCTGCCGGATTCGCTCGGCGGCTACACGGTGGGCGTACTGGTGCAGACGAATTTCGGCGGCGTGCTGCGCATCGACGGTGCGCTGATCGGCAAGGCGCTCGACAACTATTACCTGCGCAACCAGCTGAACTACTCGCCCGACGGCTCGTGCATGATCGTGGTCGCCACCGACGCGCCACTGGATGCGCGCAATCTCAAACGCATCGCCAAGCGCGCGATCCTCGGCCTGGCGCGCACCGGCGGCATCGCCTCCAACGGCAGCGGCGATTACGTGATCGCCTTTTCCACCAACGCGGCCGTGCGCATCCCGTACCAGCCCGATCAGCGCCTGCGCAAGGTCAGCGTTATGCGCAACGACGCCATGTCGCCGCTGTTCATGGCCACCATCGAGGCCACCGAGGAAGCCATCATCAACTCGCTGTTTCACGCCCGCAGCATGACGGGGCGCGACCATCACACGGTGCACGCGCTGCCCGTGGACAAGGTGCTGCGCATCCTCAAGCGGCACGGCTACGACCGATGGGGTGGGCGCTGAAAGTTCCTCATGGCGGAATAGTGCCCATACCGCCGGTCGCTCGACGGTGCTTGCGCGCACGGGTTTTGCGCGATCAGCCGCTTCCCAGCACGTGCCGCAACGCCGCGCTTTCCGCCGGCATGGACTCGGCATGGCTGCGTCGTTGCAGCAAGCGATCCAGCGCGGGCGGCACGGCAACGCTTCGCGCGACCAGCGGCTCGACCACGGTGTCGAACTTGGCCGGATGCGCGGTGGCGACGACGGTCCAGCGGGTGCGGTCGCCGGCGGCGCGCAGGCGCGCGAGTTCGTGCATGGCGGTGGCGGTGTGCGGGCAGACGACGAGGTCGTGGTCGCGCGCGGTGGCGGCGATGGTCCGGCGGATGGCGTTGTCGGCGGTGCTGCCGGCGGTGAAGGCGGTGCGCAGGACCGCGTCGTCGTTGCGGTACAGCCAGCGCAGGCGCTCGAAATTGCTGGGTGCGCCGATGTCCATGGCGTTGGCCAGGGTGGGGATGCCTTCGCGTGGTCGATAGGCGTTGCCGGCGAAATATTCCGGCAACGTGGCGTTGGCGTTGGCCGCCAGGTGGATGCGCCCGACAGGCAGGCCCAGCGCGCGCACCCACGTGCAGGCGAGGGCATTGCCGAGGTTGCCGGTGGGGATGATGAAGTTGGCCGGCTGGCCGTGTTCGCGCTGGTGGCGCATGGCGGTTTGCGCGTAGTAGGTCATCTGCGGCAGCAGGCGACCGAGGCTGATGCTGTTGGCCGAGCTCATGGGCACGCGTGTTTGCAGTTTGGCGTCGCCCAGCGCCTGCTTCACCATCTGCTGGCACTGGTCGAAGCTGCCGGCCACGCGCAGCGCGCGCACGTTGTCGCCGAAGCAGCCGAGCTGGTGCGCCTGACGCGGCGACACGCGGCCTTCGGGATACAGGATGCAGACGCGGAAACCGGGCACGCGGTGGAAGGCCGCCGCGACGGCCGCGCCGGTATCGCCGGAAGTGGCGACAAGGATGGTCAGCGGCGGGTCGGTTGGTTTGCGCAGGTGGTGCAGGCAGGCGGCCAGGAAGCGCGCGCCGAAATCCTTGAAGGCGGCGGTGGGGCCATGGAACAGCTCCAGCAGATCGGCGTCGGCCCATGGCAGGGCTTGCACGGGGGCTGCGAAATCCAGGGCCTCGGCGGCGATGGCAGGAAGAGCTTCGCGCAGGGTGTCGCCATCGAAAAAGGGCGTCAGCAGCGGGACGGCAAGCTCGGCCAGAGTGGCGTCCGGAGACAGGGTGCGCGGGTCGACGCGCGGCATGGCGTCGGGAACGTACAGGCCGCCATCCGGGGCCAGACCGGCGGTGATGGCTTCGCCGAGGGTGGCTGCGGGGGCGTGTTGGCGGGTGCTGATGTAGTGCATGGGGTTTGAGTGTCCTTCGACTTCGCTTCGCTACGCTCAGGACGAACGGGGGCGGAATTACATGACCAGCGCTTGTGTAGGAGCCTGCCTGCAGGCGATTGCCTCAGGGCGCGATCATGCCTTGAGGCTGGTCGCCTGCAGGCAGGCTCCTACATACACATGCGTACAAGGTTGTCATGCCGCGTCCCGCAGCTCGGCGGCGGCGCCGTTGACGGGAACGACGTGGGCATCGCTGTCGAGGCCGGCAGCGGCGAAGGCGGCGGCCATGTCGGTGGCGGCGGCTTCGGCGGCTGCACGGGTTTCGAACCAGC
>DASSTF010000104.1:0-11116 GCA_035708045.1 Rhodanobacteraceae bacterium | reverse complement strand
GCTGTTCGTGTGGGCGATGTACGCGGTCAGCCTGGTGATGGTGCTGGCCACGCCGGTGCTGGCGATGACGCTGGCGCTGATCGGGCTGGAACGCGGCATGGGCGTGGGCGTGTTCGATCCGGCGCTGGGCGGCGATCCGCTGCTGTTCCAGCATCTGTTCTGGTTCTATTCGCATCCGGCGGTGTACATCATGATCCTGCCGGCGATGGGGTTGGTCAGCGAGATCATTTCCTGTTTCACCCGGCGGCGCATCTTCGGCTACAAGTTCATGACCTGGTCGATGCTGGCCATCGCCGTGATCGGCTTTATGGTCTGGGGCCACCACATGTTCGTGGCCGGCATGTCGGTGTACGCGGGCATGGTGTTCTCGCTGTTGAGCTTCGTCGTCGCGGTGCCGTCGGCGATCAAGGTGTTCAACTGGACCAGCACGTTGCACAAGGGCGACATCAGTTTCGAGTCGCCGATGCTGTACGCGCTGGGCTTCGTCGGCCTTTTCACCATGGGCGGCCTGACCGGGCTCATGCTCGCGGCCCCGGCGCTTGACGTGCCGCTGACCGACACCTATTTCGTGATCGCCCACTTCCATTACGTGATGGTGGGCGGTTCGGTGATGGCCTACATGGGCGGCATCCACTTCTGGTGGCCGAAGGTGACCGGACGCCTCTATCCGGAAGGGCCGGCCAAGTTCTCCGCGATCCTGATGTTCGTCGGTTTCAACCTGACGTTTTTCCCGCAGTACATCCTGGGCTACGAAGGCATGCCACGGCGTTACCACTCCTATGCGCCGCATTTCCAGACACTCAACGTACTGTCATCGGCGGGCGCCTCGATTCTGGCGCTGTCCTACCTGCTGCCGTTGCTGTATCTGCTGTGGTCGCTGCGCTACGGGCGCAAGGCCGGCAACAACCCGTGGCAGGCGCGCGGCCTGGAATGGCAGACGACCTCGCCGCCGCCCGAGAACAATTTCAGGCACCCGCCGGTGGTGCACGAAGCCTACGCCTACGACGAGCCGGCGCCATGAACACCCGCGCGCTTGAAATAAAGCACCACAAAAGCCCCGCCAAGGAAGTCGAAAAACAGTTCGACGATCCCTTGCAGCAGCGCGACACCGCCACGATCGGCATGTGGATTTTCCTGGCCACCGAAATCATGTTCTTCGGCGTGCTGTTTGCTTCCTATCTGATCCTGCGCACCATGCATTCCGCCGGGTTTGCCGAAGCCAGCCGCGATACCGATCTGCTGCTCGGCTCGATCGAGACGGCGGTGCTGCTGGTAAGCAGCATCACGATCATGCTCGGTATTCGCGCGGTGAGGATGGAACAGCGTCGATTGGGGGTCTTTTTTCTCGGTCTGACGGCATTGCTGGGGTGCGGATTTTTGTTCATCCACGGCCTCGAATACCGCACTGATTATTTCAAGCACCTGATTCCCGGCATCGACTATCACCAGAGCGGGCCGTACTGGAAAGCCAAGGAGTTGTTCTATTGCCTGTATTACTTCATCACCGGTTTCCACTCGCTGCATTTGTTCATCGGCGTCTGCGTCAACGCGGGCATGGCGATACGCGTCGCGCGCGGCAGCTACGGCGAACACGACTACACCGCGCTCGAACTGGCCGGGCTGTACTGGCATCTGGTCGACGTGGTGTGGATTTTCGTTTTTCCCCTGCTGTATCTGATCGGGAGGTCGGGATGAATCCTCCATCAAGACAAGGCCCGAAGATCAAACCGATCAAGCTTTACGTGTGGACATTGGTCGGACTGCAGGTGCTGCTGCTGATCGCCATCGGAACATCCTTCGTGAACCTGGGATTTTTCAACACGGTGATTCGGCTCGCCATTGCCGTGACGTCCGTCCTGCTGCTGATGGTTTTTTTCATGCACGAAAGCCGGGCGCGCGCGTTGACGATCATGACCTCGGCGTTGGGTTTCATATGGCTGGCGCTGCTGGTCGGGCTGTCGCTGACCGATTTTCTGGTGCGCATACCGGTGCCGCCGCCTTGGTGACAAGACATTCCGTTTTCCTGTTATTTCAGGGCTTCGAAACATTATCGCTGACACTCGTTGCAACACGTCACCCGATAACCCCCAACCGTTCGTGGTGATGCTTCGACAAGCTCAGCACAGGGTACGCTTCGCGTATCGAACCATGAACGGCACGGGAAACTTGGGGATTGCCCTTCGATACCTCAGGGCGAACGGACTTCGTTTATGGTGTCATCACCATACGTCACCCGATAACCCCCACCGTTCGTGGTGAGGTATCGAACCATGAACGGCACGGGAAACTTGAAGATCGCCCTTCGATACCTCAGGGCGAACGGACTTCGTTTATAGCATCATCACCACACGTCGCTCGATAACCCCCAACCGTTCGTGGTGATGCTTCGACAAGCTCAGCACAGGGTACGCTTCGCGTATCGGACCATGAACGGCACGGGAAGCTTGGGGATTGCCCTTCGATACCTCAGGGCGAACGGGCTTCGTTTATGGCGGCAGGTTTTTGTACGATCAGCCGGCGATTTTCGAAGCAATCAATGATTGCCGTGCCGGTGGCGATGACGCATCACCCCGCAAGCGGCCGTCAGCGCCACCGCGCCCGCGGCGACGACGGCAACGATGCCGCGATGGGTCGTGAGCCACAACTGCACACTGTAACCCCGGGCACGGCTGTCGAAGCGACCGTGGGTGCCGTAATCGCCATGCACGGCGTGCTCGAGATTGTCGGGCCGATGCTCGGGCATATCGCGTTGGCCCATCTGCCCCTGATACGCACTTTTGGCCAGCATCCGATCCGCCAGCCGGGGCATCAGCTTGTTGCCGAGGATCGCCTTGACGGCGGGAAACCCCACAAACAGTTCGCGACGACGATGCAGGGCCGCCCAATGGATGCCGCGCGCGGCCACTTCCGGCTGATAGATCGGCGGCACCGGCTGCGGGGGCCTGGACAGGCGCGTGCGCGCCCAGTCGAATTGCGGCGTGTTGAAAGCCGACAACTGCACCATGGTGACGTGGATGTGGCTGCCTTCGTGCATCAGCTCCACACGCAGGGCATCGGTGAAGCCACGGATGGCGAACTTGGCGCCGCAATACGCCGACTGCAACGGAATGGCGCGGTAGGCCAGCGCGGAACCGACCTGCACGATGGTGCCGCGATCGCGTGTGCGCATGCGCTTGAGTGCGGCCATGGTGCCGTGCACCGCGCCGAGGTAGGTCACCTCCGTGGCGCGCCGGAATTCATCCGCACGGATATCGTGAACCGGCGCGAACACGGTCACCATGGCCGCGTTGATCCATATGTCGATGGGGCCGAATTCATCTTCGACGCGCGCGGCGGCGGCTTCCACCTGATCCGCGTCGGACACGTCGACGGCAAGGGCCAGCGCCTGTCCACCGAGGACGCGAACCTCGTCGGCGGCCGCTTCGAGCGCTTCGTTTTCGCGCGCCAGCAAGGCGACGCTGGCGCCGTCGCGGGCAAAGGCATGCGCGGTGGCGCGCCCCACGCCGGCCGATGCGCCGGTGATGACCACGATCTTTCGGGTTTTCATGGAATCCTCCAACGAATGGAAAGGTGATGTCATGACGACGCGTTGCGTGCAGCATTCGCCGGCGGCGTGATCGGCATGATGTCGGCATCAGCCCACATGGCCGCCCACCTCGTAGGCGGCCATGTCCGCTGCCTTCAACTGCAGGCCGAGGCCGTGACGGTTGCGATCGACCACCAGCGCGCCGGCGTGCAGTTCGGGCAAGCCGTCGAAGCACATGGATTCGATGCGCGTGTGGTCGTGGAAGTATTCGATGCTGGACACGTTGCCGAGCGCGGCGCACACGTGGGCATGCAATGCGGGCGCGCAATGCGCGGACACCGGCACGCCGTGGGCATGCGCCAACGCCGCCGCCCGCAGGAAGCCGGTGAAACCGCCGCAGCGCGTGCTGTCCACTTGCAGCACGTCGACCGCGCCGGCGGCGAGCATGCGCCGGAAATACCAGTCGTCCCAGCCGTATTCACCGGCGGTCAACTGCATCGTCGCTGGCAGGCGCGCACGCAGCCATGCGAGATGTTCCAGATCGTCCGACGACACCGGCTCCTCATACCAGCAGACGCCGTCGTCGGCAAAATGCATCGCCTGCGCGAGCGCCTGACGCGGCGTGTAGGCGCCGTTGGCATCGACCATCAGCGAAGCATCCGCGCCGATGGCTTCGCGCGCGGCATGCACGCGCGCGGCATCCGCATCGGGATACGTGCCGACCTTCATCTTGACCATGTAGAGGCCATCGGCCACCCAGCCGGCAAGTTGTTCCTGCAGGCGCTCGACGCTGTAACTGGTGAAGCCGCCGCTGCCGTACACGGGCACGCTGAGGCGCGCGGCGCCCATGAGGTCGACCACGCTGATTTCGTGCAGTCGCGCCTTGAGGTCCCACAATGCATGATCGAGCGCGGCAATGGCCATCAGGCCCGCGCCGGGGCGTCCCATGTTGCGCAACGCCCGGTTCATGCGTTTCCAGGCGCCCGGAATATCCTCCGGATCGTGCTCCATGAGGCAATCGCGCAAGGGGCTGTCGATCAGCGCGGCGATGGCGGCATGTCCGTAGGTGTAGCCGATGCCGACGATGCCGCCGGCATGCACCTGCGCGATCACGATGGTGGTGCTGTCCCAGGCGATGGTGCCGTCGGCTTCCGGGCTGTCCGTCGGTATGCGATACGCCGTGGCCTCGACCCGGTCGATCGCAGGCGCCGGCTTGCTCACGGGTTCTCCTTGTCGCGATGCGGCATGACGCCGGCCATGACCTGTCGCGCGGTCTGTTTGATGATGCCGGCCTCGTTGGGATCGTCCTTGGCCAGGGTGGACATGTAGGCCTTGGCCTGCTCCCACTTGATGTGCGGCGGCAGCGGCGGCACGTCCGGATCGGTGATGAAGTCCAGCACCACCGGACAGTCGGATGCGAAAGCCTCGTCCCACGCCCTGCCGATGTCATCGGGGTTGTCGATGCGGATGCCCTTCAAGCCGAGCAGATCGGCATAGCGCGCGTAGGGAAAATCCTCCACGTCCTGCGACGGTTCGAACTTGGGATCGCCCGCCAGAACGCGCTGTTCCCAGGTGACCTGGTTGAGATCGTTGTTGTGCAGCACCAGCACCACGAAGCAGGGGTTGTCCCAGCGCTTCCAATATTCCTTGACCGTGATCAGCTCCGCATTGCCGTTCATCTGCATGGCGCCATCGCCGACCATGGCGATCACCGGCCTGTCGGGATACGCGGTCTTGGCCGCGATGGCGTAAGGCATGCCGCTGCCCATGGTGGCGAGCTTGCCCGACAGCGAGCCCATCATGCCGCGTCGCATCCTGACGTTGCGCGCGTACCAGTTGGTGTGCGATCCGCAATCGCCGCAGAGGATCGAGTGGTCGGGCAGGCGCGAGGACATTTCGGTGAACACCCGCTGCGGATTGATCGGGTTGGCCGGCTGCATGGCCCTGTCCTCGACGTCGTTCCACCACGATGCGACGTTGTCGGTGATCTTCTTGCGCCACTTGTCGTCCTCACGCGGCTTGAGCAGGGGCGACAGTTGCCGCAGGACCGCCGCCGCATCACCCACCAGGTTGACTTCGGTGGGATAGCGGATGGACATGTTGCGCGGCGCCACGTCGATCTGCACCGCGCGCACCTTGCCGTCCTTGGGCAGAAACTCGACGTACGGGAACGTGGTGCCGACCATCAGCAAGGTGTCGCATTCGGTCATCAGCTCCCAGCTCGGCTTGGTGCCCAGCAGCCCGATCGAACCGGTGACGAAGGGCAAATCGTCCGGCACCACCGCCTTGCCGAGCAACGCCTTGGCGATGCCGGCGCCCAGCTTTTCGGCCACATCGAGCACTTCGTCGGTGGCTTTCAATGCACCGGCGCCGACCAGCATGGCCACCTTCGCACCTGCGTTGAGCACGTCGGCGGCGCGCCTGAGGTCGCTCTCGTCCGGCATGATGCGCGGAGCCGAATACCCCACGCCGGAATAGACGTTGCCGTGCGAACGCGGCGGGCTGGCCACCGCATCCATTTCCTGCAGGTCGTTGGGAACGATCAAGGTGCTGACGCCATTTTCGGATTTGGAAATGCGTATCGCGCGATCCAGGATGTGACGCACTTGCGCAGGCGCCATCGCGGTTTCGACATAATCGCTGACGTCCTGAAACAGCACCTGCAAATCCACTTCCTGCTGATAATCGCTGCCCAACGCCGTACGCGCCTGCTGACCGACGATGGCCAGCACCGGCATGTGATCCATCTTGGCGTCATACAGCCCGTTCAGCAGATGGATGGCGCCGGGGCCGGAGGTGGCGAAGCACACGCCCAAATCGCCCGTGAACTTGGCATATGCGCAAGCCATGAATGCGGCCATTTCCTCGTGCCGTACGCGGGTGTAGTTGAAGCGATCTTCGGCGCGACCCAACGCGCCCATCAGGCCATTGATGCCGTCGCCAGGATAGCCGAATATCTGCCGGATACCCCAGTCGCTGAGCCGCTGCAGGATGAAGTCGCCTACTGTCTCGCTCATGTCGTTGCTCCATTCGTGTAAGGGCAATGGCCACGTCGCTCGCATGGATCGCCAGGTGATGTTTGGGCAATGCGTGTGCGGCCAAACGACGGACCGGAAGCCCGCGTTGCCGGGATGCATCGAAGGCTCTCACCCTGCTCCGTCCATGGTTAGGCTGCGCTGAAGCCGGCGCCGATGGGCGCGCATGATTCAGGCGGTGTTTGCGTGCCGGGAACAATGGATGCGGCGCGTGTCGCACACTCCATGCGGGGCGTTGAACGACGGAACGCCGCCGCGTTCCGGTGACGCACGTGCAACAAAAATGAATGTCTGCCATTCAAGAGACGGGGCTGTCGACGCGATTCAGCGCAGGCTCCATGGGGATATGCCCATCATGTCTGGACACGACCCGCCACTACGCCCCGGAGAATTTCCCATGGCAGACCAAAATTCGACAAGCCATCCCGATACCTCATCCGCTGCATCCGAAAGCGCCGAGCGATTCAAGGAATCCACGTCCCAGGCTGCCGGCCATACCCGCGAGGCAACCGACCGCATGACCAGCCGCGTCGAGCACGGCATGCACCGCGGCGCCGACAAGCTCGCCGGCACCGCCGAATACGCCGCCGAGCGCAGCCGCGAAGCACTGCACAAGGCCAGGGAACATGCCGGCAACTGGAAGGACAAGGCGTGCGACCATATCCGTGACAAACCGACCCAATCGCTGGCGATGGCGGTAGCCGCCGGCTGGCTGCTGGGTTGGGTGCTGCATCGTCGGCACTGACGCCTTCCCGAGGCGACGCGGATACCCGTCAATGACAGGTCATGAGGACACCGCCGCGGACACCTCACCGCACTGGCTGCAGGATCTTGGCAAGGCGGCCCGTGCATGGCGCGACCTGGCGCAGGCACAGTGGCAGTTGCTGGAAGCCGAGCTGCGGCTGGCGCGTTCCGCCGCCAGGATCACACTGCTGGCCATGCTGATGAGCGCGGCATTTGCCGCGGCTCTGGCATTGACGCTGCTGGCCTTGCTGGGCGTGGCCCTGTCGCAGTGGCTCGGCTCGTGGGCATGGGCGCTGCTGGTGCTGATCGGGCTGCTGGCGCTCGGCCTTGTCGGCGTCCGCATGTTGTTCCGGCGCTGCCTGCACTGGATGAGCCTGCCGAACGTCCGCGCGTCATGGCGCGGGGCGATGACCTCATCCACGGCCGAGGCATCCGATGCCGGTGCCAGAGCAGCATCTCCGGGTGACGGCACAGCCGATTGATGCCGAAGGCGCCGGCGTGCCGTGCCGAATCACGGCAAGATCTCCACGGGTTGTGGCAAAGTCGGCAGATCAGAACCCGCAGGGATTTCCCTTTGAGCACCCTCACCCGCTGCCTGATCCGCGCCGGCTTCCTTCTCCTTGCCGCATCCGCCTGGCTGCCGGCGGCCCGTGCCGGCGTGGCCAATGCGCCCGGCGCCGACCTGGAAGTGTCGCTGATCACTTACGGCCCCGGCGCCATCTACTGGGAGCGGTTCGGTCATGACGCCATCGAGATCCGCGACACGGTCAGCGGCGAGGCCGTCAATTTCAACTACGGCGTCTTCGATTTCAACCAGAAGGATTTTCTGCTCAACTTTGCGCGCGGCTACATGCACTACAGCATGGACGCCGAACTGAGCGCGCCGGAAATCGCCTACTACATTCAGGCCGGCCGCTTCGTGCATCGCCAACGCCTGAACCTGACCCCGGCCCAGGCCAGCGCTCTGCGCGATTACCTGCTGTGGAATCTCCGGCCTGAAAACCGCCAATACGACTACGACTACTACACCCGCAACTGCGCCACGCGCGTGCGCGACGCCCTCGACCAGGCGCTGGGCGGCATCATCAAGGCGCAGCTCGATACGCCTTCCGACGGCATCACCTACCGCCGCGAAACCGACCGTCTGATGGCCAATCAGCCATGGCTGATGCTGGTGCTGGATCTCGGCCTTTCCGGCTACGCCGACCAGCCGCTCACCAGCTGGCAGGCCGGCTTCATACCGATGCAGCTGATGCGCGAGATACGCCACGTCCGCCTTCCCGACGGTCGCCCATTGGTCGCCAGCGATCGGCAAGTCGCCGCCGCGCGCCTGCCCGCGCCGCCCAAACAACCGCCCGACCTCGTCCCGCCGTTGCTGATCGCGGGCCTGATTCTTGGTGCGTTGCTGGCAGCCAGTGGCCATTGGCGCGGCGATCATCGTGCGGCGCGCATCGCCTTCACCACCCTGGGCACGCTGTGGCTGCTGTTCGCCGGCATCGCCGGTCTCGGCATGGCCATCCTGTGGGCATTCACCCGGCATCACTCGGCCTGGGCCAACGAAAACCTGCTGCTGTTCAACCCGCTGGCCCTGTTGCTGCTGCCGGCCGCCTGGCGTCTGGCCAGTACGCGTTTCAGCCGCTGGCTGGCCGGCGTGCTGACGGCCGCCGCCGTGTTTGCCCTGATCGCCAAAGTGTTGCCCGGTTTCGATCAGCGCAATCTGCCATGGATCGCTTTCGCCCTGCCGCCGTGGCTGGCCATGCTTTATGTCCTCGCGAACACGGCGGTTCGCGACAAAACCCACCCATGACAACCTGCTTTTCGCAGGAGCCGGCCCGCAGGTGGGCTCCTGCGATCTGTAGACGCCGCAGGATCGATCAATGGATGCCGCCCGAGGAAATGCCGCGCGAAGACTGCGCCTGCAACAGGCTGGCCACCTTGCTGGCATCCGCCTGTGCCGAACTCAGATCCTTGGTCTGCAGCCCCTGCTTCGCCTGGCTCACGGCCTGACGCAGTTGTTGCTGCCTCGATGAATTGCCCTGGCTGTCGGGCAAGGCGCCCTGTCCCGCGCCCTTGCAGGGATTCTCCATCTGACTGTTGAAATCCGTACCCGTCGGGCCCTCCAGACAGTTGATCACGTGCTGCAGATGCTCGTGGGCCTTCTGGACCGTCTGCGCTCCCTGGGCCATCAGGGCATGGGTATGCGCGATGGAAACTTCCTTCTGGACCTTCTCTGACGATGCCCGCATCGGCGTGCTTCTCTGCGTCGGCATGCCCTGCTGCTGCCTCTGCTGCGGCATGGTCTGCGGGGTGTTGGTGGGTGGGGTGGTTTGCGTCGGCGTGGTTTGCGCCACGGCGAGGGCCGGCAGGGACATCACCATCAAACCGGCAACGCCAAAATTCATCCAATGTTTCATCTCCAAATCTCCGAATGTAGAGGAGTTTTCAGTCTACGCCGCGCATTTCCCCGTGACTGAACCCGTCCTTCATGACCTGTGGCGCAGTGCACGAGGGTTCATCTTCTGCCAACATGGGGCGGTTTGCCGGGTTCGTCCCGCGTCCGGCGTCTTCAACACGAGTAGTGGTATATGACAGGTAATTCCTCGATCCGCCGCGATGTCGGCGCATGGGCCCTGATGTTCACCGGCCTGGGCTCCATGATCGGCTCGGGCTGGCTGTTCGGCGCCTGGCGCGCGGCGCAGTTGTCCGGCCCCGGCGCCATCTGGGCCTGGGTGATCGGCGCCATCATCATTCTCGCCATCGCCCTCACCTATACCGAACTGGGCGCGATGTTTCCCGAGTCCGGCGGCATGGTGCGTTACGGGCACTACTCGCACGGCTCGCTGGTCGGCTTCATCGCCGCATGGGCGAACTGGATCGCGATCGTCTCGGTGATCCCGGTCGAGGCGGAGGCCTCGGTGCAGTACATGGCCGGCTGGAAATGGCAGTGGGCGCAGGACCTCTACCACGCCATACCCGGCCAGCATGGTGAGTTGAGCCAGCTCGGCGTGGCGATCGCCGGTGCACTGGTGATCGTCTACTTCCTGCTCAACTACTGGAGCGTCAAGCTGTTCGCGCGCTCCAACAGCCTGATCACGCTGGTCAAGCTGGTCATTCCTGCGGCCACCGGCATCGCGCTGATCGCCAGCGGCTTCCACGGCGAGAACCTCGCGGTGGGCGCATCCGGCGGCAACCATGCAAACGACTTCGCGGCAATCCTCACTGCCGTGGCCACGGCCGGCATCGTGTTCAGCTTCAACGGCTTCCAGAGCCCGGTGAACCTGGCCGGCGAGGCGCACAACCCAGGCCGAAGCATCCCGTTCGCGATCATCGGCGCGATCGTGCTGGCAACCGTGGTGTACGTGCTGCTGCAGGTGGCCTACCTCGGTTCCGTGCCGCCGGACCTGCTGGCCCGGGCCGGCTGGAACGGCATCGATTTCAGCTCGCCGTTCGCGGAACTGGCGGTGCTGGTCAACCTCAACTGGCTGGCGATCCTGCTCTATGCCGACGCCTTCGTCAGCCCCAGCGGCACCGGCATGACCTACACCGCCACCACCGCCCGCATGATCTACGGCATGGAGCGCAACGGCACGCTGCCGCGCATCTTCGGGCGGATCGATCCGAAGTCGGGCGTGCCACGTCCGGCGATGTGGCTGAACCTGGTGGTGGCGTTCCTGTTCCTGTTCTTCTTCCGCGGCTGGGATTCGCTGGCCGCGGTGATCTCGGTGGCGACGATCATTTCCTACCTGACCGGTCCGGTCAGCGTGATGACGCTGCGCCGTACCGCGCCGGAGCTGCACCGGCCGTTCCGCCT
>DASSTF010000103.1:0-2878 GCA_035708045.1 Rhodanobacteraceae bacterium | reverse complement strand
CTGTCGGTGCTGGTGCGCACGCGTCATCACGCGATGGTCTACGACGCCGGTGCGCGCTATCCCTCGGGGTTCGACCTGGGCCGGGTGGCGGTCGTTCCGATGCTGCACGCGCTGGGCGTGCATCACCTGGGCATGCTGATGATCAGCCATGGCGACAACGATCATGCCGGTGGCGCGCCGGCGGTGGCAGCCGCTTATCCGCAGGCACGCCAACTGAGCGGCGAACCGGAGCGGGTCGGCCTGCACATGCGCCAGTGCCATGACGGTCAGCATTGGCAGTGGGATGGGGTGGGCTTTCGGATGGTCAGCCCGGAGCAGGGCAAGCCGTCGCTTTACCGCGACAACGACCGCTCCTGCGTGTTGCTGGTGAGCGGGCTTGCCGGGCGCGCTTTGTTGACCGGCGATATCTCCAGCCGCATTGAATCGCGCGTCGCGCATGCCGTGGGCAAGGGACCGCCGCTGGTGTTGCTGGTGCCGCATCACGGCAGCAAGAGCTCGTCCAGCAAGGCGTTCATTGCCGCCCTGCAGCCGCAGCTGGCGATCGCCTCGGCGGGCTGGCTCAATCGTTTCCATCATCCGGCCAAGGCGGTCGTCAAACGCTACGCCGAAGCCGGCGTTCCGTTTTTCAACACGGCGACTTCTGGAGCCGTCGAAGTGGTCTTTCCTGCCCGGTCCCCACCGCATGTGGCGGCCCGCTGGCGCTTGCACGAAAACAGCTATTGGCGCGAATAGTGGCTGGCGCTTGCTAAAATCCGTTTTTTGACTTGCAAGGCGAATCCCATGGATTACCTCGTCTCCCAGTGGCATCACATTGTTCATGCGCTGACGACTTTCGAGCTGACTCCATGGAAGGCGGTCGGTTTTCTGGGCATGGTGCTATTCACCAGTCGCTGGTTCGTGCAGCTTTACGCCACCCGCAAGCACAAGCGCGTGGTCATGCCGCAGGCATTCTGGTGGTTGTCGGTGTGCGGCAGCGCGTTGCTGCTGGCCTATTTCACGGTCGGCAAGAATGACTCGGTGGGCATCCTGTCGAACCTGTTCCCCGCATTCGTGTCGGTGTACAACCTCGTGATTCACCTGCGGCACAAGAAAAACACCGTCACCGGCGACCGCGTGGCCTGAGTAGGGCGGATATTCCCGATCAACCGCCCGTGGCGAACCCCGGGAACAGCGTCATGCCGCCGTCGACGAACAGCGTGGTGCCAGTCACGTAATCGGCGGCATCCGAAGCCAGCCAGACGGCTGCGCGTGCGATGTCCTCCGGCTCGCCGATGCGCTTGTACGGCACCAGCCTCATCAGATCGGCATAGGCTTCGGGGGTGTTCCAGGCCGCCGTATTGATCGGCGTGCGGATCGCGCCGGGAGCGATGGCATTGACGCGGATGCGGTGCGGCGCCAGTTCCTGCGCGATCGATTCCATCAACTGCATGATGCCGCCCTTGGACGCCGCGTAGTTGGCGTGGCCGGCCCATGGAATCCGCTGGTGCACCGAGCTCATGCAAACGATCTTGCCGGTGGCGACCGACACCTTCGGATCGGGTCCGCGCCGCTTGAACTCGCGCACCGCCGCGCGCGCGGTCAGAAACTGGCCAGTCAGATTGACGCCGATGACCGTGTTCCACTGCTCAAGCGTCATCTCGTCGAAAGGCGCATCGCGCTGCAGCCCCGCATTGGCCACCACCACGTGCAGCGTGCCCAGGTGATCCACCGCCTTGTCGAACATCCGCGCAACGTCGTCTTCCTTGCCGACATCGGCCTTGATGGCCATGGCGCGCCGCCCCATGCCCTCGATCCTGTGCGCGATCTCCTCGGCCGCCTCCGGATGCGCAATGTAATTGACGATCACGTCGGCCCCCGATTGCGCCAACCCCAGCGCCACCGCTTCGCCGATACC
The DNA here is from genome assembly GCA_035708045.1 of Rhodanobacteraceae bacterium. Classification (GTDB taxonomy): domain Bacteria; phylum Pseudomonadota; class Gammaproteobacteria; order Xanthomonadales; family Rhodanobacteraceae; genus Oleiagrimonas. The sequence goes on along the minus strand of DASSTF010000103.1, from coordinate 984 downwards.
CGAATTGGCCCCCGTCACCAGTGCCGGTTGTCCTTCGAGCATCGGATACCACGGCGCCCTGGGCAGGCGGGACTTGTCCTCGGCGGCGGGTGCTGCTGGGTCTTTGTCTTGCGTGTCGGACATGCGCCATTTCTCCGTGTTGCGGGGACGCAGCCGATGTCTTGCCCAAGCTACATCCGGGAAAGATGACTTCAAGCATAGTACGCGGGCGTTGCGTGTTCAGGCGCTTGAGGCGGAGGCGTTCAGCTGGCGGCGTATCGGGACGATCTTCTTTCACCTGTGCTTCACGGTGCTACAGTGGGCGAATATCGATCGCACTCGTGGGGCTGTCATGAAACCTCTGTCCGCTGGTTTTTCTTCGCTGCGCATTCTGTCGATCCTTGGTGCTTTGGTGCTGCTGCTGGCCATGCCGGTCTGGGCCGCGCCGAGTCCGCAATCGAAGTATCCGGATTATCCTGGCGAGACGCCTGCTCATTTCAAGCCGAAGACGGGCAGTTTCGAATACGTGCGTCGCGTGGTGGAGATACCCATGCGCGACGGGGTCAAGTTGCATACGGTGATCCTGGTGCCCAAGTGCGCGCATCATGCGGGCATGCTGCTCACGCGCACGCCTTACAATGCCGACGCGTTGACCAGCCACGCGTACAGCGGCCGGCTGGAGCCGATTCTTCAGGGCTACGACAACGTCGCCGACATCATCGTCGAGGACTGCTACATCCGCGTGGTGCAGGATGTTCGCGGCAAGTTCGGATCCGAGGGCGCCTACGTCATGAACCGGCCGCTGCACGGTCCGTTGAACCCCACGCCCGTGGACGATTCCACCGACACCTACGACACCATCGCCTGGCTGGTGAAGCACGTGCCGGAGTCGAACGGCAAGGTCGGCATCATCGGCATTTCCTACGACGGTTTCGAGCCGTTGATGGCGCTGGTGAATCCGAATCCGCACCTGAAGGTTTCGGTGCCGATGAACCCGATGGTCGA
>DASSTF010000102.1:0-5276 GCA_035708045.1 Rhodanobacteraceae bacterium | reverse complement strand
GCGCGCGGCATTGGCGTCGGCGCGCTCGACGAGGGCATGCTCGCCTTCCACACCAGCCACTTCGGCCACCCTGCGCGCGATCGGCAAGGTGAAATTGCCGAGGCCACAGAAAAGATCCAGCACCCGATCCGTCGGCTGCGGGTCGAGCAGCGCCAGGGCGTGCGCCAGCATGCGCTGATTCATGTCGGCGTTGACCTGGACGAAATCCAGCGGCTGGAACTCGAGTTCCAATGCTCCCTCGTCGAAACGGAAGGCCAGCCGGGGATGCTCGGGCCACAACGGATGCACGCTGGTGTTGCCGCCCGGCTGCAGGTAGATGGCAAAGCCATGCTCACGCCCGAAACCGGCCAGGATGTCCTGGTCGCGTTGTCCCAACGGCTTGAGGTGGCGAAACACCAGCGCCACGATGTCGTCACCGGCGGCAAATTCGATCTGCGGGATGTCGGCGGACGCATCGAGTGAATCGATCATGCGACCCAGCAACCCGATCCTGGCGCCCAGGGTCGGATGCACCACATCGCAATGTTCGATGTCGGCCACGTATCGCGGGTTGCTCTTTTCACGGAAACCGACCAACACCCGATCCTTCTTGACCACCCGCCGCACCGAAAGCCGGCCCTTGCGCCGATAGCCCCAGGCATCGCCAGTCAGGGGCGGCAGCCATTGCTGCGGAGCCACCTTGCCGATGCGCTCGAAGTTCTCGGCCAGCACGCGCTGCTTGGCGCGGATCTGCGCATCCAGCGCCAGATGCTGCAGCGAACAACCGCCGCAGATGTCGTAATGCCGGCAGCGCGGCTCGACGCGTTCGGGCGAGCGGCTGAAAAATTCGACCACCGTGCCTTCATCGAAATGCCGGTGCCTGCGCGTGACCGTCACCCGCACCTTCTCCCCCGGCAGGGCGGCATCGACAAACAGGGCCTTGCCGTCGACGTGCGCCACGCCGCGACCGTCATGGGTGAGGTCGGTGATGTCGGTATCGACCTGAACTGGTTTTTTCATGTTTCCGAAAAGGCATTGCCCGGACGGAAACCCGTCCGGGCAGAAAGATTTACATCGGCTGGATCACTTTTGCTTCCAGGCGCCGCCGGCTGTCTGGACATACCAGCCGGCATGCGCCTTGCTGATCCAGATTTCGGCAAAGATGTTGCGTATTCTCGCTTCCCATTCGGGATGACCGTTGGCCTCGGCAATGGCCTGGTACAGCGCCTTGCGATCGCGGTTGTCGTCGGCCACCGCGCTGTTGATCGTGGCTCGCCGGGCCAGCGGAATGGCGGAAGGGTCGCGCACCGCGACCAGACCGTCGCGCGTGAAACCGACCAGGCCTTCATTCAGCAATTTCTGCATGGTCTGCTGGTAACGCTGGCGCATGCGCGCATGGATGGCGTCCACTTCCGGCGTGTGGATGCGCAGATTGGGCGTGCTGCCGGCGGCATGCGCGGCGGGAATCAGGAAATTCAGCGCACGGGCAGCCAGCGGCTGGCCATGACTGTCATCGGAGCTCGACTTGTCGTCGTCCGACGATGCCGGCTTGGTGGATTTGTCCGCCGGCTCGCTCTGCTGGTCATTGCCTATCACCGAACCGATGAACTGGTCGGCCGCCTTTTCCGCCGCCGCCTTGGGGAAATAGACGTTGATGGTGACGCAACCGGCAAGGAAGGTCAGCAACAGTACGGACAGGCACAACGGGCTTTTACGCATGAGTCGTTCTCCATGAATCAGGCCGATCGGACAGAAAGGAATGATCACACAGATGACGATGGCCGCCCACCCTTTTCCGGCCGTCCGATCTACTTGATGACCGGCCCACCGCCGTGGATGGCGGCCTTCAGGCGTGCGACGAGCGTCGGCCAGCTGACCTGGTGCTGGTGGCCGATGACCGTCAGGTGCGGCAGGCCCCGTCCATCCACGATCAGATAGCCATCGTCCACCGGTTCCAGACCGCTCATCTGGCACACCGCGCCCTCGAGCGTGCAACTGAGGCCGATGCGCTGATAACCGAAACTGTCGAACAACTTCAATACCGCGCCCTGCAAACCTGCCGCCATGCCGCCGCCACCCACCGAGGTCAGGTTCTTGACCGCGCGCTGGCTGATGCGGCCTTCGCCTTCGGTCCGCAGCGACGCCTTGAACGCCACCGGGCTCCAGTCCACCATGCGCAGATTGTCGACGCTGCCATCCAGACGCCCGGTGATGCGGCCAAAATCGAACACGCTGGTGAGCGACGCCAGATCCAGGCGCTGCATGCCGATGTCGCCGGCCAGCACCGGGGTATTGCCGAACGGGTGCTGCAACGACAGGCGTGTGACGTTTACGAAGCCGCCGAACACGCTCAACGAAAGACCGCCTTCCAGCTCGACATGGTCGTCCGCATAACGCAAGCCCGGTATCGCGCCGGCCAGGGTGCCGGAAAATTTCGGCCATCCCAGGGCGTCGCACAGCTGCCTCACGTCGACGTCCGTGATCGCCAGAGATGTCTGCAGGTGTTGCCCCTTGCCTGTCGGATTCCAGTCCAGCTCGTGCAGGAACAGGTGGCCGCCGAGCACCGGCATGGTCATGGGCGCCAACAGCGACAGGCGGCCCTGGCGGCTCTGCCATTGCCCTTTTGTCGCACCCAGCGCGATGCGATAGAAATCGAGCTTCTGCCAACCCAGGGTCGTCACCGGGCGATCGTTGTCGCGGCTCCAGTCGAGCCCGCCATCGAGCCCTTCCACGGCCAGGCGCCCGTTGCCCCGGATGCTCACGTCGCTGGCGCGAAAATGGAATGCGCGCCAGCCGTTGGCGTCCAGCCACATGCCGCCATCCAGCCGGCCGCTGGTTGTCAGATCGGCGAATCCCAACGTGGCCAGCCAGGCCTTGCCGTAACGCTGGTAGGCGGTGGGCAGGCTGGCGTTGAAACGGCTCAGGTGGATGTTGCGCACGCTGCCGTCGTTGCCCAGCACCATGGTTCCGTTGAAGTGAAGCGTGTCGGGATCGGTGAAACGCAGCGTGCGCAGGGTCGTTCCGTATGTCTGCACGACCGCTTCGATCGCCAGATGCACATCGTGGTCGGGCAAATCGGCATAAAAGGTATTCAGCAGCAGCTGTCCGTCGTGCAGGCTGAGGTCGGCATTGACGACGTCGTTGGCGCCCGTGGTATCCAGCGTCATGCGGCCGCTTGCGTTCAGCCCCTGCCCGGCCAGCTTGCCGCCTTCGCCTTCAAAACCGGCATGGGAAAGCGACACGTCGCCCGAACTGCGTATGCCGTCGGAAGCCACGTCCAGCGCCACGGTGCCGCTCAGGCTTCCGCCGGTCAGCCGGCCCGACCAGGCCTTGGCCAGCAGCCCCTGTAGCCATTGCAGTGGCAACTTGTCCAGCTTGATGCGCGCATGCGACGGCTGATCCAGCGGCAAGGCCGCGTCCACCCTGGTCGCGCCCTGGACCATCGCCACATCGAGGTTGTTGGCCTCGACGTTCATGATCATGTGGACGTCACTGTCCGCCAGCAGACCACCGGGGGCGCCTTGCAGGGCGGCATGGCCGTCGAATGTCCAGATGCCCTTTCCACTCCGCGCCACCGTGCCCGTCAGGCGCATGCCGACGCGCCGCCAGCCCACCGTCGGCATGTCCACGCTGGCCGCCGTGAACGTCATGCGCAGGGAGCCTTCCGGGTTCTGGTCCAGACGCAGGTGCACTTGTTTCAACTGCATGCCCTGGTCGACGATGCTTTTGACAGTCAGGTCGATGGCGGCATGTGCCCAACCGCACCAGGCAAGCAGAACCAGGCACGCAAGTGCCCGGGCAGCCACAAGTATTTGACTTGATCGAAAGCGCATGAAGTGGTTTGATCTGAACCCCGTCGGCGCCCATTGTGCCAAACATTGCCTCAACGCCAGGGAAACGGCCATGCCCAACGATCGATCGCCCATCGACAACCGCCATCCTACGCACGTACTCGTGGCGGAGGACGATGGCCCCAGCGGCCAGTTCTTCACCACTGCATTGCAGGACATGCATTGCCGGATCGATCTGGCCACCACCGGGCAACAGGCGCTCGAACTGGCCCGGAGCACGCATTACGACTTGCTTCTGCTCGACTGCCATATGCCGGATTTCGGCGCGGTTCGCATCCTTTCGGCCTTGCACGAAGATCCTGCCGCCGCCTCGCATGCCAGCCCCGCCATCGCCACCAGCGCCGAGCTGGATCCCGTGGAACAATCCCACTTCCAGCAGATCGGTTTTGCCGATGCGTTGCTCAAACCCGTTTCGCTGGAAGCGCTCAAAGAGTCGGTCATGGCGTCGCTGCCATCCATGCCATCGGAATCCGTACTGGACGACGCTGCCGCCATCGCCAACAGCGGCAGCGCCGCTTCGGTCGCGGCCTTGCGTGAACTTTTCATCCGCGAGCTGAGCCGTCTACTGTGCGAGCTGGATCACCAGGCACAGAACGGCACGCTGAGTGAAACCCTGCATCGCCTGCTGGCTTCCTGCGGTTTCTGCGGCGCCAGTGCACTGGCGGCAGCGACCGCCAAGTTGAAGCGCCGGCTGGACACGCACGCATCCGTTGCCTCGGCTGACATGCAACAGTTCCGGGACACGCTCTCGACGACGCTTGATGCCCTGACGCAAGCCAGAAACGCCCAGGAGCCTGAGCATTCGGGCTCTTAACCGCGTCGGGCCGCACTCGACAGCACCTGCCAGGATCGAAGCGGCACGCCGCCCAGATGATGCAGCAGCAAACCGCGCGACAATTGCCGCAAGCGCAATATGCCGGCGGCATCGGGCATGCGGTCGGCAGCCAGCGCCAGCAAGTCGCTGCCTCGCACCACCAGGCCCGACGATGCGGTCGTGGGAACCGGGCCCTGTTCGGGCAGGTAGAGATAATCCGCCTCGGCATCCAGAGCCATTCGGCTGTCGGCGACGTGCCGCAGCTCCATGGCATATCCCACAGCATCGAGAAAATCGCGCTCGAAGCGGCGCAGGGTCCATGCCACGGCAGACTCGCTTGCCAAACGCCGCACGGCCTGCCGATAAATGTCGTAGAGCCCCGAATGCGGATCCTGGCGACCGCTCATCCGCACCACAAGCTCGTTCACGTACAGCCCCGCCAGCAAGGCCGTCCCCTTGAGCGCCAGCGGACGCCGCACGACTTCGACCGCGCTCAAGGTACCCAGCTCGCCACGGAGTGAGAAATTCAGTGCAAGCTCCTGAAAAGGCTGCAAGTCCGATTGCGAATTACGCGAACGCGGTCGCCGCGCGCCGCGCGCGATCACGCCGACGCGCCCCAGATCGCGCGTCAG
>DASSTF010000101.1:0-4411 GCA_035708045.1 Rhodanobacteraceae bacterium | reverse complement strand
TTTGCTCAAGGATTGTCCAGATGGCAGAACTGGCCAAAGAAGTCATACGCGTCAACATCGAAGACGAAATGCGTCAAAGCTACCTCGATTACGCCATGAGCGTGATCGTGGGACGCGCCCTACCGGACGTGCGTGACGGTCTCAAGCCGGTTCATCGTCGTGTGCTGTTCGCCATGAACGAGCTGGGCAATGCCTGGAACAAGGCGCACAAGAAATCGGCGCGTGTGGTCGGTGATGTCATCGGTAAATACCATCCGCACGGCGATTCGTCCGTGTACGACGCCATCGTGCGTCTGGCGCAGCCGTTCTCGTTGCGCTACATGCTGGTCGACGGGCAGGGCAACTTCGGCTCGGTCGACGGCGACAGCCCCGCGGCCATGCGTTACACCGAGGTGCGCATGTCCAAGCTGGCGCACGAACTGCTGGCCGACATCGACAAGGAAACCGTCGATTTCGGCCCCAATTACGACGAAAGCGAGCACGAGCCGCTGGTGCTCCCCACGCGCGTGCCGAACCTGCTGGTCAACGGCTCGGCCGGCATTGCCGTCGGCATGGCCACCAACATCCCGCCGCACAACCTCAACGAGATCATCGCCGGCACCATCGCCCTGATCGACGACCCCGAGCTGACGGTGGACGACCTGATGGGTTACATCCCCGGCCCGGATTTCCCCACCGCGGGCATCATCAACGGCGCCGCCGGCATCGTGCAGGCCTACCGCACCGGTCGTGGCCGCATCCGCGTGCGCGCGCGCGCCGACATCGAAACCGACGCCAAGGGGCACGAGACCATCGTCGTCGACGAGATTCCCTACCAGGTCAACAAGGCCAAGCTGATCGAGAAGATCGCCGAACTGGTCAAGGAAAAGCGCCTGACCGGTATCTCCGCGCTGCGCGACGAGTCCGACAAGGACGGCATGCGCATTGTCATCGAGGTGCGCCGCGACGCCATGGGCGACGTGGTGCTCAACAACCTGTATCAGCAGACGCAGATGCAGGTCACCTTCGGCATCAACATGGTGGCGCTGGTCGATGGCCAGCCGCGCGTGCTGAATCTCAAGGACATCCTCGAGGCCTTCATCCGCCATCGCCGCGAGGTGGTCACCCGCCGTACCATCTTCGAGTTGCGCAAGGCGCGGGCCCGCGCGCACATCCTGGAAGGCTTGACCGTCGCGCTGGCCAACATCGACGAGATGATCGAGCTGATCAAGACGTCGGCTTCGCCCGCCGAAGCCAAAGAGCGCATGCTGGCCAAGCACTGGGAGCCGGGCATGGTGGCGACGCTGCTGCAGGCGGCCGGTTCCCATGCTTCGCGTCCCGAGGACATGGATCCGCGCGACGGTCTCAAGGCGGACGGGTACCAGCTGTCGGCGGTGCAGGCCCAGGAAATCCTGGCCATGCGCCTGAACCGCCTGACCGGCCTGGAGCAGGAAAAGCTCAGCGACGAATACCGCGAGGTGCTGGAAGCCATCCGCGGCCTGATCACCATCCTGGAAGACCCCGAGAAACTGCTTTCGGTCATCCGCGAAGAATTGGAAGCCATCAAGGCCGATTACGGCGACGCGCGCCGCACCGAGATCCGTCCGTCCTCCGACGATATCGACATCCTCGACTTGATCGAGCCCGAGGACGTGGTGGTGACGCTCTCGCACACCGGCTACGTCAAACGCCAGCCGGCCAGCACCTATCGTGCCCAGCGTCGTGGCGGCAAGGGCCGTTCGGCCTCGTCGTTGAAAGACGAGGACGTGGTCGAGAAGCTGTGGGTGGTCAACACCCACGACACGCTGCTGACCTTCACCAGCACCGGCCGTGTGTACTGGCTCAACGTCTATCAGATACCCGAAGCCGGTCCCGGCGCGCGCGGCAAGCCCATCGTCAACCTGCTGCCGCTGGAAGAGGGTGAACGCGTGCAGACCGTGCTGCCGGTGCGCGAGTATGCCGAGGACCAGTTCCTGTTGTTCGCCACGCGCAACGGCAAGGTCAAGAAAACCCCGCTGACCGAATACGCCTACCAGTTGCAGAAGGGCAAGATCGCCATTCGCCTGGAAGACGGCGATGCGCTGGTCAACGTGCGCCTGACCGACGGCAATTCCGACGTGCTGCTGTTCGCTTCCAACGGCAAGGTCAACCGCTTCGACGAAAACACCGTACGCTCCATGGGCCGCACCGCCGCCGGCGTGCGCGGCATGAAGCTGGCCCAGGATGAGGGTGTGGTGTCGCTGATCGTGGTCAACGACAAAACCGACAACCGCGACGTGCTGCTGGCCACCGAGCGCGGTTATGGCAAGCGCACCGCCGTTGCCGAATTTCCGAAGAAGGGCCGCGGCACGCAGGGCGTGATCGGCATCAAGTGTTCCGCGCGCAACGGCGATCTGGTCGCCGCGCGCCGCGTGGCCGAAGACGACGAGATGATGCTCATCTCCGACCAGGGCACCCTGGTGCGCACGCGCGTGGCCGAGGTTTCGCGATTGGGCCGCAACACCCAGGGCGTCACCCTGATACGCCTGCCGGACAACGAAAAGTTGATCGGCGTGGTGCGTCTGGATCCCGTGGCCGATGGCGAAAGCGGCAGTGACAACGATACTCTGCCCGCAGCCGAGGATTGACGCCTGCTGTCGGTCGGGTGGGCTGCGTCAACCGACGTTGCCTGCCCAACCCGCCTGCGCCGAGTTCAGGACTTCATGCTGTCCAGCGCCTGCAGCATGGCCTCGGCGCTGGATACCCGGAACTCGCCGGGCGCTTCCGGATGCAGGATGCGCACCACGCCATCCTCCGCATAAAGGGCAAAACGTCTGGCGCGGCGGCCCATGCCGAAACCGCTGCCGTCCATTTCCATGCCCAATGCGCAGGTGAAGGCGCCATTGCCGTCGGCCAGCATGGCAAGCGATCTGGGAACGTGCTGGCTGTCGGCCCAGGCGCGCATGACGAAGGCATCGTTCACGGCCATGCAGGCCACGGTGATGCCGCGCTGCTCGAAATCGTCGAGATGCTTCACGTAGCCCGGCAAATGCAGGTTGGAACAGGTTGGCGTGAAAGCCCCCGGTACGGCAAACAGCAATACCTTGCGCCCGGCAAAGAACGACTGCGTGGAAATCGGCTCGATGCCATCATTGAGCATGTTCACCATGCTGTCGGGAATGCGGCCGCCTGTCTTGATCGCCATGTTTTGCAGCCTTTGCGGAATGCCACGATGATAACCCCCGGATCCGCCCTGCCGCCACGCCCTCCAGGCGCTTGAATACGGGGCGACAGGTCTTATCTTTGGTGGATCAGTGCCGGGTTTCCGTGCATCCGAACACTTGTGGAGAGTACATGCAATTCAAGGATTACTACGAGACGTTGGGCGTCAAGCCCGATGCCAGCGATGCCGAGATCAAGGCGGCCTATCGCAAGCTGGCGCGCAAGTACCATCCGGACAAGAACAAGGACACGGACGCCGAGGAAAAATTCAAGGCCGTCAACGAGGCCCACGAGGCGCTCAAGGATCCCGAAAAGCGTCGCGCCTACGATGAACTGCGTGCCGGCGGGTATCGTGCCGGCGATCAGTTCCGACCGCCTCCGGGTTGGGGCGGCGGCGCCGGGGCGCAGGGATTCCATTTCGGCGATGGCGGCGGTTTCGGTGGCGCCGATTTCAGCGACTTCTTCGAGAGCCTGTTCGGCCAGGCGGCAGCGGCGCGTGGCGGCGGCCGACCGCACGCGCAACGCGGTCGTGACGTGCAGGCGCACATCGACGTGGATCTGGCGACAGCCTACGCTGGCGGCACGACCCGCGTGAGTCTCAATGACGGCGGTGGTGGCGAGAAGGTGCTGGAGGTCAAGATTCCAGCCGGCATCCTGCCGGGGCAAGTCATCCGTCTGGGCGGACAGGGACATCCCGGCATGGCGGGCGGCAAGGCCGGCGACCTGTTGCTGGAAATCGGCATCCGCCCCGACACCCGGTTTCAGCTGGACGAGCGCAACGTGCTTTCCACGCTGGCCATTGCGCCATGGGAAGCCGCGCTGGGAGCGACGGTGGATGTACCGACCCTCGGCGGAACCGTGCAACTGCGTGTGCCGCCCGGTTCCCAATCAGGCCGCAAGCTTCGCCTGAAAGGGCGTGGTCTGCCCGGCAAAATCCCGGGTGACCAGCTGGTGACGCTGGAAATCCATGCACCGGCAGCCGACAGCGATGAAGCCAAGGCAGCCTATGAAGCTTTCCGGACCGCCTTCGCCGATTTTCAGCCGCGCTGACCCTGCACGGACAAATGCGCGAAAATCACACAAACGCTTTTGCGTCTGTGCTTTTGGTAAGCTTGGCGCCCTGATGCATGCGCCCGGGTGGCGGAATCGGTAGACGCAGCGGACTTAAAATCCGCAGAACGCAAGTTCATGCGGGTTCGAGTCCCGCCCCGGGTACCAGCATGCTTCCATG
>DASSTF010000100.1:0-5108 GCA_035708045.1 Rhodanobacteraceae bacterium | reverse complement strand
GTTGATGAGCACGTAATGGGCCTTGGCCATGTTGTTGATGGGATAGGCCAGCTGGCGACGGCCCCAATCCTCCAGACGGTGGATCTTGCCGTTCGCGCCTTCGATGATCGCCTTGTAGCGATCGATCATGGCCGGCACCTGTTCACTCTGGTCCGGATGAACCAGAAACACGATTTCGTAATGACGCATGTGGTTTCCTCATGGATGTCTCCCCGCCGGGCATGGCGGGGATGGCAGCCTCCCGCGGTTTGCGGTGAGGCAAGGTTCCGTCCGGGCGCAAAAGGCGGTGGACAGAAGCGGAATTGTAGAATGACGCAAGGGATCGGCGCAAGTTGTTGATTGCTGGTGCGCAGGCCCGTTCCTATACGGAGAAGCTCTCGCCGCAGCCGCACTCGCCGGTGGCGTTGGGGTTGTGGAACACGAAAGCCGCGTTCAGCCCCTGGCGCGCGAAGTCGATGACGGTGCCATCGACCAGCGGCAGGCTCTTGGCGTCCACGATGAGCGGAATGCCGTCCACCGTGACGGTGGTGTCGGCGTCGGCCGCCTTGTCGGCCAGTTCGACCACGTAGGCGAAGCCCGAACACCCGGTGCGGCGGACGCCGAAACGCACGCCGGCAGCGGCGGGGCTGCGGTCGAGGAACTCGCGCATGCGCTGATGGGCAGTGGGGGTGATCTGGATGCTCATGACACCATGTTAGTACGGGACGAAATCTGCAGGACAACTTAGGATGGAGAGGGCGCAATCCGTTATCATCGCCCGATCATCCTGCGCGGTAAATGCATGTCGCCCTGTCGACAAGGCGGGGATGACAATTTCGGTTTCCACATACACGCCAATATTGGCGTCTTTCTCGGAGTTTCAATTCATGACGGTGGTCAGCGTGCAGCAGGCCGTGGCCGGCGAAGGCGCCGGCGGCGAAGTGACAGTCCGCGGCTGGGTGCGCACGCGGCGCGATTCCAAGGCGGGCCTGTCGTTCGTCAACGTGAGCGACGGCTCGTGTTTCGACCCCATCCAGGTGGTGGCGCCGTCCACCCTGCCCAACTATGAAAGCGAGGTGAAACACCTCACCGCCGGCGCCTCGGTGATCGCCGCCGGCACGCTCACGCCCTCGCAGGGCAAGGGCCAGGGCTTCGAAATCCAGGCCTCGGCCATCGAGGTGGCCGGTTTCGTCGAGGACCCGGAAACCTATCCCATCCAGCCCAAGGCGCATTCGATGGAGTTTCTGCGCGAGGTGGCGCATCTGCGTCCGCGCACCAACGTCATCGGCGCGGTCACGCGCGTGCGCCACACCTTGATGACGGCCATCCATCGGCATCTGACCGGGGAAGGTTTCTTCTGGATCAATACGCCCATCATCACCACTTCCGACGCCGAGGGCGCGGGCGACATGTTCCGCCTGTCCACGCTGGATCTGGCCAACCTGCCGCGCACCGACGACGGGAAGGTGGACTTCCGCAAGGACTTCTTCGGCCGCGAGGCCTTCCTGACCGTGTCCGGCCAGCTCAACGTCGAAGCCTACTGCCTGGCCATGAGCAAGGTGTACACCTTCGGGCCCACCTTCCGCGCGGAAAACTCCAACACCGCGCGCCATCTGGCCGAGTTCTGGATGTGCGAGCCGGAAATCGCCTTCGCCGACCTGCACGACAACGCCGATTGCGCGGAGCGTTTCCTCAAGGCCATCTTCCAGGCCGTGCTGGACGAGCGCGCCGACGACATGGCGTTTTTCGCCCAGCGCGTCGAACCCACCGCCATCACCCGGCTGGAAGACTTCATCAAGGCGCCTTTCGAGCGCATCGACTACACCGACGTCATCGACATCCTGAAAAAGTCCGGCCAGAAGTTCGAATATCCGGTCGCATGGGGCGTGGATCTGCAGACCGAGCACGAACGCTACCTGGCCGAAAAGCACGTCGGCCGACCGGTGGTGGTGATGAACTACCCCGCCGAGATCAAGGCGTTCTACATGCGCCTGAACGACGACGGCAAAACCGTGGGCGCGATGGACGTGCTGGCGCCCGGCATCGGCGAGATCATCGGCGGCAGCGAGCGCGAGGAGCGCCTCGACGTGCTCGACGAGCGCATGGCGCAATTCCACATCGACCCGGAAATCTACGGCTGGTATCGCGACCTGCGCCGCTACGGCACCGTGCCGCATGCCGGTTTCGGCCTTGGCTTTGAAAGGCTGCTGTGTTATGTCTGCGGTTTGGCCAACATCCGCGACGCCATTCCCTACCCGCGTGTCGCGGGCAGTGCCGAATTTTGAGGCGCTGCGGGACGGTCAATCCGGGTGGGCATGTGTCATGTCCACCCGGTTGCCCTGAAAAGGACGCCTTCCCTCTCTTGTTCCACATTTCGTCCCCATGTTCACTCGCGCGTTTGTCCGCTTCGGCCTGCCCGTACTGCTCCCCCTGCTGGTTGCCGCCTGCGCCGGATCGCCGCTGAAAAGCGGTCATCCCGGTGACGAGGAAACCGCATCGCTGAACCACGCGCGCCAGGCGCTGGCGACGGCGGAGCTGTGCTGCACGCAATTTTCGCAGTTCGACTTCAGCAAGGCGCTGCCCGACCACCCCAAGCGTTTTCCGATCAACGACAAACTACCGGTGGCGGATTTCGGCGGTTCGCGCAGTTGGTTCCTGGCCTTCCATCTGCCCGACGACATCGAACAGCAGCCCATCGACGTGCTGTTCAAATCCCGCCTGAGCGGCCGCTGGCTGCATCACAGCTATCTTTTCGCGCCCAGCGTGGTGGTGCTGGACGATGCTTTCGTGCCCTTGCGCATCGAGGACATCCAGCTGTGCGAGTACATGGGCTGGACGCATGCGACCAGCGGCGCCTTCGGCCACTTCACCATCAAGGATCCGGCGGCCCGTTACCTGGTGGTCTATACCTCCGGCACCCAGCTTTCCAGCAGCACTTACTGGGAACAGTCGCCCACCGCGTTTTCGGCCAATGCCCCGGTGCAGATGACGACCAGCGGCAGTTTCCAGATTCCGCACGGGCCCAACGGCGTGATCTACGTAGGCAAGCTCACCGACAAGTACCGCAAGAGCGTCGAGAACGCCATCTGCCAGAAACCCAGCACCCAGGGTGACGGCGTGCTGTCGACCTTGCGCAAGGCCTTCCTGTCCGACAGCCGCGGCGCCGGGCGTGGGCTGATCGCTCCATGATCGGCGTCGTTTATGTGATTCTGCTGTTCCTCGGCCTGATCGGTTTTGCGGCGCATCTCGTGGCCCAGTTCCGTGTGGCGCGCATCCTGCGCCAGCGCTACCCGCACCAGTGGGACATCGTGGCGGCAACCGATAGCACCAGCCACCGCCGCCTGCATACCTGGGCGCGGCTGCAGCGGGTGCTGCGCACGGACATTCCGGAAATGTTCGACGACCGCCAGTTGACACTCTGGCACCGGTGCTGGCGTTATGCTCCCTGGGTCGCTTGGTCGTGCTGGCTCGGTGCGCTGGCTTTGCGCGCGGCGACGCACTGAGTTTTCGATATTCCGGAGAGTTTCATGCAACTTGACCTTGCCGGCCGGCATGCCCTCGTCTGCGGCGCTTCCCAGGGCATCGGCCACGCCACCGCCATCGAACTGGCGAGCCTTGGCGCCAGCGTCACCGTGCTGGCCCGATCGGCCGACAAGCTGGCGGCCATCGCCGCCGCCCTGCCCCATGCCGCGACCGGGCAGCGCCACGACAGCATCGCCGTGGACATGGCCAACACGGCAAACCTGGACGAACACGTGCGCAAGCTGGCTGCGACGCATCCAGTGCATATCCTCGTCAACAACACCGGCGGGCCGCCCGGCGGGCTCGCGCACACGGCCGCCACGGAGGACTATCTGGCCGCCCTGCGCCAGCACCTTCTGGCTGGCCAGACGCTGCTGCAGGCCGTCCTGCCGGGCATGCGCGAGGCCGGCTGGGGTCGCGTGGTGAACGTGATTTCGACCTCGGTCAAGGAACCGATCGCGGGCCTTGGCGTGTCCAACACCACCCGCGCGGCAGTGGCCGGCTGGGCCAAGACCGTCTCCGGTGAAATCGCCGCTGACGGCATCACCGTCAACAACGTGCTGCCCGGCTACACCCGCACCGGACGGCTCGCCGGCCTGATCACCGGCAAGGCGCAAAAAAGCGGCCAGTCCGAGGATGCGGTTGCCAAGGGCATGCTGGCCGGCGTCCCGGCCGGACGCTTCGGCGAACCGGAGGAAGTGGCCGCCGTGGTCGCCTTCCTGTGCACGCCGGCGGCGGCGTATGTCAACGGTGTGAGCATTGCCGTGGATGGCGGGCGCACGCGCGCCTTGGCGTGATGTGAGGGGCGAGGGACGAGTGGCGAGTGGCGAGGGCGCAAGGAGGAACCTGCGGCCCTGGCTTGACGGAGGCGCACGGCAGGTTTCGCCGGTGTATTAAGCTGGTACGCATGTCCGAACTCATTCTTGCCAACCTCATCGATGGCCGGTTGCAGCCGCCTGCCGACGGTCGTTATCTCGACATTCCGGAACCGGCCACCGGCAAGGTATTTGCCCGATGCCCGGCTTCCACTGCCGCCGATGTCGAGGCCGCCGTGGAAGCGGCGAAAGCGGCCGCACCCGGCTGGGCGGCTACGCCGGCGCCCGAACGCGCGCGGCAGATCGGCAGGCTGGCCGATCTGCTCGAAGCGCAGTTGGAAGATTTCGTCGCCGCCGAATCGCGCGACAACGGCAAGCCGCTGACGCTGGCGCGCAAAGTGGACATCCCGCGCGCCGTGGCCAATCTGCGCTATTTCGCCGCCGCCATCGGCACCTGGGACAGCGAATCGCATGCAATGGAATCCGGCGCCATCAACTACACGCTGCGCCAGCCGCTCGGCGTGGTCGGCTGCATCAGTCCATGGAACCTGCCGCTGTACCTGTTCACCTGGAAGATCGCGCCGGCGCTGGCCACCGGCAACGCGGTCGTGGCCAAGCCCTCGGAAGTGACGCCGGTGACGGCTTTCATGCTGTCGGAACTCGCCATCGAGGCGGGCCTCCCGGCGGGCGTGCTCAACATCGTGCACGGCACCGGGCCGGACGTGGGCCAGGCGATCGTCGAGCACCCGGACATCAAGGCCGTCTCGTTCACCGGCTCCACGCGCACCGGCC
>DASSTF010000099.1:0-7315 GCA_035708045.1 Rhodanobacteraceae bacterium | reverse complement strand
GAGCGGCACCGAAGCCCCCAGCGGTTTCACCAGCACACCCGCGGCAAACAGGGCATACATCAGCCCGTAGGCCAGCCAGAACGATCCCCACAATCCGTGCATGGCCGTGCCGATGCCGTCACGCGCCTTGTAGCACCACATCCCCGCGGTAAATTGGGCGAGGCCACCAAACGTCAGGGCGAAGGGAAACAGGTACAACACGGTGTCCGGCCCGCCGTACCACCCGGCAAGGTACGTACCGACCATGAACGTCGCGCCCGAGAAACCAAACAGCCCGAGTATCGAGGGCGCCGCTATCGGTTGCAGAAAAATGCGGCCTTCCGCCTCGACCGTGTCTCGCACGTTCACTGTCCGTACCTCGTGATTTGCGTAGCAAAAGCACGCTGCAACGGCACCCGACGCCAAAACTCAACCACCGAGGGACGCCCGACCGGCATGCATTCAGTGCTACATCGAAATCGACACTACTCCTCCGAACGTGATGCGGCCGTGATGCAGCGGCAGGTGACCGGTCGACATCAATCTTCCGTCAACTCATGCTCCGTGACCGGTTCATTGAAAATAGGGTCGCCAGCGGCATCGGCATGTCCATCGAGCGGACTGGTGCCGACGAGCTGATGTTGAACAGCAACATGTACGACCATGCAGCGCGCTTGCGTCCCTGTGAAATCGCTGCGGATCTGATCAGAACCGGTCGAGCAGGCGAATTGAATCAATCTGACTCGAATGACGCTTACTTGACCACCGTTCGTCCTGAGCCCTTCGGCAGGCTCAGGACAGGCTACGGCCGCAGGCCGGAGTCGAAGGACATGCTGGTAATCTGCGGGATGCACTTCGACTTCCTCGCTCCTCAAAGCCGAGTCCATCCATGGCCTCTCCCCGCGTGCGCCCGCTGCGCGGGCTACGCTCAGTGCGAACGGTTTAAAAAACGTCAGTGTCCGGCCGACGGCCCGCCCGTGCTCACGAACGGTGGCTTGGCCAGCCACATCACGGCAATCAGGCCGATGAAGATCCAGCCCAGGGCGTGGAAGATCTCGTTGAACGAAATCTGGAAACCCTGCTGGGTGATGACGCCGTTGAGCCACACCAGCGCCTGCTGTTGATGCTCCGGCCCGAAAGTGTCCAACGCCTTGCTGGCATGCGGACTGTAGGGCGTGATGAATTCGGTCAGCTGCGCATGGTGCACGCTGGCGCGCTGCGTCCACAGGAAGGTGATGATGGACGCGGCGAAACTGCCGCCCACCGTGCGCAGGAACGTGGCCACGCCGGAGCCCGAGGCGATCTCGTGGGTTTCCAGATCGGACAGCAGGATGGTCAGCACCGGCATGAAGAAGAACGCCACGCCCAGGCCCAGCAGCAACTGCACCAGCGCCACGGTGCCGAAGTTCACATCCAGGTTGAAGCCGGAATACAGGAAGCACACGCTGCCCATCACCACGAAGGAAATCGACGCCAGCCAGCGCAGGTCCACGCGCCCGGCGTACTTGCCGATGAAGAACGTCAGCAGCAACGGCAGGATGCCCAGCGGCGAAGTGGCCAGGCCCGCCCAGATGGCGGTGTAGCCGAGGTTGCGCTGCATCCACAGCGGCAGCAGCAGGGCGATGCCGAAGAACGCCGCGTAGGCCAGGATCAGCGCCAGCGTGCCGGCGCTGAAGTTGCGGTGGCGGAACAGTTTCAGGTCGACGATGGGGTCGTCGTCGGTCAGCTCCCAGATCACGAACACCGCGATGGCGATCGCCGAGATGACGCTGGCCACGACGATGAAGGTGGAATGGAACCAGTCGGCATCGTTGCCCTTGTCCAGCACCACCTGCAGCAGGCCCACGCCGATGATCAGTGTGACCAGGCCGATGTAGTCCATGCGCGGTTTTTCGATCTTTTCGAGCTTGTCCTTGAGCTGGTTGCGGATCACGAAGCTGCAGAAGAAACCGATCGGCACGTTGATGAAGAAGATCCAGCGCCAGGAATAGTTCTCCGTGATCCAGCCGCCCAGGATCGGGCCGGCGATCGGCGCCACCACCGTCACCATCGAGATCAACGCCAGCGCCATGCCGCGTTTGTGCGCGGGGTAGACGGAAATCATCAGGCTCTGCGTGACCGGGTACATCGGCCCGCACACCGCGCCCTGGATGACGCGGAAGAAGATCAGCATGCCCATGGTCTGCGACACGCCGCAGGCGAACGAGGCCAGCACGAACAGGATCGTGCACCACACGAACACCTTGACTTCGCCGAAGCGGCGGCCGAGAAAGCCGGTCAGCGGCAGGCCGATGGCCTGGCTGACGGCGAACGAGGTGATCACCCAGGTGCTCTGGTCCACGCTGACGCCGAGGTTGCCGGCGATGGTCGGCAGCGACACGTTGGCGATGGTGGTGTCGAGCACCTGCATGAACGTCGCCAGCGCGAGGCCGACGGTGGTCAGTGCCAGGTTGGGGGGACGGAAATACGAGCTCATGCGGCCCTGCCGGCAAAACGGACGAAGGATTCTTGAAACCCGGCCCGGGATACCACCGTTCGCCCTGAGCGCAGCTTGCCAACGGCAAGCGGAGTCGAAGGGGCGCTTGAGCAGCCCTTCGACTTCGGCCCTTTGGGCCTACGCTCAGGGCGAACGGTGGAATTCAGCCGGGGAACAAGACGCATCAAAAAAATAAAGGAAAGGTTGTTACTTGCTATCGTGACCCAGGTTCGCCTGCACGATCTTGCGGATCAGGCTGTTGGCGTCGGCCAGCTGCTTTTTGTAGACATCCGTGGTGAACACCGGCCTGGTCGGCGCGGTCTGCGCCAGCATCGCGCCGTCCTGGTTGTGCAGGTTGACGGTCACGCTCATCGACAGGCCGATGCGCAGCGGATGCTTGTCCAGTTCCTTCTGCTCCAGCGAGATGCGTACCGGCACGCGCTGCACGATCTTGATCCAGTTGCCGGTGGCGTTCTGCGCCGGCAGCAGCGAGAACGCGCTGCCGGTGCCGATGCCCAGCGACTCGACCTGACCGTGGTAGGTGACCGAACCGCCGTAGAGATCCGACGTCAGTTCCACCGGCTGACCGATGCGCATGTGTTCGAGCTGGGTTTCCTTGAAGTTCGCGTCCACCCACACCTGGTCGAGCGGCACCACGGCCATCAGCGCCATGCCCGGCCGCACCATTTCGCCGACCTGCACGGTGCGTTTGGCCACATAGCCGTCCACCGGCGCGACCAGCGTGGTGCGCACGTCGTCGAGATAGGCCGCGCGCAGTTTCGCCTCGGCCGCCTTGACGCCGGGGTTGGAGGCCACCTTGGTGCCACCGACCAGCGCCTCGGCGTTGTGGTATTGCTGCTTGGCCGAGATCAGCGCGCTCCTGGCGGCGGCCAGCGCGTCGTGCGCGTGCGCCAGCATTTCCGCGGAGATGGCGCCGGATTCGGCCAGACCCTTGCGGCGGTTGTAGTCCGAGCGGGCCTTGTCCAGCGCGACCTGGCGCGCGTCCACTTCGGCCTTGGCGCCTGCCACGTTGTTGTACAGGCCGCGCACCTTGCGCACGGCCTGGGCCAGACCGGCTTCGGCGGCCTCGAGCGCCACGTCGGCATCGCTGGGGTCGAGCTTCACCAATACCTGGCCGGCATGCACCAGATCGCCGTTGTCGGCGCCGATGCTGACCACGGTGCCGGGCACCTTGGGCGTGATCTGCACGACGTTGCCGCCGACGTAGGCGTCGTCGGTATCGACGTACCAGCGGCCTTCCAGGAAGTACCACAAGGCCCAGGCGATGATGGCCACCACCACCACGATCAGCAGCAGGCGCAGGAAGAACTTGCGCTTGCCCTTGCGCTTGGGTGGCATCTGTTCGGATTCGACGGAAGTCTTTTCGTCAGTCATGGGGGTGTCTCAATGCTTGGTCGCGTGGGATGTGGGGGTGGCGGCGGTCCGCTGGG
The DNA here is from genome assembly GCA_035708045.1 of Rhodanobacteraceae bacterium. Lineage (GTDB taxonomy): Bacteria > Pseudomonadota > Gammaproteobacteria > Xanthomonadales > Rhodanobacteraceae > Oleiagrimonas. The sequence continues at coordinate 3,409 of DASSTF010000099.1, read as the reverse complement.
CCGGCGCGTCGTCGGCCGTGGCGCGGAAGCCGCCGCCCAGGGCCTGGATCAGCTGGATGGAAAGATCCACCTGCTCGGCATGCAGCGCGGCTGCGCCCTGTTCGGCCTGCAGCAGTTGCCGGCGCACGTCGAGCGCTTCCAGAAAACTGCCCACGCCCGCCTTGTAGCGTTGCTCGGAAAGTTTCCAGGCCGCGCGCGCGGCTTCCAGCGCCTGCTGTTGCGCCGTCGCCTGATCCTTCAGCGAGCGCAGGCCGTTCATGTCGTCGGCGACCTGGTTGAGTGCGCCGATCAGGGTCTTGTTGTACGTGGCCACGGCCATGTCGTATTGCGCATCCTTGCCGGACAGGTTGGCGCGCAGGCTGCCGCCATCGAAGATCGGCAGGTTGATGGCCGGCGCCACCTGGAAGAAGCGCGCCGGCAGTTCGAACAGCGGCGTGCCGCCGCCGGCGGCGAGGCCGACCATCGCGCCCAGGCTGATGTCGGGCAGGAACTTGGCCTTGGCCGCCTCGATGTTGCGACCGGCGGCCTGCACGCGCCAGCGCGCTGCGACCAGATCCGGGCGTCGGCCGAGCAGGTTCGCGGAAAGGTTCGGTGGTATGGCCAGCGTCGCCGGCGTCAGCGGTTCGGGCGGATGGATGTCCAGACCGCGATCCGGACCTTTGCCCAGCAGCACTGCCAGCGCCACGCGCGCGGCGTCCACCTGACGACCGGCGGCGGCCAGCGCTTCCCTGGCCATGGCCACTTCGGCGTCGGAGCGCTTGAGCTGGAATTTGCTGTCGATGCCGGCATGCACGCGCTGGCTGGTGAGCTTGCGCGCATTGCCGGCGCGCTGGAATTCTTCCCTGGCGAGTTCCTGTTGGCGGAAGGCGTAGCCCAGCCGCGCATAGGCGCGCGCCACGTCGACCGACACCATCAGGCGCGCGGCATGCGCGTCCACGCTGGCGGCGTGGGCCGCGTCGACGGCGGCTTCCCAGGCGGCGCGCTTGCCGCCCCACAGGTCCAGATCCCAATTGAAGCCGAGGTAGCCGTACTTGACCCAAGCGAAATGGCCGCCCAGCGGTTCCGGCAGCAGGGTGCCGGGCAGATGCGCGCCGGAGATGCTGGCCGAGGCCTTCACGCCGGGCTTGCGGCCGGCGTCGACCAGGCGCGCGTTGGCCATCGCCGCGCGCGCACGGGCGCCGGCCATGGCGATGTCGGGATTGTCGGCCAGCGCTTCGTCGACCAGGGCGTCCAGTTGTGGATCGCCCAGGGCTTTCCACCAGTCTTTCGACGGCCAGGCCGCCTCGGTCAGGGGCGCGCCGGCCAGGCTGCGCTGGGCGTGCAGTGTGTCGGCGCCGAGCATGTGGCCACTGGGCTTGATGCCGCGGCTGCTGACGCAGGCGCTGAGCAATACCGCCATGGCGCAAGCGGCGACGAGTGGGGACAGTCGCAATCGCATGAGATTCAAATCCGGTTCGCGGTCGGTAGGGTTATTGGCGCAGCGTGGTGAGGATGCGCTGCAGGTAGTCGATCAGGTGTCGCCGTTCGTCCTTGCCGAGTGATTTCTGCGCGGCATTCATCACCCGGTCGGAACAGCCGCGCAGCTCGCGGCACAGGTTCTTGCCCGACGCCGTCAGCTCGATGCGCAGGGCGCGCCGGTCCTGCGGGTCCGGCTTGCGGCGCAGGTAGCCTTTTTCCTCGAGCTGGTCGAGCAGTCGCGTCAACGCGCCGCCGTCATGGCCGAGCGCGCGTGCCAGTTCGCCGGCGCTCATCGGCCCGAACAGGTGCAGGCGTTTGAGTGCCTGAACCTGGCTGAAGCGCAATTCCACGCCCTGCTCGGCGATCTCCTGCTCGAGCGCGCGCACCAGCTCGGACTTCACCAGTCCGAGCAGGATGCCCAGGCTTTCGGGCGGCTTGTCGCAAGTGGAGGCAGCGGGGGACATGACCGGGTATTTTATTGCCCGATATATATTTGTCAAGGCAAATATGTCTCACGCATATTCTACTTTGGCAAATGTTCATGCGCGGCGCGCGTGGCGGAAGGTTGCCGCATCCGGATCCTGCAGTTTTTCCAGCTCGTCGCGCAGCAATGCGGCCAGTGCGGAATCGCGCACGCTGAACAGCTCGAACAGGCCCAGCGCACGCACCACCGGCAGCTGTTCCAGCAGGCGTGATTCCGCCTGGAGGCGCAGGGTTTCGGGCGTGGCGGCATCCAGCATCAGTTGCGCGCAGGCCACGAACGTGGCCAGCGCCAATGCGGCAGTGGACTTGGAGTCCTGGGTCGGCGTTGTGGGGAATGCCTTGCTTGTCATGTCTGCCTCCTGAGATGTTTCTCTCCCCCGTGCGGTCAGCGCCTTCAACCTGACACTTGCCACATGACATGCAGCCTAGGGCATGGCATCGTTGTTCCGATAACGCGAACAGGCCAAGATTTGTCGTGAACGCGCCAATCGAAAATTCCCCGCCCCATTTCGCCCAGCTGGACAGCCTCGACGGCCCACCCCTGATCGCCTACGTGGTCAAGGGCAAACCGGTGATGGGCGAAACCGACTGGCACCATCACCTTCGCGGCCAGTTCATGTACGTGGAAAGCGGCATGGTCTGCGTGCGCACGCGGGCCGGCGTGTGGCCGGTCATGCCGCATCATGTGGGCTGGATGCCGCATGGCATCGAGCACACCGTGCGCATCATCGAGCCGATCACCGGCTGGGGCGTGTGGGTGGCTCCGCAAGCCACCAGCGGACTGCCGTCGCAACCGGCCAATCTGCGCGCCAGCGACCTGATGCGCGCGTTGGTGCTGCGCGCCGCCGAATGGTCGGATCAATCCCATCTCGACGACCAGCAACAGCGCCTGATGGACGTGCTGATGGACGAGATGTGCCGTGCCCGCGAACCGGACAACCCGATCACGCTGCCCATGCCCGACGACCGCCGCCTGCTGCGCGTGGCCGAAGCCCTGCTCGCCAATCCGGGCGACACCCGCAACCGCGACGAATGGGCCAACGCCGTCGGCCTGTCCACGCGCAGCCTGACGCGCCGTTTCCGCGAGGAAACCGGCCTGAGCTTCGTGCAGTGGCGTCAGCAGGTACGCCTGGGTCACGCCCTGGAACAACTCGGCCAGGGCGTCGCGGTCACCCATGTCGCCGACGCCTTGGGCTATGCCAGCGTCAGCGCCTTCGTCGCCATGTTCCGGCGTTGTCTCGGACAATCGCCGGGGCATTACCTGAGTCTGGAGTCGGAGGCGGCCTGAAGCCAACGCCGGATCGGAAAGGATCCGGCTGGCTCGTCATGTCCCTGCCTACTTGACGTGGACGGTGATCTTTTTCGACACCACCGGCGGATCGAACGGCACGTGGTGCATGTCGCCCAGTTCCAGTTGCAGTGTGTGCGTGCCGGGCGGGAGGGTCAGCACGGTTTCGGTCTGGCCGCC
>DASSTF010000098.1:0-4634 GCA_035708045.1 Rhodanobacteraceae bacterium | reverse complement strand
GTAGGTGAGGGTCAGCGATTCGCGGGCGCGGGTGATGCCGACGTAGGCCAGGCGGCGTTCTTCTTCCAGGCGTCCGTCTTCCTCCACGGCGCGCTGGCTGGGGAACAGGCCGTCTTCCATGCCGACCAGGAAAACCTTGGGGAACTCCAGACCCTTGGCCGAGTGCAGCGTCATCAGCTGCACGCAATCGTCGCCGGCCTGGCCCTGGCCCTCACCGGCTTCCAGCGCAGCGTGCGAGAGGAAGGCGGCGAGATCGGAAAGTCCGGCCTCGATGTCTTCGGGGGTGGGTTCGAAACGGCTGGCGACGTTCACCAGTTCGTCGAGGTTTTCCACGCGCGCTTCGCCGTTGCCGCGGCTGTCGCGTTCGTAGTGCTCGCGCAGATGGGTGCTGGCCAGGACGTGTTCGACTTGTTCGTCGAGGGTGAGTAGGTGCTCGGGACCCGGGACCTGGGACCCGGGACCCGATACTTGCGACGGTATCGTGTCGTGCGAGTCATGGGCTTCGATGGAGCCTGGGTGTGCGGCGCTTTCCGCATCCCCGCTGTTTGCGGGTCCCGGGTCCCGGGTCCCGGATCCCGCAACCGTATGCGCCAACTCGTCAATCAGCGCCAGAAATCCCTTCACCGCATTCTTCGCCCGCCCCGCCAGCTCGTTCCCCGTCAGCTCGGCGATGGCCGCCTCCCACAGCGACACGCGATCCGTCCGCGCGCGTCGGCGCAGCGTGTCGATGGTGCGTGCGCCGATGCCACGTGGCGGCGTATTGACGGCGCGCTCGAAGGCCGCGTCGTCATGGCGGTTGGTGGTCAGGCGCAGGTAGGCCAGGGCGTCCTTGATTTCGGCGCGTTCGAAGAAGCGTTGGCCGCCGTAGACGCGGTAGGGCAGATCGCGCTGGATCAGCTGCTCCTCGAAGTTGCGCGATTGCGCATTGGAACGGTACAGGATGGCGCAGTCGCTCGGGCTGCCGCCGGCGCGGACATGGCCGTCGATGCATTCGATGACGTGACGCGCCTCGTCCTGTTCGTTGTAGGCGGCATAGAGTGCGATCGGTTCGCCGTCGTCGCCTTCGGTCCACAGGTTCTTGCCGAGGCGGTCGCCGTTGCGCGCGATGATGGCGTTGGCGGCCTTGAGGATGGTGGCCGTGGAGCGGTAGTTCTGTTCCAGGCGGATGGTTTTGACATCGGGGAAATCGCGCAGGAATTGCTGCATGTTTTCCACCTTCGCACCACGCCAGCCGTAGATGGACTGGTCGTCGTCGCCGACGGCGAATACGCGCCCGGTGTGTCCGGCCAGCACGCGGATCCACGCATACTGCAGCGCATTGGTGTCCTGGAATTCGTCGATCAGCAGGTGTCGCCAGCGTTGCTGGTAATGCTCCAGGACCGACGGATTCTGCAGCCACAGCTCGTGCGCGCGCAGCAGCAGTTCGGCGAAATCGACCAGCCCGGCACGACGGCAGGCGTCCTCGTAGGCCTGGTAGATATCGACATAGGCGCGCGTGACCGGATGATCGTGGTGTTCGATGGCGGCGGGACGCTTGCCCTCGTCCTTCCAGCCGTTGATCGTCCATGCGGCCTTGCGGTGCGGAAAGCGCGCCTCGTCCAGGCCCAGCCCGGCGATGACGCGCTTGACCAGACGTTGCTGGTCGTCGGCGTCGAGGATCTGGAAGGTTTCCGGCAGGCCGGCCTCGCGCCAGTGCCGGCGCAACAGGCGATGGGCGATGCCGTGGAAGGTGCCGACGGTGAGGCCGCGCGCGCCGTGCGGCATCAGCGTGGCCAGACGCGCGCGCATTTCACCGGCGGCCTTGTTGGTGAAGGTGACGGCGAGGATGCCCCACGGCGGCACCTGTTCGACTTCGGCCAGCCAGGCGATGCGCTGCGTGAGCACGCGGGTCTTGCCGGAGCCTGCGCCGGCCAGGATCAGGTAATGGCCGGCCGGTGCGCTGACGGCTTCACGCTGGGCGGCATTGAGGGAATCGAGCAGGTGCGAGACATCCATCGAACCATTGTAGCGGCCCGATGCAAGGCGTCAGCGTGGAAGCGGTGGCGAAGTCATCTCTAGGCGCACATCGAAGCGACAAGGTGACGGCTTGTGTCCGTCCCGAGTCCCGAACTCAGCGCTTGCGCCGTCCGCCGGCGGTGACGCCACCGATCAGCAGTACGCCGCCAACCACGATGCCGGCAATGCCGGCCCAGGTCGGGATGGCTTTGTCGTGCGTCGTCTGAACCGAAAAATCACCCACCTTGAGAGCGGTGTCGGTGCTTGGATAACTGCCGTTCCCGGCAATCACCCAGATACCTGCCGCCAGCAGAATGATGCCGATGACCATGGCTACGATACGCATCGCATTTCCTCGTAATGGGACGAGCCCGAGCATAGCAAAAGACTTTCACGAGGTACCCACGCGCAAGGGCATGCATTCAGCCAGACGTGATCCGCAGATAAAAGTTGCCCCGAGGGCCAGGGGGGAGCCCTCGGGGCGGGGATCGGATCTTGGGGAGAGATCCGTATCCTGGGGTCACTCAGGGAGGTGAGTGAGCCGGACGCCGTTGCGTGCGTCCGATAACTTAGATGCGGATGGCCGGGGAAAGTTGCAAGGGCACTGGAAGAAAAATTTACGACCGGTTCATTTGGTTGCAAATCAAACGCTTGCCATCTTTCATCGGGCTTCCGATAACACGGGTCTAACGAACGCGGATGGAGTGACTGCCGACAGCTCTCTCGCAAGTGGCCAAGTTGTGAAACCGGCGGCCCGGACGCCTCAATGCGCCTCATCCCAATTTTCGCCGACACCGACTTCGACAATCAGCGGCACAGCGAGTTCGGCGGCGCCCTGCATGCGTTCGATGATGCCGGCGCGAATGGCGTCGACGGCATCGGCGCGCACTTCGAACACCAGCTCGTCGTGCACCTGCATCAGCATGTGCGCGTCATCACGCGTGCGCAGCCATGCGTCGACGGCGAGCATGGCGCGCTTGATGATGTCGGCGGCGGTGCCTTGCATCGGCGCGTTGATGGCCGCCCGCTCGGCGCCGGCGCGATGGGCCTGGTTGCGAGACTTGAGGTTGGGCAGGTACAAGCGGCGGCCGAACAGGGTTTCCACGTAGCCGCTTTCGCGCGCCTGTTCGCGCGTGGTTTCCATGAATTCGTGCACCCCCGGATAGCGAGAAAAATAGCGCGCGATGTAGTCGCCGGCTTCGCCGCGGTCGATGCCGAGGTTGCGCGCCAGGCCGAACGCGCTCATGCCGTACATCAGGCCGAAGTTGATGGCCTTGGCGGCGCGGCGCTGATTGGCGGTGACCTCCTCGGGCTTTTCGCCGAACACCTCGGCGGCGGTGGCGCGATGGATGTCGGCGCCGTCGCGGAAGGCCTTGCGCAGGCCTTCGTCGCCGGAAAGATGCGCCATGATGCGCAGCTCGATCTGCGAGTAGTCGGCGGCCAGCACTTTCGAGCCTTCGGGCGCAATGAAGGCTTGGCGGATGCGCCGGCCCTCGGTGGTGCGCACCGGGATGTTCTGCAGGTTGGGATCGGTCGAGGAAATGCGGCCCGTGGCGACCGCGCCCTGGTGATAGCAGGTATGCACGCGGCCGGTGTCGGGATTGACGATGTCGGCCAGCTTTTCGGTGTAGGTGGAGCGCAGCTTGGCCAGCGTGCGGTAGTCGAGGATCAGGCGCGGCAGCGGATGCTCGTCGGCGATGGCGGCCAACGCCTCCTCGTTGGTCGAGGGCGCGCCCTTGGGCGTCTTGACCTTGGCCGGCAGACCGAGCTCGTCGAACAGGAGGGCCTGCAACTGCTTGGGCGAGTCGAGGTTGAACTCGTGGCCCGCATTTTTCCAGGCTTCCTGCTTGATCTCCTGCATGCGCTTGCCGAGTTCGCCGCTTTGCCTGCGCAGGGCCTTCACGTCCACCAGCACGCCGCGCTGTTCCATGCGCGCCAGCACCGGCACCAGCGGCATTTCGATGTCGGTGTAGACGTTTAGACGTCTGCCGGATTTTTGCAGTTCGGGCCACAGCGCGTGGTGCAGGCGCAGGGTGATGTCGGCATCCTCGGCGGCGTAGCGGCAGGCGGTGTCCAGATCCACCTGTGAAAACGAAATCTGCCTGGCGCCTTTGCCGGCGACGTCGGAATACTTGATGGTGTCGTGGTCGAGATGCCGTTTGGCCAGCGTGTCCATGTCGTGACGCGAGGCAGTGGCGTCGAGCACGTAGGATTCGAGCATGGTGTCGTGGCGCACGCCGTCCACGGCGATGCCGTCGTGCGACAGCGCGTTGATGTCGTACTTGGCGTTCTGCGCCAGCTTGGGCCGGTCGGCGTCTTCCAGCAACGGCTTCAGCGTCGACAACACCGTGTCGCGATCCAGTTGCGGCGGTGCGCCCGGATAATCGTGCGCCAGCGGGATATAGCAGGCATGGCCGGGTTCGACCGCCAGCGACACGCCGACCACGCGTGCGCGCATGGCGTCCAGCGAGGTGGTTTCGGTGTCGAAGGAAATCAGTGTGGCGGCTTCGAGGCGTTGGCGCCATTTGTCCAGTTGTTCGGTGGTGGTGACGAGTTCGTAGTTTGCCTCGGGACCCGGGACCCGGGACCCGGGACCCGATGCTTGCGACGCTACGGCATCGAGCGAATCCCGGGCTTCG
>DASSTF010000097.1:0-17333 GCA_035708045.1 Rhodanobacteraceae bacterium | reverse complement strand
TGCGCGCCAGATTGTACGGATTCAGGCCTGTCGGTACACTAACCCGATTTTCACGAATGTGATTTTCGGGCGCTGCCCAACAACTCGATACATGGCATAGGCATATTTGCGGAGAGCCTGATGACGAACGAAGCCGTCGATCATGGTCGACGCCGTTTTCTCACCGCGACCACGGCCGTGGTCGGTGCAGCCGGTGTGGTGACAGCGATCGTACCGTTCATCAAATCATGGGAGCCCAGCGCCCGTTCCAAGGCTGCGGGGGCGCCGATCACGGCCGACATCAGCAAGGTCAAACAGGGGCAGATGCTCAAGTATCCCTGGCGCGGATTGCCGATTTTCGTGGTCAACCGCACCAAGGACCAGATCGCCACCTTGTCCACCAAGGACGTGGAAAGCCGCCTGCGCGATCCAAACTCCGACGAGACCAGCCAGCAGCCCGCGTACTGCAAGAACGTGACGCGCTCGATCAAGCCCGAGTGGCTGGTGATGATCGGCATCTGCACGCATCTCGGCTGCTCGCCCGACTTCAAGCCCAAGATCGGCCCCGAGCCGTTCGATCCGGACTGGAAGTCGGGCTTTTTGTGTCCATGCCACAAATCGCGCTACGACATCGCCGGACGCGTCTACCAGGGCGTTCCGGCGCCGCTCAACATGGTGATCCCGCCATACCACTTCATTGACGACACCCATGTCGAAATCGGTGTCGATCCGAAGAACAAGGGGGCAGCGTAATGGCCAAGGTGTTTTCGAGCATCGGGAGCTGGGTCAACGAGCGCGCTCCCGGACTGGTGCCCACGTACCGTAAGCACATGAGCGAGTACTACGCGCCGAAGAACTTCAACTTCATGTACTTCTTCGGTTCGTTGGCGCTGGTGGTGCTGGTCAACCAGATCCTCACCGGCATCTTCCTGGCGATGTTCTACAAGCCGAGCGCCGAGATCGGCTTTTCGGGCATGTCGCAGGCCTTCATCTCCGTGCAGTACATCATGCGCGACGTGGACTGGGGCTGGCTGATCCGCTACATGCATACCACCGGCGCCTCGATGTTCTTCATCGTCATCTACTTCCACATGTTCCGCGGCCTGATGTACGGCTCGTACAAGAAACCGCGCGAGCTGGTGTGGCTGCTGGGCATGCTGATCTTCCTGGTGCTGATGGCCGAGGCCTTCATGGGCTACGTGCTGCCGTGGGGCAACATGTCGTTCTGGGGCGCCAAGGTGATCATCTCGCTGTTCGGCGCGATTCCGTGGATCGGCGACACCCTGGTGACGTGGATCATGGGCAACTTCCTGCCCGGTGACGCCACCCTGAACCGCTTCTTCTCGCTGCACGTGATCGCGTTGCCGCTGGTGCTGCTGCTGCTGGTCGTGCTGCACCTCGCCGCGCTGCACGAAGTGGGCTCGAACAATCCCGAAGGCGTGGAAATCAAGAAGGTCAAGGACGAGAACGGCAAACCGAAGGACGGCATTCCGTTCCACCCGTACTACACGGTCAAGGATCTGTTCGGCGTCGGCTTCTTCCTGCTGATCTGCGCCTTCGTGATCTTCCTGGCGCCGAAGATGGGCGGCTGGTTCATCGAGCACGACAACTTCGTGCCGGCCAACTCGCTGGTGACGCCGGCGGCGATCAAGCCGGTATGGTACTTCACGCCGTTCTACGCCATCCTGCGCATGATTCCGGACAAGCTCGGCGGCGTGGTGGTGATGTTCGCCTCCATCGTGATCCTGTTCCTGACGCCATGGATCGACCGCGGCAAGGTCAAGTCGGTGCGCTATCGCGGCGTCGGCTACAAGGTGTTCCTGACCTTGTTCGCCCTGTCGTTCGTCTGCCTGGGCCTGATCGGCGCCGAGGTGGTGCCGGATATCATCGTCGCGATCTTCGGCGCCCATGCCGACGTCACCGCCATCCAGAACGCGTTCGGGCGCATCTGCGTGGCGGTCTATTTCGGCTTCTTCCTGTTCTTGTGGGCGTACACATTCTTCGGATGGGAAAAGACCAGGCCGGTTCCGGAACGGGTGACCACGCATGAGTAAGCGAATTCTTGTTTCTTTCGTCCTTGCGCTTGGCCTGCTCGTCGGCGCGACATCCGTCCAGGCCCAGGAGGCCGGGCCCGAATTGATGGAATCGGGCACCAACCTCCGCGATACGGCTTCCCTGCAGCGCGGCGCCAAGTTGTTCATGAACTACTGCGTGGGCTGCCACTCGCTGCATTTCATCCGCTACTCGCGCATCGCCAGCGACCTCGGCCTGACCAAGGACGAGGTCATGAACAACCTCAACTTCACCGGCGCCAAGTTCCATGATCCGGTGGTGTCGGCGATGCCCGAGGAGGGCGCCACGCAGTGGTTCGGCAAGGCGCCGCCCGACCTTTCGCTGATCGTCGACAACAAGGGTTCGGATTGGGTCTACAGCTACCTCAATTCGTTCTACCTCGACCCGTCGCGACCGGTGGGCTGGAACAACACCGTGTTTCCCAACGCCTCCATGCCCAACGTGTTGTGGGAACTGCAGGGCATCCAGGTGGCCGAATACGGCAAGCCGGACAAGGCCGGCGATCCCGCGCCGGTGGAAAAACTCACGCTCAAGCGGCCCGGCCGCATGACGCCGACCCAGTACCAGGCCGCCACGCGCGACATCACGGCGTTCCTGGAATACGTGTCCGAGCCGGTGGCCCTGAAGCGCCACAGCATGGCGCCGTGGGTGCTTCTGTACCTCGCCGCGTTCACGTTTCTGGCATGGTTGCTCAAGCACGAGTACTGGAAGGACGTACACTGATTCCCGGTTGGTGCCATGATGGGTGGCATCACCGTGCCCCGGAGGGGAGCCCGCATGACCCAAATTGTGCACCCGCGTACCGTCCTTACGCTGTACACCAATGCCGACGGCATCCAGTGTCATCGGGTGCGGTTGATCCTGGCCGCCAAGGGTGTCACCTACGAGCGTGAAATGGTCGATCCGGCCAACCCGCCCGAGGATCTGGTCGAGATCAACCCGTATGGCGACGTGCCCACCCTGGCCGAGCGCGACATGGTGCTGTACGACACCGCCGTGGTGTGCGAGTACCTGGATGAGCGCTATCCGCATCCGCCGTTGATGCCGATCGATCCGCTGTCGCGCGCGCGCCTGCGTCTGGCCGCGGCGCGCATCGAATACGACTGGCTGCCGCTGATCGACACCATCAACGAAGGTGGCCGGCCCGCCGATACCGCGCGCAGGCACCTGCGCGAGCAATTGTTGACGTCGGTGCCGCTGTTCAAGGCCTCCCGCTTCTTCCTCAATCCGGAAATGAGCCTGGCCGACTGCCTGGTGGCGCCGGTCATCTGGCGTCTGCCGATGCTGGGCGTCGATCTGGGCCGCGAAGGCAAGCCCATCGTCGACTATGGCGAGCGCATCTTCCACAGCCAGGGCTTCGCCCGCAGTCTGACCGATGCCGAAAGGGCCATGCGCGAGTGACAGGCAACGACGACACCCCCACCATGACCTCCAATCGTCCGTACCTGTTGCGGGCCATCTACGACTGGATCAGCGACAACGATCTCACCCCCTACGTGCTGGTGGACGCCACCGTCGAAGGCGTGCGCGTTCCGCCGCAGGTCGTCCGCGACGGCCAGGTCGTGCTCAATCTGGCCATGCAGGCCGTGGCCGACCTCGATCTTGGCAACGAGTGGATCAGCTTCAAGGCCCGCTTCTCCGGGGTCGGTCATACCGTCACCTTCCCGGTTCATGCCGTCCTCGCCATTTATGCGCAGGAAAACGGCCAGGGCATGATGTTCGCCGATGGCGACCATGGCGGCACGCCACCCCCGGAACCGCCGCCCGGCGACGGTGACGACAAACCGTCGGACGAGAGCGACAAACCGCCCAAGCGTGGTACGCCGCATTTGCGGGTGATCAAATAGGGGCGAGGGATGAGGAGCGAGTGGCGAGTGCGTGAGCCCGTCACGTCGTCCGGTCGTGTGATATCCGTTCCAGCAGATCGGTCACGGCGGTTCGGGCATCCAGGGTGCCCACTTCCGGCGGTTTCAGCCAGGCGGCGCTGACGCCGGCCAAGTGGCCGTGCAGCAACCACAGGCTGCCGGGCTGACGGTCGTTGCCGCTCACGCTGACCTCGAAGGTGTAATGACGCTCCAGCGTCAGGCGCCCGTCGTGACGGCGCAACTTGAGCGCGGACAGGCCCACCGTATGGTCGAGCAGTTGTACCTGGTGGTTGGTGCACAGATGCCGCGCGGCGCGCAGGGCATGATCGTGCTGGCGCAGTGTATCCAGCCATACGCCGACGGCAATGATCAGGGCCAGTAACAGAATCAGTTCGAACGGCATGAGATGAGTGTGCGCTGTGGATGCGTGTCGGGCAAGCGGACTGGGCATGGAGCTGTTCCGCGGTCACGCCATCGTCAGAATGCTCAGAGCATCGTGAGTCGCATGGAAAGATCGATGGCGCGCACGTGCTTCGTCAGCGCGCCGACCGAGACGAAATCCACACCGGTGGCGGCGATGGCGGGCAGGCGGTCAAGCTCCACGCTGCCGGAGACTTCCAGCGAGACGCGGCCGGCGGCGCGACGGACGGCCTCGCGCAAGGTTTCGGGAGTGAATTCGTCAAGCATGATGCGGTCGACGCCGGCGGCCAGCGCCTGGTCCAGTTCGTCCAGGGTTTCCACTTCCACTTCCAGCAGCAGATCGGGATGCTGCGCGCGCGCGGTCCGCACGACGGCGGCGATGCTGCCGGCGGCGGCGATGTGGTTCTCCTTGATCAGGAAGGCATCGTAAAGGCCCGCGCGGTGATTGGTGCCGCCGCCGGTGCGCACGGCGTACTTCTGGGCCGCACGCAAACCGGGCAGGGTCTTGCGCGTGTCCAGCACGCGCGTGCGCGTGCCGGCCAGTGCGGCAGCGTAACGCGAAGCCGTGGTCGCCGTGCCGGACAGGGTCTGCAGGAAATTGAGGGCGGTGCGCTCGGCGGTCACCAGTGCGCGTGCCGGGCCGGTGAGGGTGCAGAGCGTGGTTTCGGCGTCGACATGGTCGCCATCGGCTGCGTGCCAGGTAATGGTCACGTTCGGATCGACCTGGTGAAAGCAGGCGTCGAACCATGCGGTTCCGGCGACGATGGCCGGCTCGCGGCAGATCACCAGGGCTTCGGCACGCGCCTCGGCAGGCAACAGGGCGGCGGTGACGTCGCCATCGCCGATGTCCTCGCGCAGGGCACGCTCGACATCGTCGTGGATGACGGCTGCCGGCGGCAGCGCGGAAGGTGACGGTGTCGCGGTGGAGGTGTTGGACATGGTGTCGGAACGTGATGACGTGCCGCGCATGATACGGCATTCGTCTGTCCCAGACCGTTCGCATCGAGTCCTTGCAAGCTCAGGATGCACTTCGCCCGCGTTGCGGGCGAAGTCGAAGCGCATGCATGCTGCATAACCCCGCTGGCATGTCCTTCGACTTCCTCGCTCCGCAAAGCGCGGCTCCCCGCGTCGGCCTGCGGCCGTAGTCTGTCCTGAGGCTGTCGAAGGGCTCGGGCGAACGAATGGTTGCCATTCGAGACGAGTTTCGGGCAAGCGTGCAAGGCAGTCACTGCCCGCTCTGCGGAAGTCAGGCTTGCGGGGTGTCGTCGTTTTCCGTTTGCTGGCCGCGCTTGGCCTGGGTCTGGCGCAGACGTTCGACAATGGCGTCAAGGGCGCGATCGAACAGCGGCAGCTCCTCCAGGACGATGGCGCTGCCGTCGGCGAGTTCGCGCGCCAGTTCGGTCACCGTCTTGTCGGCCACTTTCAGGCCGCGGCGATTGACGAACAGGTATTTGCCGCTGATCGGGCTGATCCATGACAGCTTGGCTCGTTCGCCGGAAGCTTTGTCCTTGGTGGAAAATTCCAGCCAGTCGCCGACCTTGAGCTCGCGTACGCGCTGCACGTCCGGATTGGCCGCGTCCCGCGCCGTTTTGGCGCCGGCTTCGACGGCTTCCGCCTCGGCTTCGGCCAATACTTCCGGGCTGGCGATGGTTTCGACCGAGTCGGGAATGAGCTTGCTGGCGTCCGCCTGTTCGTCCAGGTCCGCGGGCGGGGCGATTTCGCCCAGCTGCACGCGGTACATGGTGTTGAGCTGGGCCATCAGCGATTCGACGTCGGCGTCCTGGAAGGCCACGGTGGCGAGACCATGGCGCAGCGATTTTTCCAGCAGCGGGAGGAGCTTCCGCAGCCGTTCGCGTTCGGCCTCGTCCTGCTTGGGCAGGGCGCTCCATATGAAATCGTCGACGAAGCGCAGGGCCACGCGGAATTCCTGCGATTCCTCGCCCTGGCGCAGCAAGGTCAGCACCAGATAATTGGCCCAGGCGCGGGTGAGTATGCTGCGGATGAGTTCCGGCAAGGCCTGTTCGTTCAGGCGAACGAGAATTTCCTTGGCCGCGCGGCGTCTTGCCTGCTGCAGCTTTTCGCGCCCGCGCACGGCCTCGGCAACGCGTTGTTCGGACAGTTCCGCACGCTTGCGGCTGGCGGCCTGGAAGTCGGCCAGCTCCTGCTCCAGACGGCTGAAGATGTCCATGTCGTCGTCGAACTCCTGAAGCAGGGTTTCGACGATGCCGTGCACCTTGGCGTACAGGCGCCGGTCGCGGTCGGACTCTTCGGACCAGCCCTTGGCGGCTTCGGCCAGCGCATCCAGCAGACGTCTGGCCGGATGTGTCGTGTGTGCGAACATGCGCCGGTCCAGGATCGCCGCCTTGAGGTAGGGGATCTGCAGACGCGCCAGCAGCACCTGCATTTCGACCGGAAGGTTGCGATCCTCGAGGATGAACTCGAACAGCATGCCGACCAGATCGATGGTGTCCTCGTCGGCGCCGGACATGTGCACCTTGGCGTCGCCGCGCAACCGGCCGACCTGCTTGAGCAGGTGCGCCTTGAGCTTGGCAATGTCCTGCATGCTGATAGTGCCGCCCATCTGGTCGGCATGGGTGACGGTGTCGATCGCCATCTCGTTCTGCAGCAGGCTCAGTGCGCCCAGCAACTCGGCAGGGCTCAGCGACGGCAAGCCGGCTGCGCCGGAGACGTAGCCGGAACCTTCGCCCCGGCGTGACGACAGCAGGGTGTTGAGCGTCTGGTAGAACTCGGCCTGGAAGTCGGCGTCTTCCACGGAACCGGCGCCGGCGGAAGCTGCGCCGGCACCCGCGCTGTGCTGCCGGGATGCCGCGCGTGACTGGCCGGGCAATTCATGGTGCAGCTTGGGCAGAACGCCGGCGCGGGCCAGTTGATGGTTGAGCTCCGTGTAAAGCTCGCCCAGGCCGGCCATCACGTAGCGATCGAAGAGCTTGTAGATGATCAGCCGGACGCGGGTCTCCACGTCCAGCTCGCGCATGGACTGGCGGAAGGCTTCGCACAGCATGGTCGGGCCGAGCGGGTTGTTGGAATCCTCGACCTTGTTGCCGCCGCAAATCACCGACAGGCGCTGGTTGACGGCGTACAGCTGCCGCGACAGGCGGCTCTGCGCCTTGCTGGTCATGCTGGCGATGGCCAGCGATTCTTCCAGTTCGGTATCGTCGACCAGCGACAGTTCGCCATGGCTGCCCGCGCCGGTCGACATGCCGCCCTGCGTCTGCGAACTGCGACCGGTGGCAAAATCGGTGAGGATGCGTCGGACTTCGCTCTGGAACTGGCGCTCGGTCAGGGAGCGCTTCTTGCGCACTTCGCGCATGCCGTCGAAATACTGGGTTTGCACGGCGTTGCTTTCGGCTTTCTCGGCGAGGTCGAACAGGGTGTCGTCCACCCGCTCGAACATGCTGTCGGCAAGCTTCTTCAGATGTCTGGCGCTGATCTGGTGAACGCTTTCCAGAAGGTTGCCCACGCGTTCGTTGCGCGGATCCTGGTGCGATCCGAAATCGACAATGTTGGTGGGGTCGTTGACAGAGCTCATGGCTGGTTCTCAGCGGGCGGTGTCGCGGGCAAAGTCCGGGTGACCATTGTCGCGCCGTCCGGCTGGCAAAACGTGAACGCAGTCACGTTGCATCAGACGGTGGGGAAACCGTTCAGCTGCGTGGTGCCGATACCTTCCTCGGGCAGCAGTACGGGAATGTCGTCTTCGATGCGGTAGATGACCTTGCCATCGGTGGTGATCAGGCCGTCATCCAGCTTGCCGCCGACGCGCACGCCTTCGACCGTGTCCACCGCGCCCTCGCCGATGGCCTTGTTGACGTACGCGAGCTCGTCTCGACGCAGGAGGCGCAAAGGGGTCTTGCTGACCGGGCAGCACAGGATGTCGAGCAGGCGTTTGTTCATGCCGGTACAATACCCGCTTTTGGGCGATACAGCCATGAGTTCGACAGCCAACGCTCCCCGTGTCGGCGTGGTGATGGGCTCGCGTTCCGACTGGGAAACGCTGGAGCATGCCGCGTCCACGCTCGATGCCCTGGGCATTGCCCACGAGGTACGGGTGGTTTCGGCGCATCGTACGCCCGACCTCTTGTTCGACTACGCCGAGCAGGCCGCCGACCGCGGCGTGCAGGTGATCATCGCCGGCGCCGGCGGCGCCGCGCATCTGCCCGGCATGCTGGCCGCCAAGACGCGCCTGCCGGTGTTCGGCGTGCCGGTGCAGTCGAAGGCCCTGAACGGCATGGATTCATTGCTCTCGATCGCGCAGATGCCGGCGGGCGTTCCCGTGGGTACGCTGGCCATTGGCCGCGCCGGCGCGGTCAATGCGGCCCTGCTGGCCGCCGCGGTGCTGGCCTTGCACGATCCGGCCGTGGCCGCGGCGCTGGAAACCTTTCGTACCGATCAGACGCGCCAGGTGCTGGATCACGCCGATCCGAGGCAGCCGTGAGCGGTCGGCAGCCGGTGGTCGGCGTGCTTGGCGGCGGCCAGCTGGCGCGCATGCTGGCGCTGGCCGGCGTGCCGCTGGGCGTCAATTTCCAGGTGGTCGACGGCAAGACGGACGTGTGTGCCGCACAAGCCGCGCCGGTGTCCGCGATGGGCTGGGATGACCACGACAAGCTCGGCGCCTTCGCCGATCAGGTGGACGTGGCCACCTTCGATTTCGAAAACGTGCCCGCCGACACCGCACGCTGGCTGACGGCGCGCACCCGCGTGGCGCCCAATCCGGAAGCACTGGCGGTGGCCCAGGATCGTCTGGCCGAAAAAACGACGTTTGCCGCCATCGGTTTGCCCACCGCGGATTTTCGCGCGGTCGACACGCGCGAGGATCTGCAACGCGCCGTGGCCGAGATCGGCACGCCGGCGATCCTCAAGACCCGCCGCATGGGGTACGACGGCAAGGGCCAGTTCCGCCTGAAGTCGGCGACCGATGTCGATGCCGCCTGGCAGGCATTGGGCGAACCGGCGGCGCAGTACGGGCTGATCCTGGAAGCCTTCGTGCCGTTCGAGCGCGAGGTGTCGGTGATCGCGGTGCGTGGCCGCGACGGCGAGTTCCATGCGTGGCCGCTGACGCAGAACTGGCATGTCGACGGCATCCTGTCGATGAGCATGGCCCCGGCGCTGCATGCCGATGCGTTGCAACCCAAGGCGTTCGAGCATGCGCGGCGCCTGGCCGAAAAACTCGATTACGTGGGGGTGTTCGCGCTGGAGATGTTCGTGGTCGATGGCGACCTCAAAGGCAACGAGATGGCGCCGCGCGTGCACAACTCCGGCCACTGGACGATCGACGGCGCCGTCACCAGCCAGTTCGAGAACCACGTGCGCGCGGTGCTCGGTTTGCCGCTCGGCGACACTTCGGCGCGTTGCCCGAGCGTGATGTTCAACTGGGTCGGCGAACTGCCGGACGTTTCGCCGTTCCTGCGCGTGGCCGACGCGCATTGGCACGATTACGGCAAGGATCCGCGTGCGGGGCGCAAGGTGGGCCATGCGACGGTATGTGCCGCCGACTTGGCGAGTCTGGGCGAACGGCTCAAGTCCGTTGCCGATGCGCTGGGCCGGCAGGAACAGGTGGCGCCGGTGCTGGCCGTACTGGGTGAAGGTTGATCGCCCCAGACCAGGCGGTTGAACGAAGCCCTGCGAAATTTCACTTCCGTTCGCCCTGAGCGTAGCTTGCCGCAGGCAAGCGGAGTCGAAGGGCTCCCCGGCCACCCTTCGATTTCGGCCCTTCGGGCCTACGCTCAGGGCGAACGGAGAATTCCATCGAACGTCCGACGCGACCGGATTATTTTTTCGGCTTGACCGGCTTGTGCCGATGCGGTTCGGCATCGACGGTGGTGTATTCGGGTTCGGGAACATCCAGACGCATGGCGGTGAGCTTGCCGCCCCAGACGCAACCGGTGTCCAGTGCGTGCACGCCGAGACCGGCGAAGCGGCCCAGCGCCGACCAATGGCCGCAGATGATACGGATGTTGCGCTGACGCATGCCGGGAACGGCGAACCAGGGATAGAGGCCGGCTTTCTGCGTGCCCGGTATGCCTTTGGCGTCGAAGTCGATGCGGCCGTGCGTGTCGCAATAGCGCATGCGGGTCAGCACGTTGATGGTGGCGCGCGAGCGGTCGAGACCCTTCAGACGTGGCGACCAGGCCGCGGGGCGGTTGCCGAACAGGTGCTTGAGCAGACGGTGATGGCCAGGACCCGCCAGCTCGCGCTCGACATCGGCGGCGGCGCGGATGGCCTGGCGCACCGTCCAGCGCGGAGCGAGCCCGGCGTGCACCATGATCCAGCCCAGTGTTTCATCGTGATGGAGCAGTTTCTGTCGGCGCAGCCATTCGAGCAGCGTGGCGCTGTCCTCGGTAAACAGCACCTGGCGCAGCTCCGGATTGACCCGTTCCTGCGCCTCGCGCGGACGTTCGGCCACGGCCAGCAGGCTCAGGTCGTGGTTGCCGAGGGTGACGATGCTGGAGTCGCGCAAGGAGTGGATCAGCCGCAGCACTTCCAGTGACTGGCCGCCGCGGTTGACCAGGTCGCCGCAGAACCACAGCTTGTCGGCGGCGGGGTCGAAGTGGAGGCGGTCGAGCAGGCGTTGCAGTTCGGGAAGGCAGCCCTGCACGTCGCCGATGGCGTAGACCGCCATGTCAGCGGAATCCTTCGCGATGCATCGGCCGGTTCAATGCAGCGTCCTTGGAATGGCCAGCGTGAAGCGCGGAATGGGCGCCTCGAAATGGGTGCCGTCGTCGGCCAGCATCCGGTAGCTGCCTTGCATGACGCCGACCGGCGTTTCCAGAACGGCGCCGGAGGTGTACTGGTAGTCCTCGCCCGGGCGCATCCATGGCTGTTCGCCGACGACGCCGTCGCCTTGCACTTCCTCCACCTTGCCGTTGGCGTCGGAAATGATCCAGCGGCGCGACAACAGTTGCGCCGGCATCTGTCCGGTATTGCGCAGGGTGATGGTGTAGGCGAACACGAAGCGGTTGTCGCCGGGCCGCGATTGCTGCGGCACGAAGCGGGTTTCCACTTGAATGTCGAACATGTAGGGCTTGTCGTCGTCCATGACGTGATTGTCCGGCAGTCGTGACGTGTCAGGCAAGCCGGCGCGCGGCCAGCGTGCGGGCCAGACGGACGAAATCCTGTGGCGGCAGCGTTTCGGCGCGGGCACGTGGATCGATACCGGCCTCGCGCAGGGCGTCGGCGTCGAGCAACTGGCGCAGCGCGTTGGACAAGGTCTTGCGGCGTTGGCCGAAAGCCGCCTTGACCACGGCGTCCAGGCAGCCGCCGTCCACTTCGGGGCGCTGTTCGGGCGGCAGTGGCGTCAACCGCACCACGGCCGAATCCACCTTGGGCGGCGGATTGAAGGCGCCGGGCGGCACGTCGAACAGCGGGTCGACACGGCAGGCCAGTTGCAGCATCACGCTGAGCCGGCCGTAGATCTTGCTGCCGGGCGCTGCCGCCATGCGCATGACGACTTCCTTCTGCAGCATGAAATGCATGTCGGTGATGACGTCGGCATGGGCCACGCAGTGGAACAGGATGGGGCTGGATATGTAGTAGGGCAGGTTGCCGACCAGACGCAGCTTGCCGCCGGCGGCCAGCGCCGTGAAATCGGCCTGGAGAACGTCGCGCTGGATGATGTCGAGCTGGCCGATGGACGCGGCAGCCTGTTCGAGACGCGGAATCAGGTCGGTATCCAGCTCGATGGCGGTCAGCTGGCCGGTCTTGCGCAGCAGCGGCAGGGTCAACGCGCCTTCGCCGGGCCCGATCTCCACGATGCGGTCGCCATCACGCGGCGCCAGCGCCGCGATGATGCGGTCGATGTAATGGCGCTCGCGCAGAAAATGCTGGCCGAAATGTTTCTTGGGATGTGCTTGCATCTGCGCCCTCGCTACTCGTCCCTCATCCCTTGGCCCTCGGCCAAGACCATCGCCAGTTGCGCCGCCGCCATCAGGCTCGATGCATCCGCCTTCCCCGTCCCCGCCAGATCCAGCGCGGTGCCGTGATCGACCGAGGTGCGGATGAAGGGCAGCCCCAGCGTGACGTTGACGGTGCGCTCGAAAGCCTCGCTTTTCAGCACCGGCAGGGCCTGGTCGTGGTACATCGCCAGCACGGCGTCGTAACGCGCGCGCTGGGCCGGCACGAAGGCGGTGTCGGCGGGCAGCGGGCCGACGAGGTGCATGCCTTCAGCGCGAAGGGTTTCCATGGCGGGCGCGATGATGTCGATTTCCTCGCGCCCCAGATAGCCGCCTTCGCCGGCGTGCGGATTGAGGCCGAGCACGGCGATGCGCGGCTCGGCCAGACCGAAGCGTCGTTCGAGGTCGGCGTGCACGATGCGCAGGGTGCGATGAAGACGTTCGGTGGTGATCGCCGCCGGTACGTCGGCGAGAGGCAGGTGGGTGGTGGCGAGTGTCACGCGCAGGGTGTCGCTGGCCAGCATCATCACCACCTCGCAGCCGGCGCGTTCGGCGAGAAATTCGGTGTGGCCGCTGAAGGATTCGCCGGCGGCGTTGATGACCGATTTCTGCACCGGCGCGGTGACCATGGCGTCGAAGCTCCCGGCCAGGCAGCCGTCGGCGGCGCGCGCGAGCATGTTGAGCACGTGGAAGGCGTTGCGCGGATCCGGTTCGCCGGGTGTTTCCTCGGCGCGCAGGGGTACGTGGATCAGGCGCAGGCTGCCGGCGGCGCGCAGGTGCCGGGGTTGGCCGTCATCGTCCTCAACCCTCGGCGAAACGCCGCAACGTTTGGCCGCACGCGCGAGAAGGTCGCGATCGGTGATGGCGACCAGATCGGCGGCCAACGGTGTGGCCGCCAGTTTGACCAGCAGTTCGGGGCCGACGCCGGCCGGCTCGCCGGCGGTCAACGCCAGCCGCGGCAGGGCGTCGGATGGCCGCTTGCTCACGAATGGTTTTTATCCTGCTTGGACGGATCGCGCAGGGACGGAATGCGGATGTCGACGTAGGAGCTGGAACGCAACTGGCGCAGGAAATCATCATAGGCCTGCTCGGCCTTGCGGTTGCCGATGGCCTGACGCGCGCGCTGGCGGCGCATCTCGTCGGTGATGTCGCTCTGGCGGATGCCTTCCAGCTTGACGATGTCCCAGCCCACGCGGGTCTGGAACGGCTTGGACACCTCGCCCTTCTTCAGCGATTTGATCACCTTGGCGACAGCCGGCCCGTGTTCCTGCAGCTGGAACCAGCCCAGGTCGCCGCCGATATTGGCCGAGGTGTCGTCATCGGAGTTCTTCTTGGCCAGATCGGCGAAATCCTTGTGCTTCTCGGTGATCTGCTTGTACAGGTCCTCGGCCTTCTGCTGCGCCTGCTGGGCGCTGACCAGTTCGCTCGGTTTGATCAGTATCTGGCGCGCGTGGTACTCGGTAACCACGTCGCGGTCACCCTTCTGCCGATCCACCAGCTTGATGATGTGAAAGCCGCTGGGGCCGCGCAGCGGAGGCGTGACCTCGCCGGGCTGCATCCTGGACACCAGGTCGGCGAAGGCCTGCGGAATTTCGTTCATGCTGCGCCAGCCCAGGTCGCCGCCGTTGAGCGCATCCTGGGACCCGGAATAGCGGATGGCGGCGGCGTTGAAGTCCATGCCGCCGTGGATGGCCTGTTCCGCCTGTTCGGCCTTGGCCTTGGCGGCGGCGATGTCCGAGGGACTGGCGCCGGAGGGAATCAGGATTTCGATATGCGCCAGGTGCACCTTGCCCATGCTGAACGAAGGGTTCTTGAGCAGGTTGTCGACCTCGGCGTCGGTGACCTGCACCTTGCTTTGCACGACCTGGTTGCGCAGTTTCTGCACCAGGATTTGGTCAGCCAGGTTTTGCTGGAAGGCGGCGAAGCTGCCACCGCTCTGGACGATCCGCTGGCGCAGCTGGTCGGGGCTCATCCGGTTGTTGGCGGCGACGTTGGCAATGGCATTGCTGACGTCATTCTGGGAGACGCGGATACCCTGTTCCTGGGCGTGCTGCACCTGCAGCTTCATCAGGATCAGGCGGTTGAGCACCTGGCGTTCCAGCACGTCGTCCGGCGGCAGTTGCTGCGGGTTCGATGCGTATTGCTGCTTGACCGACTGCATGGCCTGATCCAGGTCGCTTTGCAGGATGATGTCGTCCTCGGCGACCGCGACGATGCGGTCGATCATCGCCGGCTGGTTGCTCTTGGCGCCGCCGGGTTGCGCCCCGGGCAGGAATTGCGCGTGGGCCAGCGGCGTCAGCAACACGGCCAGCAAAAACACGAAAGGGGCGGAAATCTGCTTCATCGGCGAGAAACCTGGTGGGTGTCAGGACCGCCGTCGGGCGGCCGCTGGATAATCGGGCAGCATCATGAGACAGCCTGAACCGGCGCATGTTCCACCCGGGAGGGCGTCATGCGGTTCCGGTTCGGCACTCATTGATAGCCAAGAATAGCATGGTGCAGGAAGTCTTCCGTCTGCGGACTGAAGCTGCCCAGGCCCTTGAACTGGATCTGGAACATGACGGCATTGTCGGTGTCGCCGTGGACGTTGCGCACGTAATGCCGGCCGATCAGGCGCACCGCGATGCAGCAGTTCTGGTATTCCAGGCCGAGCAGGGCCGCCAGGGTCTTGGGCTGGCCGCGCTCCCAGTGCGTCTGACGACGGCGCAGGGCGACGTTCCAGCGGGCCAGCAGCCGCCAGTTCTCGCTGACGGGAATGGCCGCCGAGGCGTCGAACTGTTCCATGAAATTGACGCGGTAGCGGTAGGAAAAGTTGAGCACGCCGTCGAAACCCAGGCGGCGCTGAACCTGCAGCGTGCCGACGTCGGTGCGGCGGTGGTTCGGATCCCATTGGTAGACGCTGTTCAGGCGCCATGCCTGGCTGAGGCTCAGGCTCATCTGCGCCACGTAGTCGGAGCCGTCGAAATCGGTCGGCGGGGTGTGGCGGCCCAGTTGCACTTTCTGCGGCGAAAAATAGTGGATCTGGCCGAAGCTGAAGGACGCCTTCTCCACGCCGCCATCGTCCAGCAGGCGCGTGGTGACGGCCGCGGTCAGGTTGTTGGCGTCCATCTGGCGGTCGGCGCCGGAAAAGCGGTTGGGCGTGAACAGCTGCCAGTAGGCGAAGGTCATTTCGCGGCTGTCGAAGGTGGGTAGATCGCTCTGGTCACGATAGGGCACGTACAGGTAGTACAGGCGCGGCTCCAGTGTCTGCGTGTAGTGGTCGCCGAACAACGAGGTGTCGCGTTCGAAGATCAGGCCGCTGTCGATGCTGGTGATCGGCAAGCTGCGCGAGGGGTGGTTGTCGGTGTAGCCGTAGTGGGCCGGGTCGTTGATCAGCTCGTAGGCGGTGTAACGCCAGGCGACGCGCGGGCGCACGTACCAGGCGGCGCCCTGGTAGTTGGCTTCCAGATACGGATACAGATCCACGCGGTTGCCTTCGACGACGTTGTCCTTGCGGAAGGCCACGGCCTCGTTGTCCATGCCGAATTCCAGCGTGCGCGAGAGCGGGATGTCGAGGTCGAAGGTGGTGCGCGGCCAGCGCCGGTACTGCAGGCTGCTGTCGGAAAGGATGGGGTCGATGTTCTGATAGCGGTCGACGCCCAACGAGGCGCTCCACCAGTCGCCGGAGCCGCGGATGTAGGCATTGGAAGCCAGCGACGAAGGCGTGGTGTAACCCTTGAGATCGGATTCGAAATCCTGGAAGTAATACTTGTCCGACGCCTGCTTGATCGACGTGGAAAAGTTCCAGTGCTGGCCGAGGCCGGTGCGATCGCTGAAACGGATCAGGTAGCGGTCGGCGCCATCCTCGATGTCGCGCTCGCGGTTCAGGTGATCGCTGCCGGCGCGCTGGTCGTTGGGCAGATAGTCGAAGTCCAGTTGACCGCGGCTGCTGCCGAACAGGTAGCGGAACTGCCCGCCCAGCATCAGGCCGCGCTCGGTGTACAGCTGCGGCGTCAGCGTCGCGTCGTAGTTGGGCGCGAGGTTCAGATAGTAGGGAATGCTGAACATGAAACCCGAATTGCCGTTGTTGGCAAACGTCGGGTACAGAAAGCCGCTCTTGCGCCGGTTGTCGATGGGGAAACTGAAGTACGGCAGGTACAGGAACGGCACGTTGCCCAAACGCATGGTGGCGTCATGCGCCACGCCGACCCCGGTGACCTTGTTGGTGGTGATCTTCTTGGCGCTGAATTCCCACACCCGGTGCCCGGGATCGCAGGTGGAGTAGGTGGCCTGGCTGAAGCGGCTGTGTTGCGGATCGATCAGCTCGGCCTGCGCGGCGGTGCCGTTGCCGTGCGAGCTCAGCATCTGGTACTGCACGTGGTCGGCGATGGCGTAATCGGGCCTGGTGGTGCCGTGGATGCGCGAGGCCGCCAGCAGTTCGGCGCTGTCCTGATAAGTCACGTTGCCGCGGGCGTCGTAGGCCGTGGTGACGTCGTTGTAGTTGAGTTGCTCGGCGTTCAGGAGCTGGTCGTAGCGGCGGAGCGTGACGTTGCCGTTCAGGCGGTACAGGCTGCGGTTGGAGGCGTCCACGTGCTCGGCGTCGATGTAGGTCGAGGCGCTCTCGCGGCCCAGACTGTCCTCGGGCAGGCCCGGCTGATAGAACTCGAGCAGGGCATTGGGTCGGCACAGGGCATAGCTGACCGGCCGGTCGGGGCAATTGAAGGTGCCCAGCGGACAGGGGGTGAAACCGGAGTCGTCATGCGTCGGCGCGTGGGCCGGCAACTGTGCCTGTTGTGCGGCAGCCGGCGTCGGGGCGAAGGCGCCGGCCATGGCGGCAGCGATGGCCCATGCCAGAGCGCGGTGACCCAGGGGGTGGCGAGCGGTGGTCGGCACGGGGCCGGTCTCCTTGATCGTGCAGTTTTCGCGGTAAATCTTGTTGAAACCGGTAGGGCGGGCACTGCCCGCCGAATATGGCCGGCGTTTCCATGATGCTTCCATGGCGGGCAATGCCCGCCCTACTCGTCCGATTCAAGCATGCGGTCATTCAACCAGAACTTCCCTACGCTAGCAGAAAGCCCATGTGACGGGCAGATGGTGGGCCTCAATCCTG
>DASSTF010000096.1:0-13605 GCA_035708045.1 Rhodanobacteraceae bacterium | reverse complement strand
GTATCCTTCGGCGAACTGATCGACAAGATCACCATCCTGGAAATCAAGGCCGAGCGCATCGATGACGCGGCCAAGGTGGCCAACGTGCGCCGCGAACTGGATCTGCTGGAGGCGACCTGGCGTGTGCACGAGGCATCGCATACGGATATCGACAACGAACGCGCCGAGCTGAAAGCCGTCAATGAAGCCTTGTGGGATATCGAGGATCGCATCCGCCTCAAGGAGAAGGCCCAGGCTTTCGACGAAGAATTCATTCGTCTGGCGCGTTCGGTGTACGTGCGCAATGACGAGCGTGCCGCCGTCAAGCAGAAGATCAACACCAGACTGGGTTCGACTTTGGTCGAGGAAAAGTCCTACCAGGATTACCGCAGCTGACCCGTCCTTGTTCCTGGCTTGCGCCGTGAAGCGCGTCACGAATGGGGGATGTCTTTTCGGTCGTTCCCAAAAGTGTCGACTGAAGCTGAATGCGATCGGAACCACATGCGCGCCGCTGGAACCTGAACGGGGCCGTTTGCGCTAGGGTGAGCGATGCAGCGTGATGACTTGTTAGTGCCGTGTCAGTACGTGCGCTGCCGTACTCGCGACATACCATTTCGAGGAGATGCTGCATGCCCAGCACGATGTACCGTACCCTTTGTCTTGCCGTCGGCATGACAGCCATGGTGGCATTCGCCGGCTGTTCCAACTACGTCAAGCGCAGCGAGTTCAACGCTGCCATCGCCAAGCTGCAGAACACGGACCAGAACCTGCAACAGCAGATCGATTCGCTGTCGCAGGACATGAAGCAGCATTTTGCCAATTACGATGCGCAGATCACGGCCATGCAGGGCCGCATCCGCGTGGACACGGTGGCGCATTTCGCTTTCAACAAGGCCGATCTTCAGGACAAGGACAAGGCCATGCTCGACGAATTCGCCAAGGTGATGAAGCAGCATCATTCCGATGCGCTGGTGACGGTCGAGGGTTTCACCGATCCGGCCGGCTCGGTCTCCTACAACAAGCGTCTGGGCAAGGAGCGTGCGGAAGCCGTGCGTGACTACCTGGTCAACCAGGATGGCATGTCCGCCAGCCAGGTGCGCGCGGTCAGCTATGGCGAGTCGAAGGATCGCCAGGTGAAGCCGGGCGCCTCGGGGCCTTCCGGCGAGCTCAACCGCCGCGTGTCGCTGGTCATCGATTTTGCCGGCGCCGCCAACAGCTGACGCTGCGCGCCAGCAAGCGATCACGAGACACCCGGAGCGGCAACCGCTCCGGGTGTCGTCTTTTGTGGGACTACTGGAACAGGAAGCGGCCGCAACCCTTGTACTGGCGCGCACCCACATCCAGTTGCGCCGATGCAGCCAGTTTTTCGCCGCTCATGTTGTTCTGGCACTGGCCGCGCTGGATGGTCAGTTCCACGGGAGTACCGTCCTCGGCACTGCCGCGGAAGCCGACGGTTCCCGTTTTCGGATCGCTGAAGGTTTGCGCCTGGGGAACCTGCATGTGGCGCTGGCTGTCGTCCAGCACGATGAACAGCGTGGGAGCACGGGTTTTCTGGACTTCCACGCTCCAGTCCGGTTGATGCCCGACGGCGCGGAAGATCATGCCCCGGGCACGCGCCGCCGCCCAGGGCGAGGGTGCCGGCGCGGCTTCGGATGGTGTCGTCGGTGGCGACGGGACCGTGCCGGAACTGCTTGCAGGAGCCGGTGCGGGGGCCGGTGAGCGCAGGCCGCCTTGCGTCTGGCATCCGGTCAAGACCAGTGCACATATCGACAACGTGATCCATCTGCGATGCATGGCAAGTCTCGCGCGGGAAATCGGAGCCTTATTTTGCGTCATTTGCCCTTGCCAAGGCTGACTTGAGGCTGTCTCATCCCGCCACGGCGCGGACCGATGGCATGGTGCGTGCAAGGGCGACTTCGGAAGTCCAGTTGAGCTGGCCGTCGATGACGATGCGGCTGTGTCCGCCGACCCACACGTCGTCCCGCTCATCCACGTGCAGAATCAGTCGCGCGTCGTGACCGATTTCGCGTCCCTGGCTGACGCGGTACCCGCGCGCCAGCGGGCCGTGCGGTTCACGCATGGCGATGAAGGCGGCGATCAGCCCGTTGGCCGCACCGGAGGCCGGATCCTCGATGATGCCGGCGCCGGCCGGGAAGGCACGAACGGCCAGTTCGTAGTCCGCACTCTCGCTGCGGGCGAAGGCGCACAGTCCCATGCTTTGGCTGGTTTCGGCGAGCTGCGCCAGCGTCGCATGATCCGGCTGCCAGGCGCGCAGTTGCGCCTCGTTGGCAAACTCGCTCAACCACCAGCGTCGGCCGCCTTCGACAAGCGCGCTGCCGAGTGCGCCGAGCGCTGTTTCGCCCAGCACCGGCACCAGGGCGGCGTGCGCTTCCTGGTGCTCGCGCAGGATCCTTGTCGCTGGCGTGCGGATGAGCAATTCGCGCGCGGCGGACGGGGTGTCGTGGACGCGAATGGGCAGCACGCCGGCGCCGCACTCTTGCCACAGCATGCCTTGCCGTGCCCGTGTCCATCCGGTCTGCAGGACGGCATGGGCGCTGCCGATGCTGGGATGGCCGGCGAACGGAATTTCCTTGTGCGGGGTGAAGATGCGCAACCGGTAGTCGGCCTGGGCTGCCTGCGGCGGCAGCACGAAGGTGGTTTCCACCAGTTGCGTCCAGGCGGCGAATTGCTGCATTTGCGCACCGTTCCAGTGCGCGGCGCCAAACACGACACCCAGCGGATTGCCGCCGCCGGTGCTGGCGGGGAAAACGTCCAGCTGCAGATAGCGAAGGGGGAACATGAAGCGATCCGGGGGAGGGGAGGGAAGTGCGAGAGCTTCAAGCCGGGCGTGCATGATAACCGTTATAGGCGCGGGCGGGGCATGAACAGATGGCATGAGTTCATGGGAAGTCTTTCGATCAACCTCGCGCTTCGATGGAAGATTTCCGTTCGCCTTGAGCGTAGGCCCAAAGGGCCGAAGTCGAAGGGCTGTTCGGGCGACCCTGCGACTTCGCTTGCCAATGGCAAGCTGCGCTCAGGGCGAACGGTGGTATGGGATGATGGCTGTCGCGGGAACCCTGCTACAGTCGCCGTTTGCACCGGATCATGCCCATGCCTGTCACCCTGTCGATCATCGCCGTCACCTGCGTGGTGTCGTTCATGGCCTTCAAGCGCCCGCCGCTGTGGCACAAGCTGGTGCTGTGGCCGCCGGGCGTCACGCGGCGGCATGAGTACTGGCGGCTGCTGACGTCGGGTTTCGTGCATGCCGACCTGCAGCATCTGCTGTTCAACATGATCACGCTGTTCTTTTTCGGCCGGCTGATGGAGCAGTTTTTCAGTCTCCAGATCGGCGCGGCGGGATATGTGCTGTTCTACCTGGGCGGCGTATTGGTGTCGATCCTGCCCAGCTACCTGCGCCATCGCAATCAGAGCGATTACGTCAGCCTTGGCGCTTCCGGCGCGGTGTCGGCGGTGCTGTTCGCCTTCATCCTGCTGCAGCCGTGGGCGTTGATCATCGTGTTCGTCGTTCCGGTGCCGGCCGTGATCTATGCCATCGTCTACGTCGGCTACAGCATTTACATGGATCGCCGGGGGCGGGACAACATCAACCACAGCGCTCATTTGTGGGGCGCCGCCTACGGCGTGCTGTTCACGCTGGCGGTCAATCCGGGGGTGGCGGGGTGGTTTCTCGGTCGGGTGATGCACCCGCAATTTTGAAATGTGCCGGGTATTGGACAACGGCAGTTGAATGATTTTGTGCAGGGGTTGTGATGCACGCCTGAAAATGCCTGTACAATGCACCACCTGTGCTTGCCTGGTCGCCGTGCATTGTGGCCTGATGCAGCAGTTCAAGGTTCCACCTAGATCCGCTTCATCCACCTGCCTGTTCCTTGCAATCCCAGTCCCGACGTGGATGTCCTGCGTCGCGGTATTTTTCATTTTTTGAGGACTCCAGAGATGTCGGATCGCCAAACCGGGACCGTCAAATGGTTCAACGAAGCCAAGGGCTTCGGTTTCATCACCCAGGCCAACGGGCCGGATTTGTTCGTGCACTTCCGTTCCATCGAAGGCACGGGTTTTCGCACCCTGGCCGAAGGCCAGCAGGTCACCTTCGTGGTCGTCGACGGCCAGAAAGGCCCCCAGGCCGACCAGGTGCGCGCTGCCTGAAGCCCTGCTTCGGTCAAGCGAACAAGAAATGCCGGGCGGGGTTTCCGTCCGGCATTTTTTTGTCTGGAATCTAAGGGTTGTCGTCGTTGGCCAGCATGGCGGCGATGGCGTCCAGATCCCGCTGCGGTGACGGGTCGATGCGTTGCTCCTTGTCCGTGGTGGGACGGGCGTAGTCTTCCAGCATCAGGGAAAACGCCAGGTGTTTTCCGGCGGCGGTGGTGACGTAGCCCGACAGGGTGTAGCTGTAACGCAGGGTGCCGGTCTTGGCCTGGATGTTGCCGGCGGCTGCCGTGTTGCGCATGCGCCATTGGAGCGTGCCGTCGACGCCGGCGATGGGCAGGGCGTCGCGATAGGCAGCGGCGAAGGGCTGGCGGGCGGCCCAGGCCAGCAGTCGGGTGGTGGCGCGCGGCGTCACCAGATCCTTGCGCGACAGGCCGCTGCCTTCCTCGAGACGCACCTGATACCGATTGATCCCGATGCGTCTGAGCATGTCGCGCATGGCGCACAGGGCCCAGCCATCGGTGGTGCGCGGTGCGACGGTGCGATCGTCGCAGTTGCCGCCTTGCGCGAAGTGGACGCCGGATTGCAGCAGCAGCAATTGCGCGTACAGGTTGTCGGAGTGCTTCAGGGTGTGGTGCACGATGTCGGCTAGCGGCGGCGAGCTGGCGTCGGCGATCTCCACGGTACCGGGCGCACCGATGGCGTCGTCGCGTCGCGGCCAATGCAGGGCGCGCACGCCGCCGTCCACGCGGATGCCGTGGCGAACCAGCGCCTCTTCCAGCCGTTCGCCGGCCATCAGCGCCGGATCGGGGGCCGACAGCGCGAATTGACGGGCTTTGGCATACGGGCGCATCGCGCCGTAGATGTACAACTGGCGCGATCCGGGTGGGCGATAGACGCCCAGATCCCCGTAGCTGGCGGCGGGGTCGGTCTGGGTCAGGTTGACGAGCCGGATGCCAGGCATGGCGGGCGTGGTGTAGATGTTGCAGCACAGGCCGCCGTCCGGCTCGACGTGCAGCATGAACATGTTGCCCTGCACCGTCAGCGCCGATGCCGGCGGTACGAACCAGCTCTGCAGGTCACGGGCTTCCCAGCCCGGCGCGATGGACGGGCCGGTGAAAAAAGTGTCGTCGGCGATCAGGGCGCCGCGGACACGGGTCACGCCGCGGTTGGCCAGGGCAGCGGCCATCTGGTCGGCCCAGTCCGTCGGCGTGTTGGTGTCGTCGGCGCTGCCGAGGGTGGGATCGCCGCGGCCATAGAGAATGAGATCGCCATTGATGACACCGTTGCGTGGCGCCGCCGAGGCATACAGCGACGTGCGGATGCGGTAGTCGCCGCCCAGCATGGAAAGCGCCAGTGCCGCGGTATAGAGCTTGGTGTTGGATGCCGGAATGGCCAGTTTGCCGGCGCGGTGCGCGTACAGCACGCGGCCGGTGTCCAGCGACACCACGCTGATGCCCCACTGCGCCGAGGCAAACCGTGGTTGCGCGATGAAGGCATCGATGCGATCCGCCAGCGGGCCGGCCACCGGGAGCATGGGTGCCGCCGGGGCTACCGCTGTCGACGCTGTCGACGATGTCGTCGTTGGCGTCGCAGGAGCCGCAGGAGTCGCAGGAGTCGTCGGCACCGTTGTCGTGGCCGATGAGGTGGGCGTGGCGGAACGGGTGGAAGGTATGGGCTTGACCGCGGGCGTACTGGCGCAGGCGGAAAGCAGGCAGATCGCGGGAATCAGGAAGGCGGAAAGGGCGAGACGGTGCCGGGAGCTTGCATTCATGCGCAAACAGTATCAGCGAATCTTCACGACATCCTGAATGTCGTGAACCCGCACCCAACCATGTCGACGCCGGATGCGCCATGCCAGCCAGGCCATGCCGGCAGCGCGTACGACCATGAACCCCAGAAAAGCCAGCCACAGCCCCTGGTTGCCGAACGGCCGCAGCCACCATGCCAGCAGGCCGAAGCCGACGGCGCCGGCCAGCATGCTGTCGCGCATTTCGCGGGCGCGCGTGGCGCCGATGAAAAGGCCGTCCAGCAGATAGCTCCACACCGCCGCCAGAGGCAATACGGCGAGCCAGGGCAGGCTGACATAAGCGATGGCGCGAACGCTGGCCATGTTGGTCTGCGCATCGACGAAAAGATGCCCGCCCAGCCAGAACGCCGCGGCGAAACCCACGCTGCCAAGGAGCGACCAGCCACCGGCCACGATGAGCGTACGCCGTAGCGCGAGCCCGTCGCCCGCGCCGATCGCGTGTCCGCCCATGGCCTCCACCGCATTGGCCAGACCGTCCAGCGCAAACGAGACCAGCATCAATCCGTTCAGCAGCAGGGCGTTCGCCGCCACCACGTCGCTGCCCAGGCGGGTGCCCAGCACGGCCAGGGCGAAAAATACGCCCTGCAAGGCCAGGCTGCGCAGGAAGATGTCGCGATTGACGACCAGCAGCGGACGCCAGTGCCGCCAGCCGCGCAGGCTGCTCCAATCCATGCGGCCGGCATGCCGCGCCAACTCGCGCTTCACGCACGCCAGGCCATACAGCGTGCCGCACCACGCGCCGATCACCGAGGCCAGGGCGATGCCGTCGACCGCCCAACCGAAGCCGAACACGAACAGCAGGTTCAGCACGATGTTGACCAGATTGGTGACCAGCAGCACCCCCAGCGCCGAACGCGCATTCTGGACGCCCAGCAGCCAGCCGGTCAGTGCGTAATTGGCCAGTGCCGCCGGCAGCGCCAGCAGGCGCAGGTGGAGGTAACCGAGCGTCAGCGCGTCCAGTGTCGCCGACGGTTTCATCATCGCCAGCACGTATGGCAGCAGGGGCCACATCAACACCAGCATGCCCGACGCCATCAGCCCGCCGAGGAACAGCGACTGCAGCAGCACCCGGCGCAGCACGTTGCCGTCGTTCCGACCGTTGGCCTGGGCGGCAAAACCGGTGGTGCCCATGCGCAGGAATCCGCAAATCCAGACCAGCATGGTGAACACCGCGCTGCCCACGGCCACGGCGGCCAGTTGTCCGGGATGCGCCAGATGGCCGGCCACCGTGCTGTCGACCAGTGCGACCAGGGGCACACTCATGCTGGACACGATCATGGGCGTGGCCAGCGCCCAGACCCGTCGGTGCGTGGGGCGATGGCGCCAGTCGTCGAACAGGCGCGACAGCATGCGTGGAGGGTTCCCGGAAAAATGAACCGACATGATACCGATGCCCCGGTTTGCATCCCATGCCGCGCCCGCCTAGCCTGTAGGCTCATGCCGGTATCCGTGCCGGCGACATTCACGCTATTTCGGAAATGTTTTTCATGCAGATTGCAGATCGCAACGTCGCTTCCTTCCATTACACGCTGACCAATGACGGCGGCGACGTCATCGACAGCTCGCGCGACCGCGAGCCGCTGGCCTACCTGCACGGCGCCGGCAACATTGTGCCGGGCCTGGAGAAGGCCATGGCCGGCCGTCGGGAAGGCGACACCTTCAAGGTGGACGTCGAGCCGCAGGAAGGCTACGGCCCGCGCCACGAGGAATTGATCCAGACCGTTCCCATGAGCGCCTTCCAGGGCGTGCCGGAGGTCAAGCCCGGGATGCAGTTCCAGGGCAACGGGCCGCAGGGCGCAACGCTGGTCACCGTGACCGCGGTGGATGGCGACGAAGTCCGTGTGGACGCCAACCATCCGCTGGCCGGCCAGACCTTGCACTTCGACATCGAAGTGACCGAAGTGCGCGAGGCGACCGAAGACGAACTCACGCACGGCCACGTGCACGGCGCAGGTGGTCATCAGCACTGATTCCCCCACAGGAGGTACGCGCATGGCACGCATCGAGGATTACGCCGTCATCGGCAATGCCGAAACCATGGCCCTGGTCTGCCGCGACGCATCCATCGACTGGTTGTGTCTGCCCAGGTTCGATTCCGATGCCTGCTTTGCCGCCTTGCTGGGAGACCCGGGCAACGGCCACTGGCAAATCGCCCCGAAAGATGCCGATGCGCAAAGCGAACGGCATTACCGCGACGGCACACTGGTGCTCGAAACCGAGTTCCGGTGTGCGCAGGGTCGGGTAAAGGTCATCGACTGCATGCATGCACATGCCGACGAAAAGGTTGACGTGCTGCGTCTCGTCGAGGGCATCGAAGGCCAGGTACCCATGCACATGCGGCTGTGCTTGCGCTTCGGCTATGGCCGCGTGATCCCGTGGGTGACGCGCGCCGACGGCAAGCGCCTGCAGGCGGTGGCCGGGCCCGACCGGGTGGTGCTGGCCACACCTGTCGAGCTGTACGGCAAAGATCTCACCACCCGGGCCGATTTCACCGTGGGGCCGGGCGACAAGGTGCCGTTCGCCATGACCTGGGTGCCGTCGTGGAAGAAGGCGCCGCCTTCGCCCGACGTGGCCGCGTTGATCGACCGGAACGTCCGCGAAGGCGAAGCCTGGTCGGGGCACTGCCGCGAGGCCGGCCCCTGGACGGATGCGGTCAAGCGTTCGCTGGTCACGCTGAAGGCGTTGACCCATCGCGACACGGGCGGCATCGTCGCCGCCGGCACGACCTCGCTGCCCGAGCAGTTGGGCGGCTCGCGCAACTGGGATTATCGCTACTGCTGGCTGCGTGACGCCACGTTGACCCTGACAGCACTGATTGAAGCCGGCTATACCGAGGAAGCCGGCGCCTGGCGCAAATGGCTGCTGCGCGCCGTGGCCGGCGATCCGAAGCAATTGCGCATCATGTACGGACTGGGCGGCGAGCGCCGCCTCAGCGAGTACGAGTTGCCGTGGTTGCCGGGTTATGAATCCAGCGTGCCGGTACGCATCGGCAACGCCGCCAGCGACCAGTTGCAACTGGACGTGTATGGCGAGGTGATGGATGCCCTGTATCACGGCCGCCGTCATGGCCTCGGCGCCGAAAAGGCGGGCTGGAGCCTGCAATGCATGCTGGCCGAGCACCTGGAGTCGATCTGGCGGGAGCCCGATGAAGGCATCTGGGAAATTCGCGGCCCGCGCCGCCACTTCACCTATTCGAAAGTGATGGTGTGGGTGGCGTTCGACCGACTGATCCACAGCGCCGAAGAGTTCGACCTCAACGGCCCCATGGATCATTGGCGCGAGGTTCGCAGACAGGTACACGAGGATGTCTGCAAGCAGGCTTTCAACCCCAGGATGGGCAGCTTCATGCAGTATTACGGCGCCGAAACCGAGCTGGATGCCAGCCTGCTGCACATCCCGCTGATCGGCTTTCTGCCGATCGACGACGAGCGCGTGCGCGGCACCATCGACGCCATCGAAAAGCAGCTCACTTCAAGCGGCTTCGTGCGGCGCTACGACACCACCACGTCCGTGGACGGGTTGTGTGGCGACGAAGGCGTCTTTCTGGCCTGCAGTTTCTGGCTGGTCGATTGCATGACCATGCAGGGACGGCTGGACGAGGCGCGCACCCTGTTCGAACGGCTGCTGACCCTGCGCAATGACGTCGGTTTGCTGTCGGAAGAGTACGACGTCAAGGCGAAGCGCCAGGTAGGCAACTTCCCGCAGGCGTTTTCGCACATCGCGCTGGTCAACGCCGCCTACAACCTCAGCGAGGCGTTGTGGCCCGAAACGCACAAGCGTGTCAGCCAGCACCGCCATCAGTAGGGGCGTATCCTGCAGGCGATTCTCCGTTCAGTACCACCCCAATAACGAAACACCCATGCCCACATACGTGGCGCGGTGGTTGTAATCGATCAGGCTTTCGCCATAGCCGCGAAACAGCTGCACGTAACCGCGCAACTTGGCGTGGATGGGGAATGCCCAGGTAAACCGCATCGCCCCGTGCGAGCGCTCGCCGTTGCGCAGCGAATGGCGCAACAGCAGGCTGAATTCGTTGCCGCCGGCCTCGTGCACGATCTGTACGGAGCCGCGGCCCATGTAGTCCTCGATGTCCGGGTTGTCGTCGTGGCGGCGGGTCTCGTTGATGCGGATCCATGGCCGGAACATGATCGTCCAGCCCGGACGTTCGAAGCCGATGTCGGCAATGATGCGGTTCCAGCTGCGCGACAGCGGATTGCTGCGACCGTTGGACTGGTGGTTCACGCCGATGCCGAGCAGCCGCCCCTTCCAGCCGAGCACGTCGTAGTCGGTGTCGAACACCAGCATGGCTTCGGGTTCGTAGTTGGTCTCGCGGAACGGGCGTGAAATGCCGCCGTTGTACACCTGCCAGTGCGACGTCTGGGTATAACCGAACCACAGATCGCCGCGGTTGCCGAACACGCCTTGCCACACCTTGGTCTTGAAGCTGATCTGGAACATCGCTTCGAGCTTGTCCAGCTTTTGCGAGGCGCCGGCGGTGTGATCGGGCGAAGGCGAATGCGGCGTGTTGTTGACGTTGGTCGTGTAGAAAACCGGCAACAGATAGACCGGTTTGTAGCCGCGGACGTTGAAGGTACCCAACTTGGAATCCGGCGACAGTTCCCAGCGGCTGTCCAGCAGCGAGGTCGATGGCGCCCGCGAAACGCCGGCCACGGCGGTGGCTGTGCCGGAGCGCACCCGGACCGGCTTGTCGATATTGAAAAGATTGTGTTCATGCTCCCGGGTTTCGGGCGGCGGCGTGCGTCCCAGCGCACGGTCGTAGCAGGCAAGGCGCAGGGCATCGGAAGTGATGCTCGTGCAGGCCTTGGGATTGGGTGGTGCCTGTTGCGCGCTTGCGCCTGCGGCCCAGATGGCAGTGGTCGCCACGGTTGCGGCAATCACCCAGTATTTCATGTTCGCGTTCCCGGACAGGGCGGGGCAGCCATACGGAACTGCCCCACAAAAGACTTTTCAAATGCAGGTTTGCGCGCACATGGTGGCATGCTCAGGGTTGTTTTACCCAACGTGCGTATTCGGATTTGGAAATGGCCTTGTCGTGGCTGCTGTCGGCATAACCGAAATCATTGGCCAGTGGCGGGTAGGCGGCTGCCTCGCTGGCGTCTATCGAACCGTTGCCGTTGGTATCCAGGCTGGCGAAGGCCGGCGGCGGGGCCATGGGACGGCTGGCCGGCTGACGCGACTTGATGGTGACGATGGAGCCGTTTGCGGCATGGAAGGTGACGCTGCCGTGGTCGTTGACCGGATTCGCCGCGGTGCCGGCCGTCGCTGGCGCCACCGGGGTGAATGTCTGCGCCAGCGCCGTGCCCGAAGACAACAACGCGCCAGCGACGAAAACCATCATGGGGATCAGGATTTTCATGGGCATGAATCGACTCCTTGCGGATAAGGATGTGCCTAGCATCCCATCGGATCGGCATGCCTGACTTAGATTCCTCTGAACGGGCGGCATGGCGCGGAGCCGGTCATGGCATGCTGTGCATTCTCGATCAGGCAACTGCAGCATGAACCCACCCTTCGTCGAGCTGAGCCACGGGCAGGCGCGCCTGCTGCATCTGGCGGCACAGGGCCTTCTGCACAAACCGCGCCGACGGCCTTCGCGGACATTGCTGGAACAGGCCATTGCCCGCATGCAGATGCTGCAGATAGACACCATCCACGTGGTGGCGCGCAGCCCGTATCTGGTGCTGTTCTCGCGTGTGGGCGACTACCCGGCGGCATGGCTGGACGACTTGCTGGGAGACGGTCGCATCGCCGAATGCTGGGCCCACGAGGCCTGCTTCGTGACGGCGGAGGATTATCCGTTGCACCGCGCGGCGCGGCCGTTGCGCGACAATCACTGGGCCATGCGGCGGGCGCGACGCATGCATGCCGAACATGCCGACAGCATGCAACGCCTGCTCGACCAGGTGCGCGAACACGGCCCGGTGCGTTCGTCGGATTTCACCCGCGCCGGGCGAGCGGCGGGCACATGGTGGGACTGGAAACCCGAGAAGCGCTGGCTCGAGGCCTGGTTTGCCCTGGGCGAACTGATGGTGGCGCGGCGGGACCGTTTCCAACGCATCTACGATCTGGCCGAAAAAGTGACGGCCCGTCATGCCGTCGGTTCGGCGCCGGCCGACGCCGCGGATGCCAGACGGCAGATGCTGGCGCGGTCGGTACGCGCGCTTGGCGTCGCCCGGACGCGCTGGGTGGCCGATTATTTCCGGCTGGGCAAAGCCACGCAGGACGAAATGCACGACCTGCACCGGGCCGGCGAGATCCTGCCGGTGCGGGTCCATGGCTGGGACAAACCGGCGTGGATCCATCGCGTCCATGCGGAACTGGCCAGGCGCGCGGCGGCGGGGCGTCTGCGCGCCACGCACACCACAGTGCTCTCGCCCTTCGATCCGGTGATCTGGGATCGCGCGCGGGTGCGCGGGATGTTCGGTTTCGACTACACGCTGGAATGCTACCTGCCGGCCCATCGCCGCCGGCACGGCTACTTCGTGCTGCCGCTGCTGCATCGTGGCCGTCTGGTCGGGCGCCTGGATGCCAAGGCGCATCGGCGCGATGGCGTGTTCGAGGTCAGGACGATTTCGCTTGAACCGGACGTGGCGGCAACGGACGATCTCGCGAATGCGCTGGCGGCGGCCATCAGCCAGTGTGCGCATTGGCACGGGACACCGGAAGTGACGGTGTCGTCGGGTGCGCGAAACTTCGTGAAAATCCTGCGTACCGCCTTGTGCACCAGGGCTTCCTGATGGCGCCGGAAGCCCCTGTGCGCGGGTTGCCTCAAGGCCTGCCGGTGGAAGCACCGGCTGAAGGCGCCGGTTCGCAGGACTTGCCGTGCAGTGCATCCTTCAACATCTTCGTCATGGACACGCAGCGGGCGGCCAACACGGAACGCTTGGACGGATCCTGCGATTCCCTGAGCAGGGTGTCGCGTATTTTCCGGTAATGCTCGTCGATGGTGTCCGGGGCGTAGATGCCGGCGGCGCGGTGGCACCCCTTGTAACTGGCCAGGTAATCGTCGCAGGCCGGAATCCCGGTCTTGTCGGGAAGCGCGGCCGCGGACGATTGGCTCGATGTCGAGGACGGTACTGCCTGATGGGTCGTGGATGTTTCCGAAGACGCAGGCGCTGCCGGTTTGGTCGTGCCATGCTGAGCGCAGCCGGCGGCCAGCATGGCAAACGGAAGGATCGACATGAGCAGGTGACGAGGACGCGGGTTCATGTGTTTTCCTTGTGAAGGGGTGGCACGTCAGGGTAGCTCCGTTCAGGGTTTAGGCAACCTGAACCAGGCGGGTTTTCCAGTCAGTTCAGGTTCATGAATCCGGACAGGGAAAGTGCGCTATGATGCGCAATGCTGCGCCTGTCAGGATCACGACAAGAACCGGCACGACGGCCTCGG
This sequence comes from Rhodanobacteraceae bacterium, assembly GCA_035708045.1. GTDB lineage: Bacteria > Pseudomonadota > Gammaproteobacteria > Xanthomonadales > Rhodanobacteraceae > Oleiagrimonas. The sequence continues at coordinate 242 of DASSTF010000096.1, read as the reverse complement.
CCGATGGGTTGTTTCATTGCGTCTCCCGCAAGCCCGGCAGTGTGGCCGCTTCGCGGGGAGCGGGCGGCTGGTGTTGGTGCGATTGCACCGTCTAGTGAATTTGGAGTGGGACATGTCGGATCGTGAAGTAGGCACCGTCAAGTGGTTCAACGATGCCAAAGGTTTCGGGTTCATCAGCCGCGAAAGCGGCCCGGATGTTTTCGTGCATTTTCGAGCCATCCAGGGCACGGGATTCCGCAGCC
>DASSTF010000095.1:0-3736 GCA_035708045.1 Rhodanobacteraceae bacterium | reverse complement strand
CACCGTGTTCCTGACCGACATGGATCGCGATTTTGCGGCCTACAACCGCTTGTACGCCGAATATTTCAAAGGCATCGACGCCTGCCGCACCACACTGGCCATCACCGCCCTGCCCACGCCGATCGCCATCGAACTCAAATGCGTGGCGGCATTGCCGGCGAACGACTGAAACGGCACGAAAAAACCCCGGCATTTGCGCACGGGGTTTTTTTCACAATATGGCGGCCGGTTCCCGTCCCGGCATCAGGCCAGACAGGCGACCAGAAGACGCCGAATCAACGCCTGCACGCGGGCTGCCCGATCGGGCAGATATTCAAAACTTTCCTCGTCCATGTAGTTGAGCTGGGCCAGTTCCAGTTGCACCGCCTGGATGCCACGATCCGGCCGTCCATAGTGGCGGGTGATGTGGCCGCCCTTGAAGCGGCCATTGACCACGAAGCTGTAGTCGTCCTGCGCTGCCAGCACCTCGGCAAGCCGGAACTGCAGATCGGCGCCGCAGCTGGCGCCATCGGCGGTACCCAGGTTCAGGTCGGGCAGGCGGCCCTCGAACAGCATCGGCACCTCGGCCCGGATCGAATGACCTTCCCACAGCACGACGCGGCCATGCTCCCGATGCAGGCGCTCAAGCTCGGCGGCCAGTGCGTCATGATACGGACGCCACCAGGCATCCACGCGCGCGGCCACTTCGTCCACGGTGGGCGCCTGGCCGTCCAGATAAATGGCCGTGCCATCGAACATCATTTCCGGCACCAGCCCGGTGCCGGCTCGCCCCGGATACAACGAATGGCCATCCGGCGGGCGATTGAGGTCGACCACGTAGCGCGAACAACGCGGTCGCAGCACGCTGGCGCCAAGTTCACGGGCGAAGGCGTACAGCCGGCCCACGTGCCAGTCGGTATCCGGCGACTTTCGCGCACGCGGGCACATGCGCATGGCGATGTCGTCGGGAATGCCGCTGCCGTCGTGCGGCAGGCTGACCAGGAGCGGCGCGGTGCCGCGTTCGAGAGTAAACACGTCCATGCCTCCCAGTGTAATCGCTCAAGTGGCAACCAACCCGCAAGGCATGCTTCGAGCGTGCCCGTCCAGCCCCGCAAACGAAGCTCAGGTCATGGTCACCATCTCTTCGGCCGCCGTTGGATGCACGGCCACGGTGGTGTCGAAATCGACCTTGCGCGCGCCCATCTTCAGTGCCACGGCAAAACCCTGGATCATTTCGTCGGCGCCCGGCCCGAGGATGTGCGCACCGATCACGCGTTCATCGTCACCAGCGCAGACCAGTTTCATCAGCGCCTTGTGCGGCGCATCCGACAAGGCCAGTTGCATGGGAGTGAAGCGGCTGCGGTAGCAGCGCACGCTGTCGCCGTACCGCTCAAGCGCGGTGGTCTCGTCGAAGCCGACGCCGGCCAGTGGCGGGTGCGCGAACACCACACTGGGAACGATGGCGCCATCTAGATGGGCATCGGGCTGATTGCCGAACAGGCGGTCGGCAAGCCGCCGGCCAGCCGCGATGGCGACCGGCGTCAGAGCCGGGCGTGAAGTGACGTCGCCGACGGCATAGATGCCGGGCACCGTGGTGTTCTGAAAATCGTCGGTCTGGATATGGCCGTCGTCGTGACAAGCCACACCCACGGTGTCCAGCCCGAGGTGCTCGCTGTTGGCCACGCGCCCGACGGCCCACAGCACCAGGTCATACGATTTGTCGTCGATGGTTTGCTTGCAGGCCACATGCAGGCCGTCATGCTTGCGGTGCAGCGCGGTAACGTCATATTGGCAATGCACGCCAATGCCTTTTTCGCGCATCAGTTCGCCCAGCGCGCTGGTCATTTCGGCATCGAAGCCGTGCAGCAGACGGCTTCGCGCGAGAATGTCGACTTCGGCGCCCAGGGCGTGCAACACACTGCCCAGTTCCACCGAAATGTATCCGCCGCCGACGATGGCGACGCGCGACGGGCGGGCGCGCAATGCGAAAAAGCCGTCTGAATCGATGCCCAGGTCAAACCCGGGGATGTCCAGTTGGCGCGGACGCGAGCCGGTGGCCAGCACGATATGCGGCGCATGCAACCGGTGACCATTGGCCTCCACCGTTTGCGCCGCCACGATGCGCCCCGAAACGGGCAAAAAGTCGATGCCCGCCTTCTTGATCTGTTCGCGGTAACTGGCGTGGATACCGTCGATGTAATGCTGGCGTCGTGCGACGAAAGTCGGCCAATCCAGGCTTCCCGGCTTCAAGGCAAAACCGTATTCGCGCGCCATTTGCTGCGCCTCGGCCATTTGCGCGGCAAACCACATGGCCTTTTTCGGCACGCAACCGACATTGACACACGTTCCACCCAATGCCCCCGGTCCCAGCAAGGCCACGCTGGCACCATGCCGGGCGGCGCGAAAGGCGGTGGCGAGGCCGCCGGATCCGGCGCCCAGAACAATCAGATCATGCGTGTACGGCATGGTTGGGTCTCCCTGTTGCCAGACCCAACCTTACCGCTTGTGCCGCCAAACTGGATTAACGGTGACCCATGAATCGCTCGATTTTGCGATCCGTGTTGTACTGGCTCAACGCATACACCGACCAGATGGCCGCCGGCGCCCAACCGATGATGGTCAATTGCAGGATCAGGCAAACGATGCCGGCGCCAGGGCGTCCGATGGTGAAAAACTGGAGCCAGGGTATGAGCAGGGCAAGCAGCAGACGCATGGAGAGTTCCTCGATGACATGTTGACGGATGATGACGCAAAACATCGCATCGCAGGTACTGGAACGGGAATCGGGAAAACGCAAGCTTCGAATACCGAAACATCCGCCCTACAGACGGAACCGCGACGGAGCGTACGGCGTGGGATCGAGCACTGGCGCAGGCCCGACACACAGCGAGGCGACCAGTTCGCCGGTGGCGGCGGACATGCTCATGCCCATCATGCCGTGGCCGGTCGCCAGCATCAGGTTCGACCATCGCGTACTGGGTCCGATGATGGGCAATTCATCCACGCTCATGGGACGCCAGCCCCACCATTTGTCTTCCACGACGGCGCCGGCCGGTTCGCGCAGATACAACGCCGCGCCGCGTTCGAGGGCCGCCAGCCGGGCGCGATTGAGACGCCGGTCGTAGCCGGAAAATTCCATGGTGCTGCCCAGCCGGAATCCCGACTCCCAACTGGTCACACACACCGACACTTCGTGCAACACCAGCGGGATGCGCGGGCAAAGCGACGGTCGCGAATAGGTGATCGAGTAGCCTTTGCCCGGCTGCATCGGCACATGCAAACCCAATCGGGATGCGATTCGCGGCGACCACGCGCCCAGCGCCAGCACGATGCGATCCGCGCTGAAATGGCCACGCCCGGTGCGCACCTGACGAATGCTTCCGTGCGTCGTGGAGAACCGCTCCACGCGCGTGTCTTCCTCGATGACGCCGCCCAGCTCGCGCACGCGGCGCGCCAGTTCGCTCACGTAGCGATCGGGGCGAATGCGCGCATCGCCGGGATGATGGATGCCGCCGACGATGTCCTCGCGCAACGACGGTTCCATCGCCAACACTTCCGTCGCCGTCTTGTTTTCCACGGGAATGTCGAGCTTGCGCAGGTAGTCCACATGATGCTGGTCGGCCTCCAGCGCCGCCGCATCGCGATAAACGGACAGCATCCCGTCGGCGGCAAATTCACAATCCAGGCCTTCGCCATGCACCAGTTCCTCGATCAGGCTGCGCGAACGCGACAGGATGGCCGCGCGCGCGGCGGTGGC
>DASSTF010000094.1:0-2721 GCA_035708045.1 Rhodanobacteraceae bacterium | reverse complement strand
GCCATGGGCAACAGTGCCTGCTTGATTTGGCGCAGGGCGCCCTCGTGCACTTCGCGCCGGATTTCCATGCCGATGAGCAGGAAAAAGAGGGTCATCAGCCCGTCGTTGATCCAGAAGTGCAGCGAACGGGAGAACACCCATTCACCCATCCCGATCGAAAGCGGGGTATGCCAGAGGGACTGGTAACCTTCGATCCAGGGGGAATTGGCCCAGATCAGCGCAACGGCTGCCGCCATCAGCAGCACGATGCCGCTAGTGGCTTCGATGTGCAGGAATCTTTCGAGTGTCGCCAGGACGCGTTCGGTCAGGCGTTGGGCACGGGGCAGGTCGCGCTGGCTCATGAACAGGAGTGGCTCCGCGCGGCGGCCCGACCTGCGCATGTCCTGCCATGCTGCAACAAACAGCCGACACCCGACTCCATACGCTACATAAAACCGTTGTAACTCACAACCGACAGCCTGAACCATCGTGGCGGGCAGTGCCCGCCCTGCGGATCGGCGTCTCTTGAAGTACGGATGGCATATTCGCACCCATCCGCTTCACGCTTTCCCGAGTCCCGAGTCCCGAGTCCCGAGTCCCGAGTCCCGAGTCCCGAGTCCCGAACCCTCAGTGATGCCCCGAAAACGGAATCATGCGCCGCAAGGTGGAAGCCGTATGCGGCCAGCCCGGATCGGTCAGATAAGGGTGGTCGGGGTAGTTGAGCTTGAGCACGGCCAGCGTCTGCTGGGCCAGCTTGTCCATGTTCAGCTTGCGATAGCTGATGGCCTCGATGGCCAGCGCGTCGGCCACCTGCGGCGCCTGCTGGTAATGCTGGATGACGTACTTGGCGCGGTGCGCCGCGGCCACGTAGGCGCGGGTGTGCAGGTAGAACTCGGCCACGTTGATCTCGAACTGGGCCAGGCCGTTGCGCAGGTAGATCATGCGCTGGCGGGCGTCCGCGGCGTACTTGCTGTCGGGAAAGCGGCGCGTGAGCTTGCTGAAATCGTCGAACGATTCCAGGCGGTAGCCCTGGTCGTGGCGCGAACGGGCGTCGCGGCCGAAGATGCGCTGGGCGAAATGCCCGGCGCGGTCGAAATTGATCAGGCCGCGCAAGTAATAGGCATAGGCAATATGCTTGTGCGCCGGAAAGGTCTTGATGAAGCGGTTGATGGTGGAATAGGCGTCATCCGGCTTGCCGTCCTTGTATTGCGCATAGGCCATCTCGATCTGCGCCTGCTGGTTGTATTCGCCGTAGGGGAAGCGTGCGATCAGGCGCTTGTAGGCTTGCTCGGCGTACAGATAGTCGCCGTCGCGCAGCGACTGGTGGGCCGTCTGGTACAGCTTGGCCACCGGCATGGCATTGAGGTCGCCACGGCTCTTGAACATCGCGCACGATGCCAGCACAAAGACGAAAGCGACGACACAAAACAGTTTGAAAAGGCGCATAGAGGAGATGACATGCCTGTTGAGCGAACGGCCATGATAGCGGAAACCGGCCTCCGGACAGGGGGCCGATCGTGAATACCATCCAGCATCGGGCCGAAATTCCCCTGGAACTGGGCGGACAACGCTTGGATCAGGCTTTGGCCGAAATGTTCCCGGACTATTCGCGTTCGCGCCTCGCGCAGTGGATCAAGGCCGGCGATGTACGCGTGGACGGCGCGACGGCGGCGCCGCGCCTGCGCGTGCGCGGGGGCGAGCAGGTGGTCATCGGGGCCGAGCTCCAACCCGAAGTCGCCATGCGGCCCGAGCCGATGGATCTGGACATCCGCCATGAGGATGCCGACCTCATCGTGCTGGTCAAACCGGCCGGGCTGGTGGTGCATCCCGGCGCCGGCAATCCCGACGGCACCTTGCTCAATGCCTTGCTGCACCACGATCCGGCGCTGGCCAATCTGCCGCGCGCCGGCATCGTGCATCGGCTGGACAAGGACACCTCGGGCCTGATGGTGGTGGCGCGCTCGCTGGCGGCGCACACGGCGCTGGTGGCGATGCTGTCGCGGCACGACGTGGAGCGCCAATACGAGGCCGTGGTGAAGGGCGCGCTGATTGCCGGCGACACCGTGGATGCCCCGCTCGGGCGTCATGCGCGCGACCGCCTGCGCCAGGCCGTGCGCGACGAAGACAGCGGCAGGCATGCCGTCACCCATTACCGGTTGCGCGAACGCTACCGTGCGCACAGCCTGATCCAGTGCAATCTGGAAACCGGCCGCACGCACCAGATCCGCGTGCACATGGCGCACGCCGGGCATGCGCTGGTGGGCGACCCGTTGTACGGCGGCCACCTGAAATTGCCGAAGGGCGCCACGGAACGGCTGGTCGCCACCCTGCGCGAATTTCAGCGCCAGGCCTTGCATGCCGAGCGTCTGGCTTTCACGCACCCGGTCAGTGGCGAGGCCATGGCGTTCGAGGCGCAGCGTCCCGCCGACATGCAAGAGCTGATCGAGGCCTTGCGCGAGGATGCCGCCGCGAATTGACCGGCCGCAACCAGATAGGCGCGCCGGCGCGTTCCGGGTTAGGATGCACGCACCCTTCACATCCCCTCGCATCATGCAGGACGCCTGGATTTTCCCCGACTGGCCAGCGCCTCGCTCCGTCCACGCCGCCGTGACCACGCGGCAGGGGCCGGGGGTGTCGGCGCCGCCGTTTGCCCGTTTCAACCTGGGCCTGCGCGGCGGCGACAGCGTCGAATCGGTGCAGAGCAACCGTCGCGCCCTGCGCCAGTCGCTGGCCTTGCCGGCG
>DASSTF010000093.1:0-7080 GCA_035708045.1 Rhodanobacteraceae bacterium | reverse complement strand
CCGGACATGATGTTCTGGGTGATGCTGGTCAACATGATCTTCTACATGCCGACCATTTCGCTGTCGATCACGGTGGCCTACAACGCGCTCAAGCAGGAAGGCCACGACGTGGTCAAGGTGTATCCGCCGATCCGCGTGTGGGGCACCATCGGCTTCATCGCCGCCACCTGGAGCACCAGCCTGCTCGGCTTCGAGTCCTCCGCGTTGCAGTTCGACGTGGCCGCCGGCGCGTCGCTGCTGCTGGGCATCTACGCCTTCACGCTGCCGCCGTGCCCGCCGCGCCTGGACGCCGAGCACAGCCGCACCCTGGCCGATCGTCTCGGCCTGACCGCCTTCGTGCTGTTCAAGAACCGCAACATGGCGGTTTTCTTCATCTTCGCCATGCTGCTGGGCGCCGCGCTGCAGCTGACCAACGCCTACGGCGACGCCTTCCTCAAGGGCTTCGCCAAGCTGCCCGAGTACGCCGACCTGTTCACGGTGAAGCACTCGGCCATCATCATTTCCATTTCGCAGTTTTCCGAAACCGCCTTCATCCTCACCATCCCGTTCTTCCTGAAGCGCTTCGGCATCAAGACCGTGATGGTGATGAGCATGGTCGCCTGGGTGCTGCGCTTCGGCCTGTTCGGCTTCGGCAACCCCGGCGGCGGACTGTGGATGATCGTGCTGTCGTGCCTGATCTACGGCATGGCGTTCGATTTCTTCAACATTTCCGGTTCGCTGTTCGTCGAGCAGCGCGCCGACCCGAAGATCCGCGCCAGCGCGCAGGGCCTTTTCATGTTCATGACCAACGGCGTCGGCGCCGTCGCCGGCAGCCTCATCGCCGGCTGGGTGATCGAGGCGTTCTTCACCGACCACACGTGCAACGCGACCACGACCATCTGCATGGACTGGCGCGGCATCTGGCTGAGCTTTGCCGGCTATGCGCTGGTGATGGCGATCGCGTTCATCCCGCTGTTCAAGTACCGCCACGTGCGCGGCGACACCACGATGGCGGCGGGCGCGTGACCGATGGCCGCGCAAGTCGTCGTCGTCGGCAGTTACAACCAGGATCACGTCTGGCACCTTGAGCGCATGGTGCAGGCGGGCGAAACCCTGCGCGGCCACGGCTTTGCCAGCGGCCCCGGCGGCAAGGGTTTCAACCAGGCCGTGGCCTGCGTGCGCCAGGATGTCGCCACCGCTTTTGTCGGCGCCCATGGCGATGATGCGCTGGGCGAACAGGCCGAGCGGATGGCGCACGAGGAACATCTCGAAGGCCGTTGGCAAGTGGATGCCGAACGCGCCACCGGCAGCGCCTGCATCCTTGTCGAAACCGATGGGCAGAATCGCATCATCGTGGACCTGGGCGCGAACGAACGCCTGAGCCCCGCGCACATCGACGCCCAGGCCAACCTGTTTGCCGATGCCCGCGTGCTGCTGGCGCAAATGGAGATCGACATCGACTGCCTCGCGCACGCCCTGGCGCGCAGCCGCGAACACAGCCTCCTGACCTTGCTCAACCCGGCTCCCGTGCATCCACAAGCCACGTCCGAATGCCTGCGCCTGGCCGACGTGCTGCTGCCCAACGAGGGCGAGTTCGCCGAACTGTGCCGGCGCTTCGCCGGACACGACTTTGACGCCGATGCCGTGGCGGCGATGGACGACGCATCACTGCACGCGCTGGCGCGTCGGCTGACCGATGCCAGCGTCGTCATCACGCTGGGTGCGCAAGGTTGCTTCGTGTCCCATGGCGAATCGCGCCGCGGCGACAGCGACACCTGCTATCGGTTGCCGCCGGAAAAGGTCGACGCAGTCGACACCACCGGCGCCGGCGACGCCTTCTGCGGCGCCCTCGCCGCCGCCAGTGTGCAACTGGCCGACCAGCCCTTCCGCGCCGCCGTGACCCACGCCAACCGCGTCGCCGCCATGGCTACCGAGCGCCACGGCGCGGCGCTCGCCATGCCGAGGCACGACGAAGTGATGGCGCGCTTCGCCAAAAGCTGAGCATTTCCCTTCTCCTCCGGGAGAAGGATTTTGTATCGGCAGGCTTCCGTCAGCCGCCGAACACTTCGCGCAAGGTGTCCGGATCGCGCGGCAAGCCGCGCAAGACGCGAATCCCGCCATCGGCATCCTTGTAGACCACACTCGGCGTGCCGTGGAAGCCCAGCACGTTCATCAGCATGCTGTTGGCGCGGATTTTTTGCCGCGAAAGTTTCGAACCGGCGTCAACGTCCGGTTTCGGGTTGCTGCCGAAGTGACGCTCGCTTTCCTGCCACGCCTTCGCCGGATCGTCGGCATCCAGAATGACCGCCGCCTCGGGCAGGCTGTCCGGCGAAATCACCGCCACCGGAATGGTGCGCACCTGGACGTTGCCGCGCTCCAGCCACTTCTGCGAGGCTTCCCACAAGTGATGGCAGTAGGGGCATCGCGTATCGGCGAACACGTACACCACGCGTTTGGCATGCGGATTGCCCTCGACCACCCACGTCGCCTTTTCCAGCATCGCCCATTGCGCCGCGCCGAAGCCGCTGTCGGCGATCCTGCGCATCGCCGGCGAGGTCAGGTCGTGGCCGGTCATGTCGTACATCGAACCGATCGCCAGATGCTTTCCATCGGGCATGACGTAAACCGGCAACGACCTGCCCTGATACACGCCAACGAACCCCTGGTAGCCCTTCGGGGCTTCCAGTTTGCCGGTGATTTCGACACCGGTTCCAGCCAACGCCTTCTGCACCGTGCTGGAGGTGGCGGCAGGCACGGAAGCCGTGTCCGTCGTCGGAGCCTCGGTGTGGGAACAGCCGGCAAGCAACAGACAGGCGATGGGGACAAGGATGGCTTTCATGTTTTTGAAACTCGTTCAAGCGGGGAAATGCGGTTACGCATACGCATTAGAGATAACCCATCGCACCGCGATTGCCCAGCCGCGGCAGCTCCGCCTTCGCCCCCGTTACAATGCCCGCCATGCGCATCGGCCCTTACACCATCGACCCGCCCGTGGCGCTGGCCCCCATGGCCGGCGTCACCGACAAGCCGTTCCGGGTGCTGTGCAAGCGCCTCGGCGCGGGGCTGGCGGTGTCGGAAATGACCACGGCCGATCCGCGCCTGTGGCACACCTCCAAGTCGCTGCACCGCATGGATCACGCGGGCGAGCCGGAGCCGGTGATCGTGCAGATTTCCGGCTACGACGCGGACATGCTGGCCGAGGCCGCGCGCCACAACGTGGATCACGGCGCGCACATCATCGACATCAACATGGGCTGCCCGGCGCGCAAGGTGTGCAACGTGTGGTCGGGCTCGGCGCTGCTGCGCGACGAACCGCTGGTGGCGCGCATCTGCAAGACCGTGGCCGACGCCGTGGAGGTGCCGGTCACGCTGAAGATGCGCACCGGCTGGGATCGCGACAACAAGAACGCGCTGACCGTCGCGCACATCGCCGAGGATGCCGGCATCGCCGCGCTGGCCGTGCACGGGCGCACGCGCGCCGACAAGTACATGGGCGAGGCCGAATACGACACCATTGCCGCCGTGAAACAGAGCGTGTCGATCCCGGTATTCGCCAACGGCGACGTGACCACGCCGGAAGCCGCGCGCCACGTGCTCGACGTGACCGGCGCCGACGGCCTGATGATCGGCCGCGGCGCGCAGGGCCGGCCATGGATCTTCCGCGAAATCGCCCACTACCTCGCCACCGGCGAAAAGCTGCCCGAACCGACGCCCGCCGAAGTCGGCGACATCCTGTGCGGACATCTGCAAGAGCTGTATGCCTTCTACGGCGAGCACATGGGCCTGCGCATCGCGCGCAAGCACCTGACCTGGTACGCCAAGGATCGTCCCGAAAACGCCGCCTTCCGCGCCGTCGCCAACCGCACCGAATCGGCCGCCGAGCAGTTGCGCCTGACGCGCGAATATTTCGACGCCCTGGCCGACGGCCTCGCCGACGCCGCCTGAATCTCCCGCACTCGCGAACCTTCCGATACGCGGGTGAAGGCGACGCTGAAATGTGTATAATTACGCAATAAAATACACATGAGGTGCCCCGATGCGAACCAATATCGTCATTGATGATGCGTTGATGACCGAAGCCATGAAGGCTTCCGGCTACACCACCAAAAAGAAGGCGGTCGAGGAAGGCCTGCGACTGCTGTTGCAGCGCAGCCAGCAGCGGCACATTCGTTCCTTGCGCGGCAAAGTTCGCTGGGAAGGCGACTTGAACGCGATGCGGGAAACGAAGTGATCCTGGTCGATACCAGCGTCTGGATCGACTACTTCAACGGCGCCGCCAATCCGCAAACGGATCGATTGGACGCGGCGTTGGCCGACGGCGACGTGGCGATGGGCGACTTGATCCTGCTGGAGATTCTGCAGGGCATTCGCGACGACCGGGATTACGCGACCGCTCGGGAAAGCCTGTCGGCGCTCGATCTGCTGGAATTGTTCGACGGACGCATGGTCGGGCTGTGCGCCGACAACTACCGCGCCTTACGCAAGCAAGGCATCACGATTCGCAAGACCGCCGACGTGATTATTGCCAGCTTCTGCATCGAACATGCATTGCCGCTGCTGTTCCTGGATCGGAATTTCGTGCCGTTCGTCGACCATCTGGGACTTGAGGCGGTCGCCTGCCCCTGAGAGGTGATGGCGGCCATCGCCTTCAGGCAGGCTTCTACCGACAGCCATTCATACCCGCCACATGCACCCCACGAAGTTTGCATGTATCATGCGGACTTCCCTTTATCTTTCTATCCGCAAGGAAGGATATAGCTCTGATGAGTACCACGCTTTTCACCTCCGAATCGGTGTCCGAAGGCCATCCGGACAAAGTCGCCGACGCCCTGTCGGACGCCATGCTGGACGCCATCCTGGCGCAGGACAAGCGCGCCCGCGTGGCCTGCGAAACCATGGTCAAGACCGGCGTGGCCATCATCGCCGGCGAGATCACCACCGACGCGTGGATCGACGTCGAAGGCATCGCGCGCAAGGTCATCCTGGGCATCGGCTACAACTCCAGCGACGTCGGTTTCGACGGCGCGACCTGCGGCGTGCTCAACCTCATCGGCAAGCAGTCGCCCGACATCAACCGCGGCGTGGACCGCAAGAAGCCCGAGGAACAGGGCGCCGGCGACCAGGGCCTGATGTTCGGCTACGCCTGCAACGAAACGCCGGAACTCATGCCGGCGGCCATCTACTACTCGCACCGCCTGGTCGAACAGCAGGCCAAGGTGCGCCGCGCCGGCAAGCTCGACTGGCTGCGTCCGGACGCCAAGAGCCAGGTCACCCTGCGTTACGAGGACGGCAAGGTGGCCGGCCTGGACGCCGTGGTGCTGTCCACGCAGCACGACCCGTCGGTCAAGCAGAAGGATCTCGTCGAGGGCGTGTACCAGCACATCCTCAAGCCCGTGCTGCCGAAGAAGTGGCTGGCCTCGCTGCCCAAGAGCAAGATCCACATCAACCCCACCGGCAAGTTCGTCATCGGCGGCCCCGTGGGCGACTGCGGCCTGACCGGTCGCAAGATCATCGTCGACACCTACGGCGGCATGGGCCGTCACGGCGGCGGCGCGTTCAGCGGCAAGGACCCGTCCAAGGTCGACCGCAGCGCCGCGTACGCCGCGCGCTACGTGGCCAAGAACATCGTCGCCGCGGGTCTGGCCGACAAGTGCGAAGTGCAGCTCAGCTACGCCATCGGCGTGGCGCGTCCGACCTCCATTTCCGTGACCACCTTCGGCACCGGCAAGGTCGACGACGAAGTCATCGAAAAGCTGATCCGCGAGCATTTCGACCTGCGCCCCTGGGGCATCATCCAGATGCTCGACCTGATCCATCCCATCTACCAGCTCACGAGCGCCTACGGCCACTTCGGCCGCAAACCGTTCCAGCACACCTACAAGTGGGAAGAGCACGAAAACGGCAAGGTGGTGAAAAAATCCGAAACCACCACCGCCTTCAGCTGGGAAAAGATCGACAAGGCCGAGGCGCTGCGCAAGGCCGCCAAGTTGAAATAACCGACTTGTCGCTTCGACAACACAAAACGGGCCGCATGATGCGGCCCGTTTTTTCGTTGTCCATCAAGCGGACTCGCATCCGTCAGAACGTCAGACGCACGCCCGCCTGCCAGCGATCGACGTTGTCCCGCGAATAATCGTCCACCACGTAGCCGACGCTGACGTAGGTGAACGGCAGCACGTGGAAAAGCGCGGTGGCGGTGTATTCATTGAACCCGCCATTGCGCTGGTAGCGGCCCACGCCGCCCTCCAGCTGCACGATCGGCAGGCGCACGCGCAGGCCGGCCTCGGCATGCATGCCGCTGTCCCCGCCGTAGCCATCGACCGTCTGCTTCGACCAGCCCAGCTTGCCGTACGCCGCCAGCGTGTCGGCCAGATCGACGGCGTAGCCGGCATCGGCATGCCAGGCCGTCAGGTTGTTTCCCGAAACGGCAACGTGATTGATACGCCGGTAATTGCCGGAAACGAACCAGCCCCCGGCCGGGTTGAAACTGGCCTCGGCGCCCCAGCCCCAGCCGTCCACTGCCGACGCATTCATGTGTTGCCCGGTCAGCTGCACGTAGTTGAAGCTGGGCGCGTCCGCCCGCGCGGCAGGCGCCAATGCCAGCCCTGCCACAAGCGCCATGCATGCCATGTATTTCATCGTTGTTCCTTTGGAGTGAGTGGTAATGATGCAGCCGGAGAATCAGTAGATCTCGCCGACGCAACAGCGCAGGCTGCCGCCGGCCTTTTCGATTTCGGAAAGGTCCACGCTGCCGACGGCAAAGCCGTAGTCGGCCAAGGCCCGGCTTTGCGCGTCAGTAAGCGACGCCGCGGCGCGGGCGCTCATCCACACGCGCTCGCCGCACAAGGTGATGGCGTTGGCGGCGAAAGCCTGCTTCTGCACTGCATCCAGATGGATGGCGCGACCCGCGTAGGCCTTGGCGATGGCTTCCGGCACAGCGACATCGGCAAAGCCATCGGCGGCGAGGATGACGGCGCGGCTGGCCAGCAGGGCCATGACCACGTTGGTGTGGTATTCGGTCGGCGCCAGCTCGAAACAGAACGTCAAGCGCAGATCGAAGGCCTTGTGCATGGCCGCCGCGCCGGCTTCGTTGCAGCGTTC
>DASSTF010000092.1:0-7148 GCA_035708045.1 Rhodanobacteraceae bacterium | reverse complement strand
TTCGTCTTGATCTCGGCCAGCGCATGCTCGTTGGCCTTGAGCTTGTCGCCCAGGCCGGCCACTTCGGCCAGCAGCGGCGCCACGTCCTCGCCCTGCGCCTTGGCCTTGCCGATGGCCTTGGAACGGGTGTTGCGCTGGTTCTGCAGTTCCTGGGTTTCGGTGGCCAGGCGTTTGCGCTCGGCTTCCATGGATTCCACGGCAGCGGTGTCGAGCGTGTAGCCGCGCGTTGCCAGACGCGCGGCGGTGTCAGCCAGTTGCGTGCGCAACAATGCTGGATCGAGCATGGTCAATCCTTGGGGTGAAAGATCAAACCCTCATTATCGTGGCAGCGCGTCTTGCGGCGCAAACCCGTCCTGTCGGGCGGACGGCGGTACGGCCCGATTCACCCATCCCCACAACAGGACGGTGGCGACGAACGCGCACGCGGCGCCGAAACCGAAGGCCATGGCAGCCGACCAGGTTTGCCAGAGCTCGCCAAAAATCAGCGATGCGGGAAGCAACATGATACCGGCCACCAGGTTGTACCAGCCGTAGGCCGTGCCGCTGCGTTCGCCGTCGACCAGATCGGCCACCAGCGCCTTTTCGGTGCCTTCGAGGGCGGCGGTAACGGCGCCATACAAGGTAAACGCCAGCCACAGCGCCCAGCCGGCCTGCGGCAGCCAGCCAATGACCAAGTAGGCGATGGCGTAGATCGCCCAGGCCGTGCCGAGCACGCGGATGCGGCCGAAGCGGTCGGACAGGGCCGAAAGCGGCGTGGACAGCAACATGGCCACGGCCGAATACAACACCCACATCAGGACGATGCGCTCGGCGCCGACGCTCATGTCCTCGGCGCGCAGCAGCAGGAACAGGTTGGATGAATTGCCCAGGGTGAACAGGCCGAGCGCCACGAGATAACGTCGAAACCCCGCCGGCAAACGCCTGAACTTCCAGTCGAAAGCGGTGCGCTTCACCGGGACTCTGCCTTCCGGTTCACGGATGCGCAGCGCCAGCACGATCACCAGCACGGCGGGCACTATCGACCACAGGAAAATGGCGCGCAGGGAAAGCCCCCACGCCAACAGTCCCGCGGCCACCAGCGGACCGACCACCGCGCCGGCATTGTCCATGGCCCGATGAAAACCGAACGCCAGGCCGCGCTGGTCCGGCGCCACGGCAAGGCTCAACAGGGCATCGCGCGGCGCGCTACGCACGCCCTTGCCGATGCGGTCGACCAGGCGGCAACCGAGTACGCCGGCCCAGCTCGTGGTCAAACCGATCAACGGACGCGCGATGCCGCTCATGGCGTAGCCACTGCCGATCCATCGGCGCATGCGCTGATGGCGATCGGCGAGCACGCCGAACACGAGTTTCAGCAAACTGCTGCCCGCTTCGGCCAGCCCCTCGATCAGCCCCAGAACACGCGGGCCGGCCATGAGCACCGCCGTCAGGTACAAGGGAATCAGCGGATAGACCATGTCGCTGGCGCTGTCGTTCGCCAGGCTGATCAGGCCGAGCAGCCACACCACGCGCGGCAGACCACGCAAGGCGTTGAAGGCGCGTTTCACGTATCCGCATCCGGCGGTTTGCGGGCTTCGCGACGCGCGGCGCGCAGGGCATCGAGTTTTTCCTTCAACCTGATTTCCAGTCCACGTTCGACAGGCTGGTAGAAAACTTTCCCATCCAATTGATCCGGAAGGCATTGCTGATCGAGTGCCACGCCGCCTTCGGCATCGTGGTCGTATTGGTAGCCCTTGCTGTAACCCAGCTCTTTCATCAGCTTGGTCGGGGCGTTGCGCAGGTGCATCGGCACCTCGAGCGTGCCGGTGTCGCGGATCGTGCGGCGCGCGTCGTTGTAGGCCATGTAGGCGGCATTGCTCTTGGGCGCGCTGGCCATGTAGATGGCCACTTCGGCAAGACCGAGTTCGCCTTCGGGCGAGCCCAGGCGATCGTAGGTATCCCAGGCGTTGACGGCCATCTGCCAGGCGCGCGGATCGGCCAGGCCGATGTCCTCGATGGCCATGCGCAACAGACGTCGCGCCACATAGGCGCGGTCGCAACCGCCGTCGAGCATGCGCGTCAGCCAATACAGCGCGGCATCCGGATCCGACGAGCGCACGGACTTGTGCAGCGCCGAAATCTGGTCGTAGAACTGCTCGCCACCCTTGTCGAAGCGGCGCGTGCGGTCGGCCAGCACCTGTTTCAGCGTGTCTTCGTCGATGCGCCCTTCCGTGGCCAGTTCGGCGGTGATTTCCAGCAGCGTCAGCGCGCGGCGAACGTCGCCGTCGGCAGCCTGGGCGATCAGCTGCAGCGCGTCGTCATCGACCTCGAGCCCCTGCCCGCCAAGACCCCGCTCGGCATCGGCCAGGGCGCGTTTCAATGCATCCGTGATGGCGTCGGCATCCACCGCATCCATGACATGCACGCGGCAGCGCGACAACAAGGCCGAATTGAGTTCGAACGAAGGGTTTTCGGTGGTGGCGCCGACGAAAATGATGACGCCTTTTTCGATGTGCGGCAGGAAGGCATCCTGCTGCGCCTTGTTGAAGCGGTGCACCTCGTCCACGAACAAGACGGTGCGACGTCCGTGAGCGAAATGCGCCTCGGCCTCGGCCAGCGCCTTGCGCACATCGGCCAGCCCCGACAGCACGGCGGAGATGGCATGAAACTCGGCTTCGGCATACTTCGCCACCAGCAATGCCAGCGTGGTCTTGCCACAACCCGGCGGCCCCCACAACACCATGGAATGCACGCTGCCCGCTTCCAGCGCACGGCGCAGCGCGCTGCCCTGCCCGGCCACCCGCGGCTGACCGACGATTTCGTCCAGCGACCGCGGGCGCATGCGCTCCGCCAGGGGTTTCAGGCCCTCGGATGCCGCATCCGTTCCGAACAGGCTGCGGGTGGTGGATGGTGCGTTGCGTGCCATGCCGTCATGATACGCGGCCATGGCGCATCGTGCGGGTTCAGTCCGCCGCCGCGACCTTGGCTGTCGCCTCGCGCGGTGACTCACCCAGCATGCGCTGCATGGTGTCGTCGCGGCGCACGTAGTGGTGCCACAGCGCGGCCAGGATGTGCAGGGCGATCACGTAGTAGAACGCGGTGCCGAGCCAGGCGTGGTACTGGAAGATCTCGCGCGCCAGTTCCCGATTGGGGTTGCTGACGAAGGCGGGAACCAGGGTGACGCCGAACAGGCTGACGCCCCTGCCTGCCACTTCGCGCGTGGTGATGCCGAGCAACGGCTGCACCACCAGAAAGGCGTACAGCGCCCAATGCGTCACCCGCGCAAACCAGCGCGCGGCGAATGCCATGGGCGGCTCGATCGGCGGCGCACCGTACTTTTTGCGCATCCACAGGCGCGGCAACACCAGCAGCAGGACCAGCACGCCCACCACCATGTGCGCGTGCTCGGTCACTTCATGCAGCGGATTGCCGCGCGACGTCGCCTCGTGCAGATTGATCAGCACATAGGCGGCCAGCACCAGGGCGAAAATGATCCAGTGCAGATGGCGCTGCACTGGCTTGTAACGCGACGTCGGGTCGGTTGGCATGACGATCCTGCAATCAATAATGATTATCAGTCAAGATTGCCAGAAGCCTGCCTGCATGACAAGCCTCAGTGCTGCAATGGATGTATTTGCGGCACCGACGAGGTGTCACCGATGACGTCGGCGCCCTTGGGCGGCGTGAAGTTGAAGGTGGAAGCCGGCAGCGGCTGGTTGCGCTGCCAGTCGGAAAACCGGATGCGCGTGATGTTGTCCAGTTGATCCTTGAACGTCATCTCGCGCAGACCGCCATCGTCGAAGCCGAGGTCGGCATAGGCAAAATGCGCCTGCTTGTCTTTCGGCGTCAGGCGCAGCCAGACCAGGCCATCACGGGTACCCAGCTCGGTCGTCGTGAAGTCCTTGTCCAGACGCCCGACGTCGGTGAGCACGGTGAGCGGGCTGTGCGCCTCAGCCATGCTTTGCCGGCGCACGGTGACCTGATCCAGATCCGGCTCGTACATCCACACGTGGCTGCCGTCGGCAACGATCAACTGCTTGTACGGCGACGTGGTCTGCCAGCGGAATTGACGCGGCGCCTCGAGCGCCACGGTGCCGTAGCTGGTCTTGTTGCCCTGCCCGCTGGCACTGATGAGGGTTTGCCGGAAATGTCCCGACAGGGAATGCAGTCCCGTGGCAAAGGCATTCAATCGCGCGCGCGCGCTTGTGCCTGCCTGGTCGCCGTAAGCAAAAGCCGGCAAGGCCAGGGCCGAAACGGCCAGCAGTGCAGCGATGGTGAGCAAACGTTTCATGCGGTGTTCCATGCGGGAAATCTGGCAACGAAGCTTAACGGCAAA
The DNA here is from genome assembly GCA_035708045.1 of Rhodanobacteraceae bacterium. Lineage (GTDB taxonomy): Bacteria > Pseudomonadota > Gammaproteobacteria > Xanthomonadales > Rhodanobacteraceae > Oleiagrimonas. The sequence goes on along the minus strand of DASSTF010000092.1, from coordinate 2,833 downwards.
ATCGGGGACGACCGTGCAAGCCCTGCCCTGATCCGACAGCGACCCGGCCTGCGGGTTCAATCACGCGGCGGCGCGGGGGCCAGCACTTCGCGCGTGCCGTTGTGCTGCGGCGCGCTGACCACGCCGTCGGCCTCCATCTGCTCGATCAGCCGGGCGGCGCGGTTGTAACCGATGCGCAGATGCCGCTGCACGCCGGAAATGGAAGCGCGGCGGGTTTGGGTGACCACGGCCACGGCCTTGTCGTAAAGCGCGTTGTCACTGTTGCCGTCGCCATCGGCATCCTGCGGAATGCCCGACTGGTTGATGATGCGCCCGTCGGCCAGGGTCTGCTCTTCTTCCAGCACGCCTTCGATGTAGTTCGGTTCGCCTTGCGATTTCAGCCATTCGACCACGTTGTGCACCTCGTGATCGTCGACGAACGCGCCATGCACGCGCTCCGGCATGGCGGTTCCCGGCGGCAGGTAGAGCATGTCGCCGTGACCCAGCAGGGTCTCGGCGCCGGACTGGTCGAGAATCGTGCGCGAATCCACACGCGAGGACACCTGGAAGGCGATGCGGGTGGGAATGTTGGCCTTGATGAGGCCGGTGATGACATCCACCGATGGACGCTGCGTGGCCAGGATCAGGTGCACGCCGGCGGCGCGCGCCTTCTGCGCCAGGCGCGCGATGAGCTCTTCCACCTTCTTGCCGACGATCATCATCATGTCGGCGAATTCGTCGATGATGACGACGATGTGCGGCAGCGGATCCAGCGGCTCGGCGGTCAGCTCGGGCTGCTCCGGATTGACCTGGAACAGCGGATCGAGCAGCGGCTGCCCGCTGGCCTTGGCGTCGCGCACCTTCTTGTTGAAACCGGCCAGATTGCGCACGCCGACGGCGGCCATCAATTTGTAGCGGCGTTCCATCTCGCCCACGCACCAGCGCAGCGCGTTGGCCGCTTCCTTCATGTCGGTGACCACCGGAGCGAGCAGATGCGGAATGCCCTCGTAGACCGACAGCTCCAGCATCTTGGGGTCGATCATGATGAGCCGCACCTGCTCCGCGCTGGCCTTGTACAGCAGCGACAGGATCATGGCGTTGACGGCCACCGACTTGCCCGAACCGGTGGTACCGGCCACCAGCAGGTGCGGCATCTTGGACAGATCCGTGACCACCGGACGACCGCCGATGTCCTTGCCCAGGGCCAGGGTCAGCATGGACTTGGCGCTGTCGTACTCCTTCGAGCGCAGGATTTCGGACAGGTACACGATCTCGCGGTTGGTGTTCGGAATTTCCAGGCCGATCACGCTCTTGCCCGGAATCACGTCCACCACGCGCACACTGATCACCGACAGGCCGCGGGCGATGTCCTTGTCCAGATTGGACACCTGCGAGCCGCGCACGCCGGGCGCGGGCTCCAGTTCGAAACGCGTGATGACGGGGCCTGGATAGACGCCCACCACCTTGGCTTCGATGCGGAAATCCTTGAGTTTCAGCTCGACCTGACGCGACAGAACCTCGAGCGTCTCCTCGGAATAGCCGGGTCCCTGCGGCGGCGGTTCGTCCAGCAGCGAAAGCGGCGGCAGCTCGCCCTTCGCCGAAGCGCCGGTAAACAACGGAATCTGGGTTTCGCGTGCGGCACGCGCGCTCTTTTCCACCTTGGGCGTCACGCGTTCGATGCGGATCGGCTCGCGTTTGGCCTGTTTCACGGCGTCGAATTTCTTGGCCGCCTCGCGTTCGGCACGCGCCGAGCGCGCCGCCATGACTTCCGGCGCCCGACGAAACTTGCCGGCGATCCAGGCGCCCGCCGCCAATGTCGTGCGGCCCACCCAATCCATCACCCGGAACCACGACAGCCCCGTGGCCAGCGTGATCGCGATCAAAAACAAGGCCAGCAGCAGGATCGGCGCACCCTTGTCGCCGAACGCGTTCAGCACACCGCGGCCAATGGCATGGCCGAGTACGCCGCCCGCGCCTTCCGGCGGCGGCACTTGCGGCGTGGGAAAGCTCAGCCAGGCCAGTGCCGGCCCGACCAGAAAAAACATCACGAAACCGATCAGCCGCAGCGCCGGCTCCCACGGATTGGTTTCCCGCGTTTCGACGTCGCGGCGCAACACGCGCCAACCCAGGGCCAACAGCAGCAGCGGGAAGAAATACGACACGACGCCGAACAGGTAACGCAGCAGATCGGCAATCCAGGCGCCCACGGTGCCGCCCAGGTTGTGCACGCGACCGGAACCGGCCACGTGCGACCAACTGGGATCGGACGGGTGATAACTGAACAGGCAGACCAGCAGATACACCGCCAGCGGCACCAGCATCAGCACGCCGGCCTCACGCAGGCGCCGCTTCAGCTCGTCGCTGAGGCCCGGCCGCTCGTCACCGGCGCTCTTGCCTGCGTCGGGCTTGCGTGTCGAAATCTTGGCCTTGGCGGTTCGTGCCACGTGTGATCCTGTTCAAATGGCGCATGGCGGCGTCGATACCCGTGGTTATATCACGTCGACGCATCCGCAACGGCCCTGCCCCGGGCAGAACCGTCACGGTTTTTGCTGGCAGGATGGACATTGTCCGCCCTGCCGTTTGACCGGAAACCGATCAGGCCTTCAGCGCCGGATGCACCACTTCGCCGTTTTCGACGTTGATGCCGTCGCGCAGCGGCGCAAAGTCGCGCCACGCGTCGCCGGCGGCCATGCGCTGCACGTACGGCAGGATGGCGGCCGAAATCGCCAGCGTGGAGGTCTGCGGCACGGAACCCGGCATGTTGGTCACACAGAAATGCGTGACGCCGTCGACCACGTAGGTGGGATCGTTCCAGCTGGTCGGCTTCGAAGTTTCGAAGCAGCCGCCCTGATCG
>DASSTF010000091.1:0-10604 GCA_035708045.1 Rhodanobacteraceae bacterium | reverse complement strand
ATGCCGAACACGGTGGCGAACATCGGCAGCATCACGCCGAGATAGCTGTTGACCAGACCCATCTGCTTGAGCATCAGGAACAGCGGCATCATCGCCACCTGCGTCGGAATCACCAGCGCGCCGATCAGCGACTGGAACAGGCGCTCGCGCCCGCGGAAACGCAGTTTGGCGAAGGCGTAGCCGGCCATCAGGTTGAACAGCAGGGACACCAGCGTGATGCCGCCGGCAACGAGGAAACTGTTGCCCAGATAGCGGCCCATGCCGTTGAACGCGAACAGATGCCGGTAATTGCCCAGCGTCGGATGCGCCGGCAGCAACGGCGGCGGCAGGCTGCTGGCCGCGCCGGTCTGCATGAACGACACCGACAGCATCCACAGCAACGGGAACAGCGCCACCACGGCCAGGGCGATCAGGCAGCCGTTGATCAATGCCTTGGCCAGACGTGGATTCATGCGTGCCCCCGGCGTTTCGCCAGCATCCACATGCCCGCGGTGACGGCGAACATCACCACGAACAGCATGAAGGCCACGGCCGAGGCCAGGCCCAGGTTGAACCATTTGAAGCCGTCGTCGTACATCAGGTACAGCACGCTGACGGTGCTTTGCAGGGGTCCGCCCTCGGTCATCACGTAGGGCTCGGCGAACAGCTGGAAATAGCCGGACATGGTGAGCACGCCCACCAGCAGCATGATCGGTCCCAGCATCGGCAAGGTGATGTGGACGAACTGCCGCCACGCCGAAGCACCGTCGATGCGTGCGGCCTCGTACAGGTTTTCGGGAATGGCCTGCAGGCCGGCCAGGAAGATGATCATGTTGTAGCCGAAGTTCTTCCACACCGCGAACGCGATGATCGTCGGCATCGCCCAGTGGGGATCGCCCAGCCAGTTCACCGGATCCAGGCCGACGGCGTCGAGCACGTAGTTCACCAGCCCGAAGCGGGTCTGGAACAGGTAGCGCCAGATCACCGCCACCGCCACCACCGTGGTCACCACCGGCGCGAACAGCGCGGTGCGGAAAAACGGCTTGGCGCGCGCCAGCTTCGAATTCAGCAGCAGCGCCGCGCCCAGCGACACCAGCATCGACAACGGTACGCCGACGACCACGAAATACACCGTGTGCCACAGCGCCGACCAGAACAGCGGCCGATGCAGCAGCGCCCAGTAGTTGCCCAGGCCGATGAAACGCAGGTTGTGGATGTCGGCCAGCGCGTAGATGTCGTAGTCGGTCAGGCTGAGCCCGAAGGCAGCGATCACCGGCAGCAGGAAGAACACCGCGAGCACGATCAATGCCGGCGCCAAAAACACCCAGGCAGCCCAGTGGCGTCTCATGGCCGCACCTCGCGCTCATGCATCCGCCGCCCCGCATTTTCATCCCCACCCCGAAACACCGGGTAGGGCGGGCACTGCCCGCCATGGGAAGTCTCGCATCCACGCAAGACACATTCGGCGGGCAGTGCCCGCCCTACGCGTGTTTTCGGCAAGCGGGTCATCGCGAGGCCTCCTTGCGCGCCAGTACCCAGCGCCGCTTGGCCAGGATGTGGTTGGCACGCTCGTCCAGCTTCTTCGCCGCCTGATCCGCCGTCAGTTTGCCGTTGGCCAGTTGTGCGCCGACGATGCTCATCTGGGTGGCGATCTGTTGCCACTCGGGCACCTTGGGCACCGGCTTGACGTGTTCGAGCTGTTCGCGGAAGGCGCCCGCATACGGATCGTTGGCCAGGCTGGGGCGCGCCCAGGTCGAGCGCCGCGGCGGCATGTCGCCGGAGACGGTGTGGAACCGGTCCTGCACGTCCGGACGCGACAGGTACTGGACCAGCAGCCACGTCGCGCGCTTGTGCTTGGATGCCTTGAAGATCACCAGACTGCTGCCCCCGGCCAGACCACCACCGCTGCCGTCCGGGCTCGGCAATGGTGCGGTGCCCCAGGCGTGCTTCAGCTTGTCCGGCATGCGCGCCTGGAACTGCGCGATGTTCCAGGGGCCGGACACGTAGAACGTGTAGTAGCCGCGCGCGAATTCGGTCCACACGTTGGCCACCTCGGTATTGGCCACCGCCGGCGCCCAGCCTTTGCGGAACGCCTCGGCGTAGAAGCGCAATGCATGCTCGAAGCCGGGCGACTCGAAGTTGCCGTAGCGGCCGCCGTCGCGCAGCATCGACTGCTTCTGTTGCAGGCCGAGCGACTCCAGTTGTTCGAACTCGTTGGTGGGCAGCAGCACGGCGTAGCGGTCGGGCCCCACCAGTTTCTTGACGGCGGCCATCTGGTTTGCCCATTCGGCCCAGGTACGTGGCGGATGATCGAAACCGGCGCGCGCCAGGATGTCCTTGCGGTAGAACAGCAGCCGCGTGTCGATGTACCAGGGGATGCCGTACAACCTGCCGTCGATGATGTTGGTGTTCCAGATGCCGGGGAAGTAGTCGTGCGGATCGATCCCCTTCGAGGCGGCGACGCGCGCGTCCAGCGGTTCGAGCGCGCCCAGCGTCACCAGTTCCGGCAACCAGGTGTTGCCCAACTGGCACAGGTCCGGCGTGCTGTCGCCGGCCACCGCGGTCAGCAGTTTCTGATGCGCACCCTTCCACGGCAGCGTCTGCACGTCGACATGGATGCCGGGATGCGCCTTTTCGAACGCCGGAATCAACTGACGCACCATCTGGCCTTCCTGGCCCATGGCCCAGAAGGTGATGGTGGTCCGGTGGTCGCCGCTGCCGCAAGCGGGCAGCAGCACGATGACGGCCAGCGCCAGCCAACGCATGGCGCGGCGCGTTCTCATGGCATCGCCGTGGCCGTGTCGTCGCGGCTATCGAGCCAGCCGCCGGTGAAGCCCGCGCGGAGCAGGCCGCGCCGGATGTACGGGTTGCGCCGCATCACCTTCCACACGAAACCGCTGCGGTAGTTTTCCAGCATCAGCAGGATCGGACCCTGGTCGATGCCCAGGTACTTGTCGTCGACCCAGCCGAAGCCGGGCGCCACGCGGCCGGTGCGCAATGCGGCATCGGCGTCATGGAAGCTCAGGTTGAAGGCGTCGAGGAATCCGTACTTGCCGTAGATGATCTTGCCGTAGCGCTCGCGCATGGCGCGAATCGCGGGAATGACGATCTTCGGCGCGAAGGCGATCGACGCGGCCGCCGCGGTGGGCGCGATGGTGCCGTCGTCATGGATGTAACCCAGGCCGGCGCCGCGCGCCATGTAACCGTGGAAACGGCGCGTGCGACCGTTGTGTTTCAGGGTGAAATTGCCGGGACCGTTGCTCGCCGTCAGCCCCCAGATGTCGGCGCCGTAGCCGCGCCAGTGGCCCGGGTTGGCGATGGCGTAGGCGCGTTGCGCCTTGGCCGCGCGGCGGCCGTTTTCGAAATAATCCAGGTCGTGCTTGCGCATGAAGTCGTCGCGGATGCCGCGGAAGTCGATCCAGGATTCGCTGTACTGGTGTCCGAACATCGGCCCGAAACCCAGGTAGGTGTATCCGTGGAAGGTACCCCAGTTGTGCGGATACGTGCTCGTCCAAGCCTTCCAGGCGGCCGGTTCGACCGCGTGCGTGGGCGAGCCCAGGGCCAGCACGTACAGCAGCATGGCTTCGTTGTAGCCGCGCCAGTCATGGTCGATGAACCCATTGCCGGGTCTCCAGCCCATGCTCACCAGCGGCGCACGCGGCTGCATCCAGGTCCAGTCCACACGCCGGTAGATGTCGTCGGCGAGCTTGCGGATTTCGCGCTCGGCCGGCGTGTCGTGGTCGAAATACGACTGCGCGAACAGCACGCCGCCCAGCAGCAGCGTGGTGTCGATGCTGGAAAGCTCGGTGCCGCGCGAATGGCGCAGGCCGGTCTGCATGTCGAGGAAATGATAGAAGAAACCGCGATAACCGGTGGCGTCGTCCTCGCTGGCGTTCTCGGGCGCGTTGGCGAAGAAACGCAACGTGACCAGGGTGCGCTCGGCCGCCTGGTCGCGGGTGATCCAGCCGCGCTCGGCGCCGATGCCGTAGGCGGTCAGCGCGAAACCGACCGCGGCGATGGAGGAAAACGACTTGCCCGGCCAGTGGTCGGGCACCAGGCCGTTGGCCGGATTGGCGGTGTCCCAGAAGAATTCGAAAGTGCGGCGTTCAAGATCGTCGAGCCGCTTTTGCTGCGTGGGCGCGAGTGCATCGAACGTTGGCGCCGTTGCGTCCGGATTTGTCGCATGAGTCGCTGCCGCCGCCGGCGACCCCGGTACGGCAAGCGCCAACGCAAGCAGGACAGGGGCAAGAAAAGAGGGGGAACATCGAAATGACATCAAGATAAAAACCTGTTGCAGACAAATGACGAACCACCGCGGTGGTGTATCCACATGCGCCATGCCGGCCCCGTGAACGCCGGGGCGGCATGGCGTGGCAAGAGATCAGAACCTTATGCCCATCTCGAACTTGACCGTGCGCGGCACGTACGTGATGCGGCCGTCCTGCCGGTACATCACCCCGACATCACCCGGGGGGCCCGAGAAGTCGGTGCTGTAGCCCACGTAGTTCTTGAAGTTGAACGCGTTCAACAGATCCAGACGGGCATACAACGTGGCGCCGTAAGGCAGATCGAAGTTCTTGGTGACCTGAAAATCGACATCGCGATAACCCCAGATCTTGCCGCCGACCAGGAACTTTCCGTTGCCGGGCGGCGTTGCCGCTGCGGCCTGGCAATGGCTGCCATTGGGGAAGAACAGACCCGGCGGATTGGCCTTGCCGTAGGCTGAGTTGGGGCCGTAGCAGGCAATGCCGTTCCACGGCTGCGGCGTGGCCAGGGTCAGCTTGGCGCCGAACACCAGGCCCCAGGGACCGTTCAACGAGCCGGTCGCCACGATGCGGTGTTTGGCCGCCGCGTTGGAGCTGATGAACGGGTAGTCCTGGACGGTCGGATAATCGAACGAATAGTGTTCGCCGATATCCCGGTTTCCTTCCGCGTCGGTGAAGGTATAGGCGACGGTCGCGCCCCAGCCGGATTCCGTGGTGAATGGCTTCTGTGCCGACAGCAATACCTGCGTGCTGCGCACTTCGATGCCGTTGTTGCCGAGGATCAGGCCGCCGAAACCGGGCACGCTCTGGCCCCACTGGCTGCCATTGGAGCCGAAGAACGAGCCGTCGGGATGGCGTCCGCCCAACATGAAGGCAAAGCCGTCGTGGTAGAGCTTGCGCACCACGGTGACGTCGGTCTGCCAGGCGCCGAGGCGGTTGGACATGCCCAGGCTGAACTGGTCCGAATACGGCGTTTTCAGGTTGTTGTCGAGCAGGTCGATCTCGCCGCCATTGCTGGCCGATACCAGCGCCTGCAGGTTGGACAGGCCGTTCAGGTAGGCAGGATCCCAGGTGTAACAGGGCGTGGAGTCATGGCGACAGGCGGAGGTGTCGTCGGGGCGGAACCAGACCGTGAACTGCGGCAATGCCGACTTGGTGGTTTCCAGTTGCATGTAGTTGTACAGATTGCGGTCGTAGGACCGTCCCGCACCGCCATGGATCACGTGCGCCTGGTCGGCGTTGATGTCGTAGGAAAAGCCCAGGCGCGGCTGCCAGTTGTTGGAATCGCCGGAACGGTTGTGTCCATTGCTGATGTAGTCGTGGATGTCGACTCCGCCCTTGACCAGCGCGTCGTTGAAGGTTTCTCCCGGGGCGGCTCCAGGACGATCCGCGATGCTGCCATGAAGAAGGGCATCGACCACGTTGGAAGGCGTCACGAAGTCGGTGTAGGACGGAATGTCCTCGTAATCCCAGCGCAAGCCGAGGTTCAGCGTCAGCTTGTCGTTGACCTCCCAGTCGTCCTGGAGGTAGAGACCGTACTGCTTGTCCTTGGTGACCACCGTCGGCGACAGGCCCAGACCGGTCACGGGTTTGGTGAAGAACGCCTTGTACGGGATGGCGTCGGGGCCGGCCGTGGTGACGTTGTAGGTGAACTGCGGGTTGATGTCGGACGCATCCGCGGCCTTCAGGGTCAGGTCGCGATAGACCACGCCCATCTTGATGACGTGGTCGCCATGCCACTGGAAGTCGCTCAAGGTCAGGTCGTCCTTGAATGTCCAGCCCTTCTGGCCCTTGTTTTGCGCGGCTAGCGGCGAGGCCGGACCGATGTGGATGATTCTCGGGTCACGCGAGCCCAGGTCCCAGGTGTAAATGATGCCGTTGCCTTTCTCGATCGGCGTGGGCTGGAAGAACGTGTACTGGTGGGTCAGCAGCAGCTCGTTGAACCAGCCGTTGCCGCTGTGATCCCATTTCAGCATGTAACGCCTGTCGTCGTTCTTGAGGTCGAGCCCCGAAGAAACGGCGTTGGTGCCGCCGACCTGTTCGCGCGTGCGCTCTTTGCGGACGCGGGCGCTCAACTCGAAGCGGTCATTGTCGGTCGGCTCCCAGTCCAGCTTGGCAAAGTACAGGTCTTCCTGGAACGGCAGGTTGGCCGGGCCGAATTGCGCGGCCGTGTCCGAGGGCAGGTACGGAACGCCCGGTTCGCCATCGGCACTGGGCGAAACCAGCGTCGGCGTGTCGAAACGCTTGGCCGCATAGGTCACGAAGAAGTGCATCTTGTCCTTGACGATCGGCCCGCCCAATGCAAAACCGTATTCGCGTTCCTGTGACGCGGTCTTCTTGTCGGCCGCATTTTCGGCCGGTGTGCGCGCACGGTAACGGTCATTGGTGTAGCGCTCGAAGACCTGGCCGTGGAACTCGTTGGTGCCGGACTTGGTGACCGCCGTGACCGCGGCGCTGGACAGCTGGGAGTACTCGGCCTTGTAGTTTGACGTGATCACCTTGTACTGGCCGATCGCCAGCTCGGGGAACGGATTGCCCTGGCTGTCGTTCTGGCCCGCCACGCCACCGAAGAGGTAGCTCTTCTGGCTGACGCCGTCGATGAAGACGTTGACGCGACTGGTTTTCGCCGCGCCGGCCCGCAGTGACGTGTTGCCGTTGGCATTCACGGTGAACACCATGCCCGGCACGATGTCGGCAAACTCCAGGAAGTTGCGCGAGACCTGCGGGATGGTGTCGATCTGGTGCTGCGAGATCGTGGTGGCGATTTCGGAAGTCTTCACTTCCGGCATGGCTCCAGCGACGACCTCGACGGTCTGCAAGGTGGTGGCATTGGACGCGCCGGGCGTTGGCTGCGCGGGCGCGGAACTTTTCAGGTTCAGCGTGGCGGTCGAGGCCACCGACAGGGTGACGGTGCGCCGCGTGCCCGGCCCGGCATCGATTTCATACGTGCCTGGCGGCAGGCCGACCAGCGTGTAATTGCCGCTGGCGTCGCTGCGCGTGTGGCGGGTGACGCCGGTGGCGACGTTGAGCGCGTTCACCTTGGTGTCGGGTGGCGCATTGCCGCGTACCGTGGCATTGGTGCTTTGCGCCCAGGCCGGCGCGGGCAGTGCGACGGCGCCAGCCGCCAATGCGCCGCCGATCAGGCAGGCCAGCAGGTGCTGCCGGAAACGCCGGCTCGTGTTCGATGACCCGCGAAGGCGGGCGTCGGTGGCTGTCTGGATACAGCCGTGCATGTGGTTCGGACGTGACATGGCGATTCTCCCCTCGCTTTGGAATCGGGCCGGTTGTCGTTATGGGTGGCGTCCTTCCGTGGGTGTCGGAGCATTTCCTGCATGACGTGACGAGGTGGTTCCCACCCCGCACGAAGTTCGGATGACCAGTTCGGTCGGCATCACTTCCTCGGCGGCGTGCACGTCGTCGGGGTGTTCGATGGCGTCGACCAGGCGCGCCAGCGCGCGTTCGCCGAATTCGGCGATGCGCACGCGCACCGTGCTCAGCGACGGCGTCATGAAGCGCGCCATCGGGATATCGTCGAAGCCGGCCAGGGCGATGTCCGCGGGTACCTTGACGCCGGCCTCGTTGAAGGCGGACAGGCAGCCCAGGGCCATCATGTCGTTGGCCGCGAACACGGCCTGCGGGCGCGGCGTCATGCCCAGCAGCGCGCGCGCCGCGCGGTAGCCCGACGATTCGAGAAAATCGCCGGGCATGCAGTAGGGTTCGCACTCGGCGGCCAGGTCGCCCAGGGCCTCGCGGTAGCCGCGCAGGCGCTCCTGGGCGTCGAGGTTGTTGTCCGGACCGCGGATGAAGGCGATGCGCCGATAGCCGTTGTCCATCAGGTGTCGGGTCATGGCATGGGCGCCGCCGTGGTTGTCCACGGTCAGCCAGGCATGGCTGCCGTCGCCGCTGCCGGCGTTCATCAGCACCGTGGGCAGGGCCGGCGGCAGGTTGACCGACAGGAAGCCGGCATTGGCGTGCGGCGTCATCAGCAGCAGGCCGTCGACGCGCCCGCGCATCGCGCGCAGCGTGGCGGCTGCCTCGTCGGCGTTGTCGTGCGAGCTGGATACCAGCAGATGCAGGCCGCGCGCGCGCGCCGCCAGGTCGATGCCGCGAATGAGTTCGGAGAAGAACGCGCCGTGCAGGTCGGGCAGCAGGGCGCCGATGGTCTGCGTGCGCCGCGTGATCAGGCTGCGCGCCGCGCCATTGGGCATGTAGTGCAATTGCCGTGCCGCCTGCATGATGCGTTCGTAGGTGTCGCGTGTCACGTTGTCATGGCCGTTGAGCGCGCGTGACACGGATGCCACCGACACACCGGCTGCCTTGGCTACATCCTTGATCGTGACCGCCATGGACCCACCTCGTTCTCGGTTTGGTTGAAGTTGAATGTAAACGTTTTCATTCCACTTTGCAAACGTTTTCATTGGGGGAAGAAGGGGCGAGTAGCGAGGGGCGAGTAGCGGGGGCGCCTTGTTTGAATACACAAGGGGTTGGGGGCGGGTAGCGGGGGCGCGAAAATCGTTGGCCGAGGAAATTTTTGCGGGTATCGGACAGACGGCTTGGGGGAGCGCTCGGTTTTTGAAGACAGGCCGATCATTCCAGACATGCGCCCCCGCTACCCGCCTCCAATCCCATGCACGAACAAGCCGCGCCCCAGAGGCGCCCTCGCTACTCGTCCCCCGCCCCTCGTCCCTTCTTCTCCGCAACCTTGCCCGCCACCAACGTAAACTGCGCCGAGGCCGTGGCCGTCGAATCCCCGCCGACGAACACCTGGAACGCGCCGGGCTCGGTGCCGTAGCTCATGTCGGCGCGGTGGAAGGCCAGGTCGGCCGGCGTCAGCGTGAAAGTCACCTCGCGCGACTGGCCGGGGTCCAGGACGACGCGCTGGAAACCCTTGAGCTGGCGCACCGGTCGGCTGACGCTGGCGACCAGGTCGTGCACATACAGCTGCACCACTTCCGCGCCGCGCAGCTTGCCGGTATTGGTCACGCGCACCTTGACGTGCAGCGTGCCGTCCGGCGTCAGGCGATCGCTGGAAAGCTGCACCGGCCCGAAGGCGAACTGCGTGTAGCTCAGGCCGTAGCCGAACGAATACAGCGGCGAGTTCGGCATGTCGGCGTAGTGGGAGGTGTACTCGGGATGCGCCTTGTCCAACGGCCGCGGGTTGGGCTGGTGCGCGTAGTACAGCGGCACCTGGCCGACATCGCGCGGAAAGGTCATCGGCAGCTTGCCCGAGGGATTGGCGTCGCCGAACAGCAGATCGGCCACGGCAGGGCCGCCCTCGTCGCCGGGCAGCCAGGCGTCCAGGATCGCGGCGACGTGATCGGCCATCCACGGGATCGCCAGCGGCCGGCCGCTGGCCAATATCACCACCACCGGCGTACCGGTGGCCTGCACGGCCTTGACCAGATCCAGCTGGTGCCCCGGCAGGTTCAGGTGCGCGCGGCTGTCGCTCTCGCCGATCATCGACAGGTCGCCGCCCACCACCACGACGGCCACGTCGGCGGCCTTCGCGGCGCGAGCGGCGGCGGCGATGCCGGAGGTGTCGTCGCCGTCGACACTGACGCCCTGGACGTAATCCACCTCGGCCTTGTCGCCCACGGCGGCGCGGATGCCGGACAGGATGGATACGACCTCGTCGGCCTTGCCCAGCGCATGCATCTCGCCCAGCAGGGTTTCCTGCGCGTCGGCCAGCGGGCCCAGCACGGCAATGCGACCATGCTTCGCCAGCGGCAGCACGCCGTCGTTTTTCAGCAGCACCATGGATTCCACCGCCGACTCGCGCGCCAACTTGCGGTGTTGCGGCGTGGCCAGGATGCGCTTGGCGCGCGCCCGATCCTTGCCGTAGCGGAACGGATCCTGGAACAGGCCCAGGCGGTACTTGGCCTCCAGCACGTGACGCACGGCCTTGTTGATTTCCGTCATCGGCACCTTGCCCTCGTGCACCAGCCTGGGCAGTTGTTCGAGGTAGGTGCCGCTGTGCAAATCCATGTCCATGCCGGCGTGCAAGGCGTCGCGGGCGGAGGCGGCGGCATCGGCGGCCACGCCCTGCAACTGCAACTGGGGAATGGCGTCGTAGTCGGAAATGGTCAGGCCCTGGAAACCCCACTGCTTGCGCAGGATGTCGGTCAGCAGATGGCGGTCGCCGCTGGCCGGCATGCCGTCGAGCGTGATGAAGGCCGGCATGACCGAGCCCGCGCCGGCATCCACGGCCGCCTGGTAGGGCGGCAGGTAGACGTCGAGGAATTGACGCGACGCGGGGAATGCCGGGTTGTAGTCGCGCCCGGCCTCGACCGCGCCGTAGCCGGCGAAATGCTTGACGGTGGCCATCATGGTGTCGGGCGCGGCCAGGTCGTCGCCCTGGAA
>DASSTF010000090.1:0-13263 GCA_035708045.1 Rhodanobacteraceae bacterium | reverse complement strand
GCGCCGCCTTGCCGCGCGCGCCGCCGCCGGATTCATGGCAAGGCAGTTGGGCGAGGAAGTCGGGCAGACGGTGGGTTACCGCATCCGCTTCGAATCGTGCGTGTCGGCGCGCACGCGCATCGAAGTGCTGACCGAAGGCATATTCACGCGCATGCTGCAGGACGACCCGGAACTCGCCGGGGTTGGCGCGGTGATTTTCGACGAGTTCCACGAGCGGCATCTGACCGGCGACCTCGGCGCGGCGCTGGCGCTGGATGTGCAGCGAGGGCTGCGCGAGGATCTGCGCCTGCTGGTGATGTCGGCCACGCTTGATGGTCAGCGCATGGCCGAGTGGCTGGATGCGCCGCGCATCAGCAGTCCGGGGCGCAGCTTTCCCGTCGCCGTCGACCATCCACCGGCACGCCGGCAGGAAAGCGTGGAAGCGCACACGGCGCGTACGGTGCGCGAAGCGCTGGCGGACACGAGCGAGGGCGACGTGCTGGTGTTCCTGCCGGGGCGGCGCGAGATCGCCCGCGTCGCGCGGATGCTGGCGGACGTGCCTCGCCACGTCGAGGTGCTGCCGCTGCACGGCAACCTGTCGCTGGCCGAACAGCGTGAGGCCTTGGCGCCGGCCGAGGCGGGTACGCGGCGCGTGATTCTGGCGACCAATGTGGCCGAGTCCAGCGTGACCCTGCCGGGTGTGCGCGTGGTGGTGGACTCGGGTCTGGCACGCGAGCCGCGTTTCGATCCCGCCAGCGGTTTCACGCGGCTTGCCATCGTGAACATCTCGCAGGCGTCGGCCGATCAGCGCGCCGGTCGCGCGGGCCGTGTCGCGCCGGGTCGGGCGCTGCGCCTGTGGCCCGAGAGCCGACGCCTGGAAAGCGCGCGCATGCCCGAAATCGCCCAGGTGGAATTGTCCGGTCTGGCATTGGAATTGGCGGCCTGGGGCGACAGCGATCTGCCCTGGCTGGACGCGCCGCCCGCCGGCGCGCTGGCGCAGGCCCGTGATCTGCTGCAACGCCTCGGTGCGCTGGATGACGGCGGGCGCATGACCGCGCTGGGCCGACGCATGCACGAACTTGGCGCGACGCCGCGTCTGGCCGCCGCGGCGGTGCGCGCCGAACGCTCGCAACGCGCGTTGGTGGCGGATCTGCTCGCCCTGCTCGAAGCGCGCTCGCCCTTGCGTGGCGGCGCATCCCGCGACGACGCCGTCGCCGCGCGCGTGAACGCGCTGCATGTTTTTCGCGACGGTGGCGCCCAGGCCGCGCGTCGCGCCGGTGCCGATCCGGTCGCGCTGGGCGTCATCGAACAGGCCGCGCGCGGCTGGCGCAAGCGTCTGGACGTGCGTGCGGCCGCCAGCGGCGTGCCCGATGCGCTGGCCATCGGCAACCTGTTGCTGCACGCTTTTCCCGATCGCGTGGCCAGGCAAGACGCGCAGCAACCCTTGCGTTATCGCCTGGCCAACGGACGCGGCGCGAGCCTCGGCGAAGACAGCGCCTTGTTCGGCGAACCGTGGCTGGTGGTGACCGATCTTGCGTTCGATGCGCGCGACAGCCGCATCCTCGCCGCCGCGCCTTTCGATCCGGCGCGGCTGGAACGCGATTACGCGGAACGATTCCACACCCAACGCACGCTGGTCTGGGACGATGCGCGCGATGCCGTCGACGCCTTCGAGGAGCGTCGCTTCGATGCCCTGGTGCTGGAGCGTCGCCGCGTTCCCGTGCGCGACGAGGATGCCGTGCCGGCGCTGCTGGCCCGAGTGCGCGCGCAGGGGCTGGATGCCTTGCCATGGAGCGATGCCGCGCGACATCTGCGCCAGCGCGTGAAGGCTTTGCGCGAATGGGAGCCGTCGCTGGAGCTGCCCGACATGGGCGATGCGGCCCTGCTGGCCAGCCTGGAACATTGGCTGGCGCCTTATTTGCCGGGCCTGCGTCGCCTGGATGCCTTGACGGCCGCATCGCTGTCGCAGGCTCTGGCGGCGATGCTGGATTATCCGCAGCGGCAGGCGCTGGATACGTTGGCTCCAGTCGCGCTGGAAGTACCCAGCGGACGCACGCACAAACTCGATTACGGCGGCGACGATCCACCAGTGCTGGCCGTCAAGCTGCAGGAGTTGTTCGGCCTGTCCGACACCCCGCACGTCGCGAACGGCCGCGTGCCGGTGACACTGCATCTACTCTCGCCCGCCGGCCGCCCCATCCAGGTCACGCGCGACCTCAA
This sequence comes from Rhodanobacteraceae bacterium, assembly GCA_035708045.1. Classification (GTDB taxonomy): domain Bacteria; phylum Pseudomonadota; class Gammaproteobacteria; order Xanthomonadales; family Rhodanobacteraceae; genus Oleiagrimonas. The sequence goes on along the minus strand of DASSTF010000090.1, from coordinate 11,064 downwards.
GAGCTTCTGGGAGCGTACCTATCCGGAAGTGAAAAAGGAACTCAAGGGGCGCTATCCCAAGCATCCGTGGCCGGACGATCCGTGGACGGCCACGCCGACACATCGCACGCGTCGGCATTTGTAAATACGAAAGTTTCCTGCTTGTTTACAAATTGGCATGTGTTATTTGTTCATATCGGCGTTTCGTAGCGGGTGGATGTCGGGCGATATCCGCCGGGCATGAGGCGCCGAAACGCCGGGTCGTCACGATCCAGGGCAAGCCGCGAAAGCCGGGCTTTCGCGGCTTTTTGCGGTGACGCGGCACATTTTTCGCGCCGCCGGCTCGCGTCGATGGGTGTCGTGTGTTAACAATAGGCGATTGTGATGTCCGGGTGCAGGGGACAGGCAACGGGCGGGAGGAGACGATGTCGGCAGTATCCGTGCCGACGCCAGCGGGGGGAGACGAGCGGCTGCGCGACGACGCGGCCGAGATGCGCGTGTGTGCGCTGCTGGTCGAACGCGGGCGTCTGAAAGAATCCGATCTGGGCCGGGCCCGGCGTCTGCATGCGGAGACGCCGGAGGGTACGTTGACGGCGCTGCTGGCGCGTCTCGGCCTGGTGTCCGAGCGCGATCTGGCCGATACGTGGTGCGAATTGCTGGGCGTGCCCTTCATGGAGGCGCGCCAGGCGCCGGAGTTGCCGCCCGAGGGTGTGGAAGTTTCCGTGCGCTTTCTGCGCCAGCAGCACGTGGTGCCGGTCGCGGGCGACAACGGGCCGGACTTGCTGGTGGCCGACCCCGGCGATACCTATCCGCGCGAGGCGATGGAACTGGCCTGCGGACGCCCGCTGGCCTTGCGCGTGGGTCTGCGCTCGGACATCGACGATCTCATCGAACGCTATTACGGCCAGGGCCGTTCGGCCATGGGCACCATCGTGGAGAATCTGGGCGAGGGCGGCGGCGCCAGCGACGAGGAAGACGTGCAGCATCTGCGCGACTTGGCATCCGAAGCGCCGGTGATCCGCCTGGTCAACCTGATCGTGCAGCGCGCGGTCGAGAGCCGTGCCTCGGACATCCACATCGAGCCGTTCGAGAACCGTCTCAAGGTGCGTTACCGCATCGACGGCGTGCTGACCGAGGTCGAGGCGCCGCCGGCCAGTTCCACGGCGGCGGTGATTTCGCGCGTCAAGATCATGGCGCGGCTCGACATCGCCGAGCGCCGCCTGCCGCAGGACGGGCGCATCCAGTTGCGCGTGCAGGGCAAGGAGCTGGATCTGCGCGTCTCGACCGTGCCGACCAGTTTCGGCGAATCGGTGGTGATGCGTATCCTCGACCGCGAATCGGTGGTGTTCGATTTTTCGACGCTGGGTTTCACCGATGCCTTCCGCGAACACTTCATCGAAGTGCTCTCGCGGCCCAACGGCATCCTGCTGGTGACCGGCCCGACCGGTTCGGGCAAGACCACCACGCTCTACACCGCGCTGTCGCGCATCAACACCGACCAGGTCAAGATCATCACTGTCGAGGATCCGGTCGAATACCAGCTCGAAGGCATCAACCAGATCCAGGTGAAATCCTCCATCGGGCTGGATTTTGCCGGCGCGCTGCGCTCCATCGTGCGCCAGGACCCCGACGTCATCATGATCGGCGAAATGCGCGACCTGGAAACCTGTCGCATCGCCATCCAGTCGGCGCTGACCGGGCATCTGGTGCTGTCCACGCTGCACACCAATTCCGCCGCCGGCGGCGTCACCCGCCTGCTCGACATGGGCGTGGAGGATTATCTGCTGGGCTCGACCATCAACGGCATTCTGGCGCAGCGTCTGGTGCGCCGGCTGGACCCGGCGACGGCCATTCCCTACGAACCGTCGGCGGAAGTCATTGCCGAGTTCGATCTGGAGAAATATACCGACGAGCGCCCCATCCGCCTGTGGAAACCGGGCGCCAGCGAGGCCAACCCGAGCGGCTACCACGGCCGCCAGGCGATCATGGAATTTCTGGTCATGAGCGATGCCCTGCGCCGCCTGATCATGCAGCACGCCGACGCCGGCGACATCGAACGCGCCGCACGCGAGGCCGGCATGCGCACCATGTACGAAGACGGCATCGCCAAGGCCGTCGCCGGCGTGACCACGCTGGAGGAGGTGCTGCGTGTCACGCAGGAGGCCTGATGCACCCCATGCCTTCTCCCCCCGGGAGAAGGTGCCCGCAGGGCGGATGAGGGTACGCGCGAAACACGATGCTCCGGCGTATCCGAACCCCCACCCCAACCCCTCTCCCGACGGGAGAGCGGCTCAAGAAAGCCTGCGTCCGCATGGAGCTTCCATGGCGGGCAATGCGTTTCTCACCCCTCGTCCCTCATTCCTCGCCCCTCATCCCTGATGCCCTCCTTCCGCTACAAAGCCATCAGCACCACCGGCGACACCCTGCGCGGCAACATGGACGCGGCCAGCGTGGAAGAGGTCATCGCCAAGCTGCAGGATCAGGGGCACACGCCGCTGGAGGCCGGGCCGGCGGACGCCGTGACGGCGGCGCAGAGTTTTGCCTGGCTGCGACGCGGTCCGTTTCCGGGCGACCAGCTGGCATTGTTCACGCACCAGCTGGCCACCTTGCTCGGCGCGGGGCAGCCGCTGGATCGTGCCTTGACCTTGCTGCTGGAATTGCCCGAAGGCGCGTCGGCGAAAAAACTCATCGAGCGTGTGCGCGACCGCGTGCGCGGAGGCAGCACGTTGTCACGCGCGCTGGAGGAGGAACATGACGTGTTCCCGCGCCTGTACATCTCGCTGGTGCGCGCGGGCGAGGCTGGCGGCGCGCTGGAGAGCACGCTGCGACGCCTGGCCGATTATCTGGAGCGCGCCCAGGCCTTGCGTTCCAGCGTCATCAACGCGCTGATCTATCCGGCCTTTTTGCTGGTCGGCGTCGTTGGTTCGCTGGTGCTGCTGATGGCCTACGTGGTGCCGCAGTTCGTGCCGATCTTCGCCGACATGGGCGTGCCGCTGCCGTGGATCACGCGTGGCGTGCTGGGCCTGGGCCAGATCATCCAGGGCTGGTGGTGGCTGATTCTGCTGGTGCTGGTGGGCGCGGCCTTGTTGTGGCGGGCGCGGCTGCGCGATCCCGATGCACGGCGGGCCTTTCATGCCCGGCTGCTGGGCGTGCGCGTGATCGGCCCGTTGCTGCTGAAGATGGAAACCGCACGCATCGCGCGCACCCTCGGCACCCTGCTCAAGAATGGCGTGCCACTGCTTGCGGCACTTTCCATCGCGCGGCAGGTCACAAGCAACAGCGCCCTCGACCAGGCGCTGGCCGAGGCGGGCGAGGCGGTCAAGGGCGGCGCCGGATTGGGGACGGCGCTGAGTGCAACCAAACGTTTTCCGCGCCTGGCCCTGCAGATGATCGAAGTGGGCGAGGAAGCCGGCGAGCTGGACGAGCTGCTGCTCAAGGTGGCCGACACCTTCGATGCGGAATCGCGCCGCGCCATCGACCGCCTGCTGGCCGCGCTGGTGCCGGTGCTGACGCTGGTGATGACCGCGCTCGTGGCCGTCATCATGGCGGCCATCCTGCTGCCGCTGCTCAGTTTGACGGGCAGCATTCATTGAACGAAACGATCGGGGAGGTTTGGCATGTTGAGTGAGTTGTTGAAGATCGGGACTTGGGGCTCGGGATCCCGCCCTGCGCCTTTTCGAAACCGTGAGAGCCGGCGCACCCACGGGTTAGCGATCACGCGGAACCCCAATGCGCCCCTCGCCCCTCGCCCCTCGCCCCTCGCCCCTGCAAAGGGCTTCACCTTGCTGGAAATGCTCGCCGTCATCGTCCTGATCGGCATCATCGGCACCATCGTGGTGACCCAGGTCGGCAAGAACATGCAGAAGGGCAAGTACGGCGCCGGCAAGGCGCAGCTGATCACGCTGGGGCAGAAAATCCAGAACTACGCGCTCGACAACGGCGCGCCGCCGAAATCCCTGCAGGCGCTGCTGACCAAGCCCGCCGGCGACACCAACTGGCTGGGTCCGTACGCCAAGCCTTCGGATCTCAAGGATCCGTGGGGGCACGCCTTCGGCTACAAATATCCGGGCGACCACGGTATGTTCGATCTGACCTTCTACGGCCAGGACGGCAAGCCGGGCGGCGACGGATTCAGCAAGGACGTGGGCAACTGGCAATGAATATGGGTGCTCGGGACTCGACATTCGGGACTCGGGTAGGGCGGGCACTGCCCGGCGTCGGCCTGCATGGAGCTTCCACGGCGGGCAATGCCCGCCCTACGACTTTTCGGAGTCGTGGTGGTTTGCGCGCCCGCAAGCCAACAGCTCCGCGAAACCTCCATGCGCCCCTCGCCCCTCGCCCCTCGCCCCTCGCCACTACCAACGGCTTCACCCTCCTCGAAATGCTTGCCGTCATCATCCTGATCGGCATCGCCGCCGCTGCCGTGGCGGTGTCCGTCACGCGCGGGCTGACGGCGGCGCGGGTGCGTGCGGCCAGCAGCGATCTGGCGGCGGCGCTGCGTTACACCCGCACCCAGGCCATCGTGCACGCCAAGCCCGAAGTGCTTGCGCTGGACGTGAAGGCGCGCAGTTACACGGCGCCGGGCAAGAGCCCGCACACCCTGCCGAAGCACATGCGGCTCAGCGTCACCAGCGCGACCGAGGATCAACGCGCCGGGCACGTCGCGCGCATCCGTTTTTTTCCTGATGGCAGCTCCACCGGCGGACACGTGGTGCTCAGCCGCGGCGCGCGCCAGTGGCGGATCAACGTGGCCTGGCTGACCGGCGCGATCAGTGTGCAGACGAGCACGGCGGGTGCGTCGCCATGAACTCGCGGGCCGGCGGTTTCACCTTGCTCGAAGTGATGGCGGCCATCGTCATCATGGCGCTGGCCTTCGCCATCCTGCTCAAGACCATGGGCTCGTCGGTGGCGTTGACGCACAAGGCCGCCGCGCGCACCGAGGCGGCAGCCTGGGCGCAATCGCTGCTGGACAGTGCCTTCGTCATGACGCCGCCGCAACCGGGAACCACCGAGGGCCGTTTCGACGCCACCTACCGCTGGCGTCTGGACGTGCAGCCGTGGCAGCCGCCGCGGACCACCGGTGCAAGGCAAAAAACCTCCATGGATCCGCTGCGCCTGTACAAGCTGGATCTGGCCGTGATGTGGGGCGCGCCACCGCGCCGGCACGTGGCGCATTTCGCCACTCTGCGCGTGGTGCGCCCGCGTCCCACGGGAGATCTGCCATGAGCATGCGGGCGGCTTCGCACGGTTTCACGCTGCTGGAATTGCTGGCGGCGCTGGCGTTGCTGGCGCTGCTGATGCTGGGCGTGTGGTCGGGCATCCGCACCGCCGCGCATACGATGCATCACGGTCGCGGCAAGGTGGATCGTCTGGACAAGATCCGTGGGGCCGAACGATTTTTGCGCCGCAATTTTTCCCAGGTGACGCCGATCCCGTGGGCACGCGACGAGGAGGGCCGCGCCGTGGTGTTCGACGGTGGCATGCACTCGATGCGCTTCGTCGCGCCGCTGCCCGGATTTCTGGGCCGCATGGGGCCGCAAATGCAGGAGCTCGCGCTGGTGCCGGACGGCCATGGCGCGTGGCGTCTGGAAATGTCCTTCGCGATGCTGCAGCCCGACGGCGGCCAGCCGCAGCCGCTGGGCAAGTCGGAGGTATTGTTGACCGGCATCCGGCAAGGCCGCTTCGTCTATCGCGGATTCGATCTGAAGAATCAGGATCTCGGCTGGCGTACGTCCTGGGCTCGTCCCACCCAACTGCCTTCGCTGGTGCGGGTCGAACTGCAACTGGCCGATGGTCGTTGGCCGACGCTCACCGCGCCGCTGCGCGTGGATGGCAGCGCCGTCAACCGGGCCTCGGTGATGCGTGGATTGCGGTCGGGGAGCGCGTTGTGAAGATGGTGCGCCGTCGCAACGATCGCGTAGGGCGGGCACTGTCCGCCTTCGGTTTGCGTGGAGTTCGCATGGCGGGCAGTGCCCGCCCTACGTGCTGTCGAACGGCACAACAAGGCGTGGCGCTGATCCTGGTGCTGTGGGCCTGCGCCCTGCTGACCATCATGCTCGGCGGCTTTGCCGTGCTGGCGCGCACCGAGGGCTTGCAGGCGCGCTACCAGTTCGCGCAGACCCAGGCGCGGTACGACGCCGAGGCGGGTCTGGCGCGCGCGGTGGCGGCGTTGCACGATCCCGATCCGAAACGACGCTGGCGCGGCGACGGCCAGCCCTATACCTTCAAGTTCGAGCAGGCCACCGTCACGGTCAAGATCACCGACGAGGATGGCAAGGTCGACCTCAACACCGCCACGCCGCGCCTGCTGGATCGGCTGCTGCAGGTGGTGGGCGTGGACAAGCCGCACGCGCACGCACTGGCCCAGGCCATCGCCGACTGGCGCGACAGCGACGATGCAGCCCGTCCCGACGGCGCGGAAGCGAGCCGCTATCAGCAGGCGAATCGCGCCTACACCCCGCGCAACGGGCCGTTTGCCAGCATCCAGGAATTGCAGCTGGTGTGGGGCATGAATGCCGATCTGTACGCCAGACTGGCGCCGCTGGTGACGATCTGGTCGGGACGCAACCTGCCCAATCCGGCGCATGCCCCGGCGCTGGTGCTGGCGGCCATGCCGGGCATGGACAAGGATGCCGCCGGCCGTTATGTGAAAACGCGGCGGCGGGCCGACCTGGCGCGCGGCCTGCCAAACCTGCCCAACGGCATGCAGGTGGCGGCCGGTGGCGAAGACATCACGCACAGCATCGTATCCACGGCCAAACTGGCCGATGGCACGCGCGCGGTATTGCATGCGACCATTCGCCAGCGCGGCAATCGCCCCGACAGGGCGCCCTATGTCGTGTTGCAGTGGCGGGAGGGGACAGCCGAGTGACGGCATCGACACAAACATGGCAGCCGGCGGTGGCGCGAATGCAGCGTGCATGGCACGGCTCGCCGCTGCCCGGCTTTTTCGCCTGGTGGGGACGCGAATTGCGTGCCTGCCTGCCGGCGCGCATGGCCGCGTGGTTCGAGCGGCACGCCTCGTGGTATCTGCTGGCGCTCGAAGCGGACGAGGTGACGCTGCGCGCCGCCGGTTCCGAACACGTCCGCGCACGCATCGACACCACCCAGGCCGAGGCCCTGCAGCAGACCGCCTGGCGCGACGCCCTGTCGGGCGCCGATCCGCAGGACGTGCGCCTGGCCCTGTGCCTGCCGGCAAACAAGGTGCTGCGTCGGCAGTTGTACCTGCCGGCGGCGGCACGCGCCGACCTGCGTCGCGTGGTCGGTTACGACATGGACCGGCAGACGCCGTTCCGCGTCGGCGACGTCTGCTTCGACGTGCGCCCGCTGGGCATCGCCGCCGACGGCCGCCTGAAAGTGGAGCTGGTGCTGACCCCGCGCCGCGAACTCGAACCGCTGCTGCAGCGCCTGGCGATCATGGGCGCACGCGTGGACGCGGTGGATGTGGCCGACGGCGATGGCCGGCTTGGCGTGAACCTGCTCGATGCCGCCGCGCGGCCTTCGCATCCGCATCCGCGGCGACGACTCAATCTCGTGCTGGCGGGTCTGGTGATCGTGCTGCTGGCGTTGATCATGGGGCAGTGGTTGCACAACCGGCGCAGCACGCTGGCCGCCATGCAGGCACAGGTCGAGGCGCTGCATGGCCGTGCACGACAGGTGACAGCGTTGCGCAACCAGTTGGTGCAACGCCTTGGCGCGACGGGATTCCTGATACGCCAGCGCGCGCAGTCGCCGGCCATGATCGACGTCCTCGCCGACGTCACCCATCGCCTGCCCGACGCGACCTGGCTGGAACGCCTCAGCGTGGACGCCACCGGCCATGTCGCGTTGCAGGGGCAGAGCCCGCATGCGACCCAGCTGCTCAAGCGCATGGCCGGATCGGCCTATCTGGGCGATCCCGGTTTCCAGGGCGTGATCCAGACCGACGCGCGTACCGGCAAGGAACGCTTCTTCATGACCGCGCAATTGCATGCGCCGACCGCGGCCAGTGCGCCGGCATCGGCAGCGTCCGTGGCCAGCACGGGGGAGGGCGCCGATGCGCAAGCTGACCGCCGCTGAAAGCCGCACCGCCGCGCTGTTGCTGACGCTGGCCGTGCTGGCGCTGGCCTACCTGTTGCTGGTGCACTGGTGGTTCGTGGCTCCGCTCTCGCGCATCGACGACGAAATGCAGTCGCTGCGCGACCGCCAGCAACGCTACGCGGCGGTCGTGGCCCAGCGCGACGTGCTGAACCACCGCCTGGCCAGTCTCTCACGCGGCCAGGCCGATGCAAACGCCTTCCTGCCAGGCACCGACGGCAACGCCGCCACCGCCAGCCTGATGCAGCATGTGGTCGAAACCGTCAACGCGCATGCCGCGCTCGGCCCCTGCAACGTGACGCAGAAGATGCCGGTGCCGGCTCCCGACGACGCGCAGGCCCCTTATCGGCAAGTCAGCGCCAACATCAACATGCGTTGCAGCATGCATGCCCTGGCGGCCGTGCTGCACGATCTGGCCTACGGCAAGCCGTACGTGTTCGTCGACAACTTCAGCGCCTATCGCAACCCGATGCCTGATCGCAACGGCACCACCTCACCATTGAACGTGCAGATGATGGTGTCGGGCTACATGCGTTCCGTCGAGCAGGGAGGCACGCCGTGAACGCCGCCGACCAGCGCCATCTGACGCCGTGGCTGGCCGGGCTGTGTCTGGTGCTTGTCGCGGTGTGGTTGATCCTGCTGTTCGGGGTGGGCCGCGGCATCCATTGGGCGCCGCCGGGCGCGGCGCAACCTCTGCCGATGGCGCAGCATCCGACCAGGGCCGGCGCCGCGCCGCCACTGAAACACTACGCCGAGATCTGGCAGCGACCGCTGTTCACGACCAATCGCCAGCCGGCGGCAATCGCGACGGACAAGGGTGCATCGTCGGTCAGCCTGGACAACCTCGAACTGACCGGCGTCATCCTCGCGCCGGGCATGCACATGGCGTTGCTCACCGACCGCAGCGACGGCCACACCGTGCGCGTGATCGAGGGCGAGCACATGGCCCACAGCAACTGGCTGCTGAAAACCCTGAAGCCGCGCAGCGCCGAGTTCGCCGACAACGGCCAGCTGACGCGGCTGGATCTGAAAGTGCCGACGGGCGGCGGCACGACCACGCCCGCCAACACGCCTGCCGCTGCACCGGCGGCCCCGCCGCCCCGGAGCAAACCGGCGGCACGGCCCCGGCCCCAGACGCAGCGCATCCAGGCACTCAAGGAACGCATCGAGCAACGTCGCCGCCAGCAGGCGGCGCACGCGGGAGAACATTGACTCATGAGCTTTCATCGAAATCTTTTCGTCGTGGCCGCATTGGCATTGCTTGCCGGTTGCTCGACCCTGCCGTCGAACCGAGGCGATCATGCGCTGGAACGCGAGGCCATCGCCGGCACCCAGGCGCCGCCGCCGACACCGACGCGCACCGGTCGGGTGTCGTCCAATCCGTCGCCGAGCACCGCGACACAGGCCAACATGAAGGTCGGCAACGGCGTGTTCGTGCGCCCCATGGCCGTGCCACGGTCGGGCAAAACCGGCAAGGCTTCGGGAGGCCAGCAGGGCACGCAGAAAGGCGTGGTGTTCAACTTCGAGAACCAGCCGGTCGAGGCGGTAGCCAAGGCGGTGCTGGGCGATTTCCTCAAGCGCAATTACGCCATCGAACCGGGTGTCAAGGGCACCATCACGTTCTCCACCGCCAACCCGGTGCCGCCGAACGAGGCGTTGCCGATTCTGGAAACCCTGCTGGCGTGGACGAACAACGCGCTCATCGAAAAGGACGGCCATTTCCTGATCCTGCCGGCCAAGGACGCCGTGGCCGGCAACCTCGCGCCGAGCCTCGGCGCGCGCGCGCCGGGCGCGGGGTTGTCGGCGCGGCTGTTCCCGCTCGACTACATTTCCGCCACGGAAATGAAGAAACTGCTCAAGCCGTTCGCACCCGAAAGCGCCTTCCTGCTGGTCGACCCCATGCGCAACCTGCTGGTGATGGCCGGTACGCCCGAGCAGCTGGCCAACTACGAGCGCACCATCAAGACCTTCGACGTGGACTGGCTCAAGGGCATGTCGGTGGGCGTGTTCACCCTGCAGCACGCCAACGTTGCGCAGCTGATGCCGCAACTGGAAAAACTGTTCGGCCAGAAAGGCTCGACGCCCCTGGCCGGCATGCTGCGCTTCATCCCCATCCAGCGCACCAACGCCATCGTGGTCATCACTTCGCAGCCGGACTACCTGGCCGAGGTGCACCAGTGGATCAACCGCATCGACGCCGGCGGCGGCAACCGTCCGCAGCTTTACGTGTACAACGTCAAGAACATGCGCGCCGGATCGCTGGCCGGCTATCTCAACCAGATCTACAACGGCACCGGTGCGAACGTCGTCCAGGCCGGCGCGGTGGCGCCGGGGTTGACGTCGTCCACTTTGGGCGGTGACAGTTCGGACATCGGCATGGGCAGTGGCATGGCCTCGGGCATTACCGGTGGCGGCCGCGATGCCGGCAGTGCCATCGGCGGTTCAAATGGACGTATGGACGGCCAAAGTGGACAAGCCGGCGCAATGGCTGGTGTGGGTTCGGATGCTGGCACGACTTCGGCGTTTTCCGCCAACGACAGTGGCTCGACGGGTGCGGGGGCAGGCGTCGGCCCCGGCATGACCAACGGCGTCAGCGGCGTGCGCATCACCGCGGTCAACGCCAACAACCAGCTGCTGGTGCGCTGCCGGCCCTCGCAATGGGCCGAAATCGAGTCGGCCATCCAGCGTCTGGACGTGGTGCCGCTGCAGGTGCAGATCGAGACGCGCATCCTCGAAGTGCAATTGACCGGCAAGTTCAGCTTCGGCGTGCAGTGGTATCTGGAAGGCCTGATCGGCGGCCATCCGGACGGCAACGGCGGCTACGTGCCCGGCCAACCCGGCAATCAGCAGCAGTGGGCGCTCGGCGCCGGCGGCGCCAGCTTCCATCCGCTGGGTGATTCGTTCTTCTACTCGTTCCTCAACAACAACCTGGAAGCGGCGGTGCACGCCATCGAGACCAACGGCAACACCAAGGTGCTGTCCGAGCCGTCGCTGGTGGTCATGAACAAC
>DASSTF010000089.1:0-4863 GCA_035708045.1 Rhodanobacteraceae bacterium | reverse complement strand
CGGTTTCGCGGCCATCGGTCCAGTCGGCGGCTTCGAGTTTTGCACGCATCGCGGCAATGCGTTCCGCGTCGAGCACTTCGGGGATGTGTACCAGCATGACGGGGTCCTGGCTGTGGTGCAGGGAGATGTAGCATTGGGATGAGGGGCGAGGGGCGAGAAGTTCCGTTGTCCAATACCTTTGCTGTTGCCTCAGCCGTCGATTTTCGCGCCCTCGCTACTCACCCCTCGCTACTCGCCCCTCTCATCAAAACCGAATATTCGCCGTCAGCATCGCCGACCGCGGCGCACCCGGCGTATAGCGATAACCACTCTTGTTGATGGCCGCCACGTAGTCGTTGTCGAACACATTGTTGATGTTGAGCTGCAGCTCCAGGTGACGATTGACCGGATAGCTGGCCATCAGGTTGAACACCCAGTACGGGCGCACGTATTCGGGCGTGCCGATGGCGCCGTCGTGGCCGCGTTTCATGCTGCCGTTGTAGCGTGCGCCGCCGCCGATGACGAGTTTGAAGGGCAGCGTGTAGGTCGTCCAGGCGGTGAAGGCGCTGCTGGGCGTGTAGGCCAGGTTGCTGGAGCCGTCGTTGGCCACGGCCTCGCCGTTGGTCACCTTGGCGTCCATGGTGGTGACGCCGAGATTGACCGCCCAGCGGTCGGTAATGTGTCCGACGGCGGTGATCTCCACGCCTTCGACGCGCTTCTCGCCGGTCTGGTAGTACTGCAGGTCGACCGGGTCCTGTTCGACCTGGTTGGTCACGGTGGTGCGGTAGACGGCCGCGCTCAGCAGCAGTCGCTCGGAGAACAGGTTCCACTTGGTGCCGAACTCGATGGTGTGCGCTTTTTGCGGATCGAAGTCCGGGTTGTCGGCACTGTCGGCGCGCCAGCTCAAAGCCAGCGTTTCGCCGCCTGGTGGTTCCGCCGACACGACATAGTTGGCGTAGATGCTGCCACCCTCGGTGGGCTTGTAGAGCACGCCGAGTTTCCAGTTGAACAGGTTGTCGGACACCGTGGTGTCGATGGCCGTGACGGGAGTGCCTTCGGCCTGACCGATGGCGCAATCGGGGCTGCGTCGGCTGGCGCCGCACAAGGCCGTGGACTGGAAGGCGGTGCGGTAGTGATCCATGCGCAGGCCGGCGCTGGCCTGCCAGCGTTCGCCGAATTTCAGCGTGTCGAACAGGTAGGCTGCATACGTGTCGGTGTGGCCCTTGCTCCAGGCGCCGTCCGGGCCGTAGGCCAGACCACCGACATGATGATCGGGGCGATACAGGTTGGCGGCGGGCCAGATACTGCCGTCGAGCGCGTCGATATCGACGGTATGCACGCTTTCGCGCGTCAACTCGATGCCCGAGCTGATGTCGTGCTCGATGCCGCCGGTGACGAGGCTGGTGCGCAGATTGGTCTGGTTGGTGATGATGCCGTTCTGCTCGTGCTTGAACGTGGGAATGTCGCGGGTGATTGTCCATGTCGTCGGATCGGCGAGATCCGGCGTGACGATGTTTTCCGCCTTGCCGCGCCATGACGTCAGCAGGTAGTCCTGGCGCGTGCGTCCCCAGCGGGTGGTGTTGCGCACCACGGTGCTGCCTCCGAAATCGTGCTCCACGCGCACGGTGAACATGTCCGACAGCACGTCGTCATGATCCTGACGGGTACCGTAGAAGTTGCTCGCATCCACCATCGGCGCCTGACCGATTTGCGGTCGCGCGGGATCGGGGCTGGAATAGCCGGGCAGGCCGATGGTGGGCACGCCGCCGTCGGGAATGTTGTTCTGGCGGATGTGCAGGTAATCGATGAAGACGCGGGTCGGCGTGCCCAGGCCAAACGCCAGTGACGGCGCCACGCCCCAGCGGTCGTTTTCGACCACGTCGCGACCCGGCACGCCGCTGTTCTGGCCCATCACGTTCAAACGCAAGGCCGAGTGCTCGCCGAGCGGCTGGTTCCAGTCCGCCGTGGCACGTTTCTGCTGGGCGCTGCCGTAGCTCACCGATGCGGAAACTTCGCGTGCAAGGAACGGCTGCTTGGTCACCATGTTGACCGCGCCGGTGGGTGCGGTGCGGCCGTATTCGGTGCCGTCCGGACCCTTGGTCACCTCGACCTGTTCGATGTTGAAGACATCGCGCGAAATCGAACCCATGTCGCGCACCCCGTCCACGAAAATGCTGCCGGACGTGTCGAAACCGCGCATGCGAATGGCGTCGCCGGTGGACGTGGCGCCATTTTCGCCCACGTAGAACGTGCCCACGCCGGGGCTGTTGCGCAGCGCCTGGGCGAGGGTGGTGGCGCCCTGCTGGTCGAACAGGTCGTCGGTGATGATCTGCAGGGTCTGCGGAATGTCGATCACCGGCTGGGTGAACTTGGGCGAGACCGGCTGCCCGCGGTAGTCGGGGCCGCTCGTGGCCGTCACCTTGACGGTCGACAGGGTTTTCGCCTGTTCGATGCCGGGCGTCGTCGCGGTATCGGCATTTCCATTGCCCGCCATGGCCGTGGCGGGAATGCCCAAGGCGAGAGCCGTCACGATGGAAGCTGTCAACGCGGAATTGCTGCGCGCGTGGTTGACGCGGTTGACGGGATGTTTCCGGCTCTTGATGAAACTCATTGGTATTCCTTGGCTTGAAGTGGGTGATTCGATTGCGGCAGGTCATGGCTTGCCGGGGCAATGAGGAAACGGATTGTAGAGACAATGAGAATGATTCGCAATAACTAGATTGGGTATGTGGTCGAACTGCTCGCGCAGCTCATGCTTCGATCCTCGGTACCGACGGAGCTTTGATGCGCGGAGCATTGCCGGTTGAGCCTGTCGAAGCATCACCACGAACGGAAAAGTATCGCGCTGTTGTCCTTCGATACCTCAGGACGAACGGGGATTGTTTCGTTCTCCGTGCGTGGAGATTGGAATCACGAACGGTGGGAAGGTTTCGGTTCCAGAGAACAGTCCCACCGTTCGTCCTGAGGTATCGAAGGACAACAGCGCCATCTCCATTCCCCGTACCGCTTGAAAGCGGTTGATGGAACCGACCCAACCCGTGTTGCCGCGGAACCGGGCCGCGACATACAAAAAAAGCGCCGCACGAGGCGGCGCTTGAAACGTGCCGCGCACGTTGGGCGTGCGCGGCAACGAGGGGTCGGATTACCAGATTTTCACCGGGTTCTTGCGGTTCATCGTCGTACCCGGTTTGCACTGGAAAGCCTTGGCAAAGGCCGGCATGTTGCTGGCCGAGGCAAAGGCGCGGATCTTCGCCGGGGCATGCGGATCGACGTTCAACATCAGCTCCGCACGCTGGTCGCGTGAGGTGCCTTCCCAGACGCGTGCCGAATTCAGGAAGAAACGCTGATCCTGGGTCAGGCCGTCGATCTTCTTGCTGGCCTCTTCGGGATGGGCCTTGAGCGCGTTCTGCAGGGCGGTGTAGGCGATGTTGAGGCCGCCCAGGTCGCCGATGTCCTCGCCCAGCGTCAGCTTGCCCTTGACGTGCAGGTCGGGCTTGCCGGGGATCGGCGCGTAGCTGTTGTACTGGTCGACCAGTGCACCGGTGAGCGCATCGAACTGTTTCTTGTCCTGCTTGGTCCACCAGTTGACGCGGTTGCCGTGGCCGTCGAACTGGCTGCCCTGATCGTCGAAACCGTGGCTGGCTTCATGGCCGATGACGAAGCCGATGCCGCCATAGTTCACGGCGTCGTCGCCCTTCGGATAGAAGAACGGCGGTTGCAGGATCGCGGCCGGGAAGTTGATGGTGTTGGTGCTCGGGTCGTAGTAGGCGTTGATCGTCTGCGGTGTCATGTGCCACTCCTTGCGATCAGTCTTCTTGCCGATCTTGGAGAGGTTGTAGTGGTAGTTGTACTTGCCCGCCGCTTCCAGATTGGCGAACCAGTGGCCGGGGACGATGTCCAGGCCGCTGTAGTCGCGCCACTCGCCCTTGTCCGGGTAGCCGATCTTGGGCAGGAACAGGCTCCACTTCTTGAGCGCCTTCTGCTTGGTGGCGTCGCTCATCCAGTCAAGGTGCTCGATGTGCTCCTTGAGGGCATTGCGCACGTTGGTCACCAGTTCCTCGGCGCGGGCCTTGGTTTCCGGCGAGAAATACTCCTTCACGTACAGTTTGCCCAGACCCATGCCCATGGCGCCGTTGACCGAGCCCAGCACTCGCTTCCAGCGGTCGCGCATTTCCGGCTGGCCGCTCATGGTCTTGCCGTAGAAGTCGAAGCGCGCTTCCTGGAAGGGCTTGCTCAGGGACGACGCGGCGCCGTTGATGAGGTGGAACTTCAGATAGGACTGCCACTGCGACACCGGCGCGTTGGCCAGCAGCTTGTCGAACTCAGCGAAGAACTTGGGCTGCGACAGCGAGAAGCTGCCGTTCACGGCCTTGTCCACGCCAAGTGCCTGGAAGAACTGGTCCCAGCTGAAGTGCGGGGTGATCTTGTTGGCTTCGTCCACGGTGACCAGGTTGTAGTCGTTGTCCAGGTTGCGCAGCTCGATCGGCGACAGCGAGGCCTTGGCCAGCTGGGTTTCGAAGTCGAGTACCGATTTGGCCTGCTTCTGTGCCTGGTCGGCCGGCGTGCCCGTCAGTTCCATCAGCTTGGCGATGTATTTGACGTAGGCGTCGCGCTTGTCCTGGTACTTGTCTTCCAGGTAGTAGGCGCGGGTGGGCAGGCCCAGGCCGCTCTGGTCGGCGTAGGCGATCTGCTTGGTGGCGTCCTTGAAGTCGGCGCCGGCGTAGAAGCTGAAGACGTAGCCGTCGGCGTTGTTGTAGCTGGTGTCGATGAAGTTGACGATGTCGGCGGTGTTCTTCAGGCCGTCGATCTGCGCCAGCTTGGGCTTGATCGGGGTGTAGCCCAGCTTGTTGATGGTGGCGGTGTCCATGCCGGCGGCGTACAGGT
>DASSTF010000088.1:0-2487 GCA_035708045.1 Rhodanobacteraceae bacterium | reverse complement strand
GTCTCGAACATGCGTCGGCCATAGATGCCCTGCAGGGTGAGTCCCTTGAAGATCACCTTGTCCCAGTCGATGCCGGCACCCGAAGGCAGCAGGCCGAGCAGGGCGATCTTGCCGCCGTGGTACATGCAGTGCAGCATGTCGTTGAAGGCGTGCGGGTTGCCGCTCATCTCCAGGCCCACGTCGAAGCCTTCCATGTGCAGGTCCGACACCACGTCCTTGAGACGCTGCTTGGACACGTTGACGACGCGCGTGGCGCCCATGTCGGCGGCCAGTTTCAGGCGGTAGTCGTTGACGTCGGTGACCACCACGTTGCGCGCGCCCACGTGCTTGGCGATGCCGGCGGCGATGATGCCGATCGGGCCGGCGCCGGTGATCAGCACGTCCTCGCCGACCATGTCGAACTCCAGCGCGCAGTGGGCGGCGTTGCCGTAAGGGTCGAAGAAGGCGGCCAGTTCCGAGGGAATCGAATCGGGGATGGGCCACAGGTTGGTGGCGGGCACGGCCACGTACTCGGCAAACGCGCCGTTGCGATTGACGCCGATGCCGACCGTATGCGGGCACAGGTGCGGACGGCCGGCGCGACAGTTGCGGCAATAGCCGCAGACCACGTGGCCTTCCGCCGAGACGCGGTCGCCGACGTGGTAATTCTCGACCGCCGAACCAAGCTCGACGATGCGGCCGACGAACTCGTGGCCGATGACGAGACCGGGCTTGATGGTGCGCTGGCTCCACTCGTCCCACTTGTAGATGTGCAGGTCGGTGCCGCAGATGGCGGTCTTGTCCACCTTGATCAGCACTTCGTTGGGACCGATTTCCGGCACCGGCACCTGCTCCATCCAGATACCTTCGGCGGCTTCGCGCTTGACCAGCGCCTTCATCATTTGCGGCATGAAATTTCTCCAGTCGAACCCGCCGATTATAAGCCACGCACACCGCATACAATGACCCGGATGAGAATCGACCGCCGCCCGCTCGCCATTTTCCTGATGGGCCCGACCGCCTCGGGCAAGACGGCGCTGGCCTGCCATCTGGCCGACCGTTTCGCGGTGGATCTGGTCAGCGTGGATTCGGCGCTGGTCTATCGTGGCATGGACATCGGCACGGCCAAGCCGGATGCGGCGATGCTGGCGCGCCATCCGCACCGGTTGATCGACATCCGGGATCCAGCCGAACCTTATTCGGCGGCCGATTTCCGCAACGATGCCCTGGATGCCATGCAAACCATCGCGGCTGGTCGGCGGATTCCACTGCTGGTGGGCGGCACGGGGCTGTACTTCCGCGCCCTGCAGCAGGGTCTGTCGCCGTTGCCGGCGGCGGATCCCGAGATTCGCCGCCGGCTGGCGGCCGAGGCGGAGCAACAGGGCTGGCCGGCATTGCATGCGCGCCTGGCCCGATTCGACCCCGTGGCCGCCTCGCGCATCCGGCCGCGCGACGCGCAGCGCATCCAGCGCGCGCTGGAGGTCATCGAACTGGGCGGTGGACAACCGCTGAGCGAACAGCAGAACCGTGCGGAACAGGCACGGTTTCCCTTCCGCGTGCTCAAGCTGGCGCTGGTACCGACCGACCGCGCCCATCTGCATGCGCGGATCGCCATGCGTTTCGACGGCATGCTGGAGTCGGGTTTTCTGGATGAGGTGCGACGGCTGCGCGAACGCGGGGATCTTGCGCCGGACTTGCCCGCCATGCGCGCCGTCGGCTACCGCCAGGCCTGGGACTATCTGGATGGCCGTGTCGACACGCGAACCTTTCATCAGCGCGCCATGGCGGCCACGCGGCAACTGGCCAAACGCCAGATCACCTGGCTGCGCGGCGAGCTCGATGCCCGCTGGCTGGATCCGGAGGCAGGCCGAACGCTCGATGATGTCGCTCAGGCCGTGGACTGGTTCACAAATGGAACCGGAACCGGTATTTGCGTGTGATTTAAAAACCGTTAAGCTCGATCATGGGGACTCGCTCCGGTGGGGGTGGACGAGTCGGTTGGGCCGGGATGCGACCCGAGGCATGGGCAGTATCCATTTTCCGGCCGTCGTTGTGGGGTAATCGAGCCGGCCTTCGCGGGCTGAAGCTTTGCCAGGAGCAAGAACAATCATGTCCAAAGGGCAATCGCTGCAAGATCCTTTCCTGAATGCACTGCGCCGTGAGCGCGTGCCTGTGGCCATCTACCTGGTCAACGGCATCAAGTTGCAAGGCACCATCGAGTCGTTCGACCAGTTCGTGGTGTTGCTGCGCAACCAGGTCAGCCAGATGGTCTACAAACACGCCATCTCGACCGTGGTGCCGGCCCGCAACGTGCGCGTGAGCGGCCACGAGACAGGCCACCACGATGGCCAGGCCAGCCGCAGCAGCGAAACGGAGACAGCCTGACCCGATCCAGGCTTTCAGGCGGTAAAATCACCTTGTCGGCCCCATGGTGGGGCATGAACGTTACCGTCGGGATTCAGTACGCTGTTTGATCGAAAGCAAAAAGGCGAGCGCGCCGTCCTGGTA
>DASSTF010000087.1:0-7981 GCA_035708045.1 Rhodanobacteraceae bacterium | reverse complement strand
GTCATCACCGCGCGCGGCCAGTCGGAACGGTTGGGGCCGGCGCGATGGAACGTCCAGCCGGAATGGAAACTCACCTCGCCCAGATCGAACGGCTCGTCGACCACGCGGAACCCGTGCTCCTCCATGTTCGCGGTGATGGCGCGTTCGCTTTCGTCGGAAATGCCGAGGTCGCGCCCGAACTCCACATGCTGGCTACCGGCAAAGAAGGCCAGCGGACCCAGATCCTGCGGCACTTCCTGCAACGGCACCCACGCAGTGATGGTGCGATCGCTGTCGAGCGGCCAGTAATACTGGTCGGCGTGCGCGGGTGTGATGCCGCCGGAGGGCTCCTTGTACAGCGACTGGTCGTGGTACAGGCGCACGCCGTCGACCTCCATCAGCGCCGCGGCCAGACCGGCCAGACGACGCCCGAACACGAATTCGCGCACGATGTCGCTTTCCTGCCACAGGTTCATCACCTGCAGGAAGGCGCGGTCATAGGTGCTGCGCTCGGCCAGCGGCATGGTCTGCGTGTTGAGCGCGATGGTCAGCCGCGTGATTTCCTCGCCATAGTGGCGAAGCTCGTCGACATTGAATACGTTCTTGAGCTTGATGAAACCGTCGCGGCGATAGTCCGCGATCTGCTGCGGCGACAGCGGATAAGGGCGATCCAGATCGATCGGCATGTGTGCATTCCTCGCCATGTTCGACGCGCGCCGGGGATGGCGCGCCATGAACCGATGATAGGCACGCGCGCTTGCCACACGCATCGGCGGACGGTGTCGAATGTCACGCCGAAACTGTCGGATTCATGACCTCGTGCCCGTCCCAGGCCCCGTTCGTGTCGAACTCGCCTCCAGCCCGTTCCTGCCTCAAACCCCGTTCGCGCTGAGCGTAGCCCGCGCAGCGGGCGGAGTCGAAGCGCCATCCGCATGATCGCGGCATGTCCTTCGACTTCGGCCTGCGGCCTACGCTCAGGACGAACGGGTATCAAGAAGCCCACGTAGGTCGGGTTGGCTTCATCAACCCGACATTCACCCTCGCCAGGCAAGCTGTTTTGTCGGGTTACGGCCTTCGGCCTAACCCAACCTACCGGATGTCATCTCCGCTCAGCCAGCCTGCCCCTTCACGCTCACGCGCAAGGTCAACACGCCGGCCACGAACAGGCTGACGCCGCCGACCACCAGCGCCCACACCGGCTGGCCGTGGAACAGCCGCTTGAGCATCTCGCCCAGCACACTGGCCGCCACCAATTGCGGAATCACGATGAAGAAATTGAAGATGCCCATGTACACGCCCATCTTCTTCGCGGGCAGGCTGTCCGACAGCATCGCGTAGGGCAGCGACAAGATCGACGCCCAGGCGAAGCCCACGCCGATCATCGGCGCCAGCAGCCAGTCCGGGTCGCGGATGCCGACGAAGGCGATCAGGCCGATGCCACCCAGCCACAGGTTGACCAGATGGCTGACGCGCAAACCCCAGCGCCGCACCATCCACGGAATGATGAAGGCCGCCACCGCCGCGCAACCGTTGTACACGGCAAACAGCACGCCGACCCAATTGGCCGCCTCGTTGTAGAGCGCCGAATGCGCTTCGCCGGTGCCGTATTGCACCTGGGCCACGCTCGCGGTGGTGTAGATCCACATCGAGAACAGGGCGAACCACGAAAACAACTGCACCCAGGCCAGTTGCCGCATCGCCGTCGGCATCTCACGCAGATCGCCCAGCACGTGGCCCAGCAGGCCGCGCCGGCATTCCAGTACCGGACGCCATGTCATCGCCGCTTCGTAACCGATCAGCAGCAGGCCATACACGGCCAATCCACCGGCCAGCAGGTACATCTCATCACGCAGCCCGAAATAGTGGATCAGCGCGGCCAGAACCAGACCCGCCAGCAGCCAGACGCTGCCGCCACGCCAGATGCCATGCAGGTCGGGCAGGCGTTCGTCGGCCGGCGTGGACGCGAAGGCCTGCAGGGTTTCCGGCGGATATTCGCGCGTGCTCACCACCGTCCACAGCACCGCCACCAGCATCGCGCCGCCGCCGGCGTAGAAGGCATAGGTCACCGTGTCGGGAATGCCGCCGTCCGCCGCCACGTTGCTGACGCCGAGGTGCGCCAGAATCCACGGCAGCATCGACGCCACCACCGCGCCCACGCCGATGAAAAAGCTCTGCATCAGATAACCGCGCGGGCGCTGGCGCTCGGGCAGCTGGTCGGCGACGAAGGCGCGGAACGGCTCCATCGCGATGTTGAACGTGGCGTCCATCAACCACAGCAGGATCGCCGCCATCCACAAGCCGCCGGCGTTGGGCATCCAGACCAGGGCCAGCGTGGCAAGCAGGGCGCCGCCGAGAAAATACGGCCGCCGCCGACCCAGCCGCGTCCAGGTGCGATCCGAATAATGGCCGATGATGGGCTGCACGATCAGCCCGGTCAGCGGCGCGGCCACCCACAGCGCCGGAATCTGCTCCAGCGACGCGCCCAGGGTCTGGAAGATGCGACTGACGTCGGCCGTCTGCAACGCGAAACCGAACTGGATGCCGAGGAACCCGAAACACATGTTCCAGATTTGCCAGAACGAGAGTTCGGGTTTGCGCGCCGTCATGGAGCGGAAGCCCCCGCATGCCATGGCGCGACATGCAGGTCACCGATGGCGGCCTCGTTCAACGGCCCGGACACCCCGCCTTCGCCGCTGGTGTAATGGCTGAAGTTGGCCAGGTAGCTCATGTTGAAACCGTCCTGCAAATCGAATCGGCAGACGGCGCCCGCCGGCGCGTCGAACGTGACCCAGGTGGAAGCCTGACGGCCGACGCTGTGCGGCATCACCACCGGCAGCTTCTGCGTGGCGGCGCCTTGGCACTGGACGACCAGCATTTTCACCGCGGCGGTGATGCCGGTGTTGATCGGGCCATGGTCGTTGGCGTAATCCAGCCACACGCGATACGTGCCCGCGCGCGGCGACTTCCACTCGCGCGGCCAATGTCCGCCGATGTCGGCCACCTTGCCGGCGCAGGTCTGCGGACTGTGCAGCGATTCCAGGCCGTGCGCGCCGATGCGCGTGACGCTGAAGCAGGCATAGTCCGCATCTCGTACAAGCGAGGCGTCGGCATCGACCATGGCGCGCGCGTGGCCGTTGACGTACAGGCGCGCCTTGCCATCCACCTGCACGCGCCACGTCTGGCCATCCGCCGTGACCACCGGCGCTGCCGGCGCGGTCGGTGCATGCAGCGGGGCATCCGTGCGCAGTGGCAAGGCGTCGACGTGGATCGCCTTCAGGGTGACTGTCGTGTCGTTGCCGCGGGTGTGTGTCTTGCCGGCCACCAGCAGGTTGGCGTTGCCCTTGCCGGGAATGAAACCGGACGGAAGTTCAAGGCTGATGTGGCGCTCGCGCAAATCCAGCGTGATCGTGCGGCGTTTGCCGAACAGCATCGGCGTCAGCGACACCGGCAACTTGGGCTCGACCTTGCCGTCGTCGGTCAGGCCGAACACGCCCTGCGTGACCAGGTCGTGATAGGCCGCTACCGACCACAGCTGGCGCGGCGAATTGACCACCGGACCACTGAGCTTGCCGCGATCCACATGCACGCCCTGGGTCAGCAGCGCATAGTTTTCCATGTTGGAACCGGCCAATGCCGCACCGCGCATCACCGATCGGATGGCGTGGGCGATGCGCGCCGGGTTGTTCGTCACGCGCGCCGCACGCATGGCGTACATGCTGACGAACGGCCAGATGGCCCGGTTGTGGTATACGGGTTGGTCGGCGCGCTCGGGCCAGATCACCGGGCTACCAGCCGGCCACACCGGGTAGTTGACCAGCGTCTGGCGTGCGCGTTCGCCCTCGGCCACGCCGCTGGTGATCGCCAGCGAAATGCCGAGCAGATCGTAGGTGTCATACGGCGTACCGTCGCCGCCGATGTAGCTCATGTACATGCCGCGATCGGCGCGCCAGAAATGGCGGTTGATGGCTTGCTTCAGTGCCTTTGCGCGCGCGGCGTAGGTCGTGGCGGCCGTGTTGTCGTGGCGCGTCGAGGCCATGCGCGCGGCCAGGCGCATGGCCTGGTAGTGCAGCACGTTGGTGGACAGCGCGAACGATTGCGCGATGGGTACGACCTCGTTGGCCGTCCATGCCGGATAGGACTGCTCGCGCCAGTCGAGAAACGACGTCTCGCCGCGATACAGGCCCATGCGCGGATCGAACACGTACTGGCGATCCTGCGCCAGCGTGTCGCGCAAGGCCGTGTACACCTTGTCCGCGAACGCCTTGTCGCCGAGCAGATGGCGCGCGCCCAGAAACCACACCACGCGGTCACTGCTGATCGGCCAGCTGCCGCCCGAGCCGGTGTCCTGCATCGGGTACAGACCTTGCGGCGCGGAAGCCTTGCGCACTTTCGACAACTTGAATTCGAGGCCGTTGCGCACGCGTTCGGGGTTGAAGCGCCACAGGCCGAGATCGGTGGCATAGGACAAGTCGCGTGTCCACACGTAAGGCCACTTCAAGCCCGTCTCGAAACAGTGGCAGGCGATGGCCTTGCCGTGGTCGTAGGCGCCGTCGTGGATGGCTTCGACCGCGTCCTTGTGCAGGTCGTCCCGAGCCATGGCGAACAGGCCGTCGAACAGGGTGCTGGCGGTTTTGACATGCATGGATTCGGCCGGAATGATGCGCTGGCCGTACGACCACGCCAGCGTGTAACCGCCCTCGGCCCGCGCGCTCATGCTGACGTGCTCGCCATGCCAGTCGAGGCCGTCGTGCCAGGCCGGCGGCATGGCGGGAGGCGTCGCCTGCGCGGCCAATGCCAGGGTCATGAGCAAGTTCAGCATGACGAGGTTGCCTCGAAACCTGTTTGCAACAGAATATTCATGTCCGCCCCCTCCTCATGTTTGCGCTCGATTGCCGCAACGACAAGATCGCAGTCTTGTTCGATGGTAGACAATCAGACATCCATCGAACCAGCGAATGCAAACGTATTCATGCATTCTTCAACCGTTCGCGCTGAGCGTAGGCCGCGTAGCGGCCGAAGTCGAAGCGCATCCGGCAAGCTACCGGCATGTCCTTCGACTTCGGCCTGCGGCCTACGCTCAGGACGAACGGGCATGGATTAGACCTTGGTATTGAACATTGGCCCACCCTGCATTCAATGGACACGGGTCATGGCCTGCTCCAGCAAGTGGGCCGACGAATCGCCAAGCATGATCCGGTAGTCACCTTGCGGCACCTGCCAGTCATGCGTATGCGTATTCCAGATGGCGAGTTCACGCACGGGAATCTCGAATGTCACGCGGCGTGTCTGGCCCGGTTCGAGCAGGACTTTCCTGAAGCCCTTGAGCTGCTTCGGCGGCTCGCCCGTCTGCGCCGGATGGCTCACGTAAAGCTGCACCACGTCGGCACCGCGACGATGCCCGGTGTTGGTGATGTCGACGGATGCATGCACGACGCCCGTGGACGCGACCGCGGGTGTCACTTCGAGATGATCGAACGCGAACGTGGTGTAGGACAGCCCGTAACCGAACGCGAACAGCGGCGCGATTCGCTTCGCGTCGTACCAGCGATAGCCGATCTTCAGGCCTTCGGAATACATGACCCGACCGTCCACGCCGGGCCATTGCGCCTTGGTGGACGCGGGCACGTCGGCCAATCGCCGCGGGAACGTAACTGGCAATTTGCCGGACGGATTGACGTCGCCGAACAACACCGCCGCGATCGCATGTCCGTTTTCCTGCCCCGGGTACCAGGCCTCCACGACGCCCTTGACGGCATCCAGCCACGGCATGGTCACGGCGGAGCCGGTGTTGAGCACGACGATGGTGTTCGGGTTGGCAGCCGCCACCGCGGCAATCAGACGGTTCTGGTTGCCGGGCAGGTCGATGTTCGCCAGGTCGCTGCCTTCGGTTTGCCGGCTACCGACGAACACCACCGCCGCGTCGGACGCGGCTGCCAGCTTGACGGCACGTTGCAGCCGCGCCTCTTGCTTCGGCTTCACCTGGTTCGGAATGCGCCAGCCCAGATGCAACAAGGCTCCGCCGGCGGCCTCGTAATAATCGACCTCGATGTCGACCGGCTGCCCGGCCTTCAACATCACCGTGGCCGTCTTGGTATTGCTGGCGTGGTCGCCCCAGTTGTCGA
Source organism: Rhodanobacteraceae bacterium (assembly GCA_035708045.1). Taxonomy (GTDB): domain Bacteria; phylum Pseudomonadota; class Gammaproteobacteria; order Xanthomonadales; family Rhodanobacteraceae; genus Oleiagrimonas. The sequence continues at coordinate 1,880 of DASSTF010000087.1, read as the reverse complement.
CGAGCAGCTTGCCGTCCACGAACAGGCGGCTGCCATCGTCGCTGGTCAGCGCGAAGGTGTAGCGGCCGGTGGTCGGCGGCATCAGCGTACCCGTCCATTGGGCCGACCAGTCATCGGCCGCAAGTCCGTCGACCGGCGCGGATTTGCCCCAGTCGAAATCGATCTCGTTTGCGTGGCGTACCGTCACCGGCGTACCGGACAACGTCCTGCCCGCGTAGAACCGGCCGGTCAGCCCGTGGCCCGTGCCGGAGGATGGTGTGAGATATTTCGCGGCCAGCACGGGCGGTTCGCCGACCGGCGTGTTGCCCTGCGCATGGCGAACCCGGATGTGCCGGCCCGCGCGCGCGACGATGCCTTGATACGGTGTGACGATCGACTCGGCGTTGACGTGCGCGGAGCCGCCGCCGACGGTCAGCGCGGCAGCGCCCGCATCGGTGCCGATGACCGCGATGGAGCGCACTTTCGCCGTGGACAGCGGCAGCACGTGACCGGCATTTTTCAAAAGCACCATGCCCTGCTCCGCGACCTTTCGCGCCACCGCCGCGTGCGCCGGCGTCGTCACCACGGCATCGGGCGTGCCGGTCGGCGTGCGGGTGAACAGGTGAAAGCGGAACATCTCGGCCAGGATCGGACGCACCAGATCGTCGATCGTCGACACCGGTACCTCGCCGGACTTCACGGCCTGCCTGAGCGGATCGCCGTAATAGTTGGCATACGGCATCTCGATGTTCATGCCGGCCCGAACCGAGGCCAGCGTGGAATGCGTGCCGCCCCAATCCGACACCACGAAACCGCGAAAACCGAACTGTTCGCGCAGCACCTGCGTCAACGTATGCGCATCTCCGCACGCCGCCACGCCATCCAGATCATTGTACGAACACATCGCCGACGCCGGCCTGGCCTTGTCGATGACGGCGGCGAACTGCGGCAGGTACAACTCCTGCAGAGTGCGCTCGTCGACGATGACGTTGTCGGCTGGCGTGTTGCGGTTGGTTTCCTGGTTGTACGCGACCAGATGCTTGATCTGGGCCATCACGCCCGTGCCCTGCACGCCCTGGACGTAGGCAGTACCGATGCGTCCGGTCAGGTAGGGGTCCTCACCGTAGGTCTCGAACGCGCGTCCCCAGCGCGGGTCGCGCACGAGATTCAAGGTCGGGCCGAGATCCACCTTGACGCCCTTGCCCCATTGTTCGACGCCGATCACTTTGCCGTATTGCCGGGCCAGATCGTCGTCCCAGCTGGCCGCGAGGGCGATCGGCGCCGGCAACTGCGTGACGCCCTTCATGCCGTCGCCCACGCCGCCGGGACCGTCCTGCATGGTCAGCGACGGAATGCACAGCGACGGGATGGCCGGAATCTCGCCGACATGGGTACCGTCCTTGATGCCATGCAGTTCGTGAAGCTTCTGCTCCAGGGTCATGCGGCCCAGCAACTGCTCGACACGTTCGGCCATCGGCGCCGTGGACGTGACCCACGGGCAGTTCACATGCGCCGTTTCCGCTGGCGCGGCATCGGCCGCCCGGACTCCCGGCACAAGCAGCTGCGTCGCCGCCATGGCGCTCAACAACCAGAGCATCGACTTCTGCATGGATACCTCCCACGTCGGAACATGCGGCTTGCGCCATGGACCTTCGATGGTAGACACCCGGCGCATGCCCGGCCAGCCATCACAAACGTATTCATGCGCCGATACCCTGCAGATTAGCCTCGGTCTGATGGCACTTATTTAAGAACTTGTCCGTAAATAACCGTTCGCACTGAGCGTAGCGCCGAAGGCGCGAAGTCGAAGTGCCATACAACGCGGAATTCCGGTGTTTCGACTTCGCTTCGCTACGCTCAACACGAACGGTTTTCGTTATTTACGGACAAGTTCTAAGTCC
>DASSTF010000086.1:0-4491 GCA_035708045.1 Rhodanobacteraceae bacterium | reverse complement strand
GCTGATGAACAAGCTGCGCGTGCGCAGCAACGGCGGCGGCGCGCTGACCGGCACCAACGCCACCAGCTACGGCATGCTGAAGTCGTCCAACTCGTCCACCGCCACCGGCGTGGGCCAGTCCAACACCGGCATCATCACCGGTGGCGGCGGCACCGTGCCGCTGTCGGTGCTGGCTTCGGCCGAGATGACCAACGCGCCGCTGGTGATCAGCCATCAGAACCAGCTGCCGGCGGTGACCATCTCGTTCAACCTGGCGCCGGGCTATTCGCTGTCCCAGGCCATCGACGCCATCAACCAACTCAACACCGACATGAAGTTCCCGCCGCAGGTGCAGAGCCAGTTCGTCGGCAAGGCCGCGGAATTCGCCGGCTCCATGGGCGACGAGGTGCTGCTGCTCCTGGCCGCGATCGTGGTGATCTACATCGTGCTGGGCGTGCTGTACGAAAGCTACATCCATCCGCTGACCATCATCTCCACGTTGCCGCCGGCCGGCGTGGGCGCGTTGCTGGCATTGATGATCTTCGGCATGGACCTGTCGATCGACGGCATCGTCGGCATCGTGCTTTTGATCGGCATCGTGAAGAAGAACGCGATCATGATGATCGACTTCGCGATCGAGGCGAAGAACAAGGGCATGAACGCGCACGACGCCATCCGTCGCGCCTGCCTGCTGCGTTTCCGACCGATCATGATGACCACCTTCGCGGCCCTGTTCGGCGCGTTGCCGCTGGCCTTGGGCACCGGCATCGGCGCCGAGCTGCGGCGTCCGTTGGGCATCAGCATCGTCGGCGGCCTGCTGCTGTCGCAGCTGGTGACGCTGTACACCACGCCGGTGATCTACCTCTACATGGAACGCTTTTCGGATTGGGTGAAGGCGAAGCGGGCGCATCGGCTGGAGGCCGAGAGCGAGGGCATGGCGTGATGGAAGCGAGTATGCGGGTGGTGAGGGGAACCGGGGACCGGGGACCGGGGACCGGGAGTGTCGCACAGTGCAGGTTGTCACATGCTGCGCTTCGGCTCCGGCATTTTCACTGGTCGGCACGAAGCTGTGAAGCCATCTGGTTCCCGGTTCCCGGCCCCCGGTCCCAACCATGAACATCGCCGCGCCTTTCATCCGCCGTCCCATCGGTACTTCACTGCTGGCGGCGGGTCTGCTGGCCATCGGCGCCATCTGCTACACGTTGCTGGGCATCAGTGCGTTGCCGCAGATGTCGTTCCCGGCCATCTTCGTGTCCGCCAACGAACCGGGCGCGGATGCCAGCACCATGGCATCCACCGTGGCCGCGCCGCTGGAGCGGCATCTGGGTCAGGTGCCGGGGCTCGAACGCATGTTCTCTCGCAGTTCCGAGGGCAGCGCCTTCGTGTTCCTGCGATTCCAGAACGGCGTCGATCTCAACGAGGCGGCCAACAAGGTACAGGCGGCGCTCAACGCGGCCCAGGTGGATCTGCCTCCGGGCTTGTCCTCGCCGCCGACGTATCGCAAGGCCAATCCCAATGACGACCCGGTGCTGCAGCTGGCGCTGACCTCCGACACGCAGCCGTTGTCGGAGTTGTTCGCGCGCGCCAACACCTTGCTCAAGCCGCGCCTGTCGCAGTTGCCGGGCGTGGCGTCGGTGGATGTGTCGGGCAGCGCGCAGCCGTCCGTGCGCGTGGACGTGAACCTGCATGCGCTCAATGCCATGGGGCTGACGTCCAACCAGTTGCGCAATGCCCTGCGCGCGGCCAACGTCACTTCGCCGCAGGGGTTCCTCTCCAACGGCAAGACCACCATGGCGGTCACCGCCAATGACCAGTTGCACACGGTGGAGGATTTCGCCAACCTGGTGATTGCCGTGCAGAACGGCAAGCCGGTGTATCTCAAGGATGTGGCCAATGTCTACCAGGGGTCGGAAAACACTTTCCAGGCCGCCTATTTCAATGGCCAGCCATCCATCGGCATCGATATCCAGAAACGTCCCGACGCCAACGTGATCGCCACGGTCGACGCCATCAAGGCCGCATTGCCGGGGTTGCGCAACGTGCTGCCTCCGGGTACGCACCTGACCCCCTATTACGACGGCACGCCAACCGTGCGCGCCTCGATCAACGAGGTGCAGATCACCTTGCTGATCAGCCTGGGCATGGTGATCCTGACCATGGCTTTTTTCCTGGGCCGGCTGGCGCCGACGCTGATCGCGGCCACGGCCGTGCCGCTGTCGTTGGCGGGCGCCTTCACGGCGATGTACATCCTCGGCTACACGCTCGACAACATGTCGTTGCTGGCGCTGGTGATCGCCATCAGCTTCGTGGTCGATGACGCCATCGTCGTCATCGAGAACATCATCCGCCACATCGACACGGGCCAGTCGCGGCTGGAAGCCACGCTGGCGGGTGCGCGCGAGATCGGTTTCACCATCGTCTCGATCACCGCCTCGCTGATCGCCGTGTTCATCCCGCTGCTGTTCGCGCCGGGCATGATGGGTGCGTTTTTCCGCGAGTTCACGATCACCCTGATCGCCGCCATCTTCGTGTCGGCGGTGGTGTCGCTGACGCTGACGCCGTCGTTGTGCGGGCAGTTCATGCGCGCCGACCCCGGCGCGGAAAGCCGATCGCGCCTGGCGCGCGGGTTGCATCGTTTCCACGCCGGCATCGCGCGCATCTATCGTGGCGCGCTGGACTGGACGTTGCGGCATGCACTGCTGATGGCGTTGACGCCGCTGGCGTTGATCTTCGTCACCATCTTCCTGTTCGGCGTGGTCAAGGCCGGCTTCTTCCCGCCGCAGGACACCGGCCTCATGTGGGGCCGCGTGACGGCCGGCTCCACCTTGTCGTTCGCCGACATGAAGCAACGCCAGCAACGCGTGACGCACATGCTGCTGTCCGACCCGGCGGTGGAGTACGTGGGATCGCGACTGGGGTCACACCGCGGCAGCGCCAGCGGTTCGCTCAGCATCCAGCTCAAACCGTTGGGACATGGGCGCAGCGAGTCGACGCAGAAGGTATTGGCCCGGTTGTCGAAAAAGGCCGAGCAGTTTGCCGGCATCGATTTGCGTTTGCGCGCGCACCAGGATTTGCCCAGCGGCGGGCGAGGCACCAGCCAGGGCGCCCAGTACAGCATCGAGCTGAAAGGCAACAGTTCCGAACAGTTGCAGGAGTGGCTGCCCAAGCTGGAAACGCAGCTGAAAAAGAATCCGCTGCTGCGCGACGTCGGCACCGACGTGGACGAGGCCGGTTTGCGCCAAAACATCGTCATCGACCGCGCCAAGGCCGCACGGCTGGGCGTCAGTGTGGCTGCCGTCGACGATGCGCTCTACAACGCCTTCGGTCAGCGTCAGGTATCCACCATCTACTCCGGCATCCATCAATACAGCGTGGTGGTGAGCGCCTTGCCGCAGCAGTCGGCCACGCCGGCGGCGCTCAACCACGTGTACGTCAAGACCCGACGCGGCGGCATGGTGCCGATCTCGGCGGTGGCGCATCAGGAGCCGGGCCTGGCGCCGATGTCCATCCAGCACGAAGACCAGTTCACCACCATGGACGTGAGCTTCAACCTCGCCCCCGGCGCCAGTATGGGCGAAGCCATGAAGTCGATCCACGAGACCATCAACGCGATGCGTCTGCCGGCGGGCGTCCACCCTGACTTCGGCAGCGGCTTCCGGCATTTTCGGGAATCCATGTCGACCATGCCGCTGCTGCTGCTCGGCGCGATTTTCGCCGTGTACGTGGTGCTGGGCATGCTGTACGAAAGCCTGATCCACCCGGTCACCATTCTTTCCACGCTGCCTTCGGCCGGCGTCGGCGCGCTGCTGGCGCTGGTGCTCACCAACACCGAGTTGTCCATCGTGGCCGACATGGCGCTGGTGCTTTTGATCGGACTGGTGATGAAAAACGCGATCATGATGATCGACTTCGCGCTTGCCCGACAGCGCCTCGGCATGGAGCCTCGGGAAGCCATCCGCGAGGCCTGCCTCGTGCGTTTCCGGCCGATCATGATGACCACGATGGTGGCCATCCTGGCGGCCCTGCCGCTGGCCATCGGCATCGGCACCGGCGCGGAGCTTCGGCGTCCGCTGGGTATCGCCCTGATCGGTGGGTTGATCGTGTCGCAGGCGATGACGTTGCTCAGCACGCCGGCGTTGTATCTCATTTTTGCCTGTCTGGCGGGGCATTGGCGCGAGTGGCGTGCGCGGCGGCGGCAGCGGCGGTTGGCGGTCGGGTAGGGGTGTTGTTTCGCCTGGCGGCGGGTGTCGCGTTTTGTGGGGATTTGTTTCGCCTTCGGCGGGTGTCGCGCCCTGCGGGCGCTCGTTCATTTTCTTTTGCTGCCAAAAGAAAACGAACCAAAAGAAAACCACCCCGGCAGACAGCGCCCTGCGGGTGCGCTCCCGGGTTGCGGGGTTTTTCCGAAGGGCCTTCCTGGCCCTCGGAAAAAGGCCGGCATCCCTGCCGGCCCCCTGCGGGCCTGATCCTCCACCCGTCCGCCGCTGTCTGAAGGGGAATTCAGCAGCGCGTTGC